>NZ_CP080590.1:3587500-3941937 GCF_019504385.1 Devosia salina
ATCCACCCCATTTTCAAGACCCGCAAGCTGCACACCGGTGTCGACCTGGCCGCCCCCTCCGGCACCCCGATCTATGCGGCCGGTGACGGCGTGATCAAGTGGTACAAGTGGCAATCGGGCTACGGCAACAAGGTCGAACTGCAACACGTCAACGGCTATGAGACCGCCTATGGCCACATGTCCCGCTATGTCGACGGACTGGGCGTCGGTTCCCGCGTGCGGCAAGGCCAGATCATTGGCTATGTCGGCTCGACTGGCCAGTCGACTGGGCCGCATCTGCATTTCGAGATCAAGATCAACGGCAACCTGGTCGATCCGCTCAGCGTCAAACTGCCCAAGGACAATGTGCTGGCCGCTCAGTATCGCGACGAATTCAACCAGACCATTGCACAGATCAACGACCTGATGGCACGCGAACCCGCCCCCGTTTCAGTCGCCCAGAGCAACTGACCCTATTCGGGCCGATCGACATAGACGGCCAGTTCGTTTCCGCCAGGCTCGCGGAAGTGAAAGCGCCGCCCGCCCGGAAAGTCGAACTGCGGACGGGTGATGACGCCGCCGGCAGCCCGCACCCGGCGCTCGGCATCGTCAAGATCATCGGTCCTGACCACCGCCATGGTGGCGGCAACCCGCTCGCTTGCCTGATCAACACCACCACCGATGCCGGCACCCTCGATCCCGTCATAATCGGGTCCATAGCTGGTCACACCCCAGCCAAAGGCCTCCTGGAAGAAGCTGCTCGTCCGAGACCGGTCACCCGAGGGGAATTCGATATAGTCGATACGCTCGGCCATGACGCTCTCCAATCGCCGCTTGTCCAGCAATGTTCCGTTTTTGTTCTAAGACAGATTTGAATCCCTGGCAAGTCTGCCTGGCAGCGCCTTCGGTTTCTTGTTGGCCGGCGACGACCTGATGGCGGCCGGCGTGGCTCTGGATTGCCGGCGTTCGGCCACGATGAGCACATGACGAGTGTGGTCATTAGCCTCGGCGCCCCGCCCTATCTCGCCCCCTCAACCAAGGGAAGGGCCAGTCGTCAGACCGGCCCTTCTCCACCATGTGCCCACCTGTTCATGCAGCCGCTCCGGTTTCGGCCTTGCCGCCTGGCAGCAGCACGATACCGCTGTCATCGGCATCGACCACCACGCGCCCACCATCGCTGACCTGGCCTGACAGGATTTCCTCTGCCAACTCGTCCTGCACTTCACGCTGGATGACGCGCTTGAGCGGACGGGCGCCATAGGCCGGGTCATAGCCTTCATTGGCGAGCCAATCACGGGCCCGAGGGGTCAGTTCCAGGCTGATGTCGCGATCCTTGAGCAGGGCTTCGAGGCGCCCGAACTGGATATCGACAATATTGCCCATATGTTCGCGGCCAAGACGGTGGAACAGCAGGATCTCGTCGATCCGGTTGAGGAACTCCGGCCGGAACGCGGCCTTGACTGCATCGAGCACCTTGCCGCGCGCCAGCTCCACCGACTCCCCGTCCTTGAGCTCGACCAGATATTCGGCACCCAGGTTCGAGGTGAGGATGATCACCGTATTGCGGAAATCGACGGTGCGGCCCTGGCCATCGGTCAGGCGCCCATCGTCGAGCACCTGCAGCAGCACGTTGAACACATCCGGATGCGCCTTTTCGATCTCATCGAAAAGGATCACCTGGTAGGGCCGCCGCCGCACGGCCTCGGTCAACACACCGCCTTCATCATAGCCGACATAGCCCGGAGGAGCGCCGATCATGCGGGCGACAGAGTGCTTTTCCATGAACTCGGACATGTCGAGCCGGACCATGGCGGTCTCGTCGTCGAACAGGAACTGCGCCAGTGCCTTGGTCAGTTCGGTCTTGCCGACACCCGTGGGCCCGAGGAACATGAACGAGCCGATCGGCCGGTTCGGATCCTGCAGGCCCGCGCGAGAGCGGCGCACCGCCTTGCTGACGGCCTTGACCGCTTCGGCCTGGCCGATGACCCGCGCAGCCAGCGAGCTTTCCATGTGCAGGAGCTTTTCCTTCTCGCCTTCCATCATCCGGTCCACCGGAATGCCGGTCCAGCGCGACACCACCTGGGCAATGTCGGTTGCCTCGACGGTTTCCTTGGCCATGACCGGGTCGGGCTTGCCGTCGCCATCCGCGTCATCGGCGGCGGCGAGCCGCTTTTCGAGATCGGGGATGACGCCATAGGCAAGCTCGCCGGCCTTGGCCAGATCACCCTGGCGCTGCGCAATTTCCAACTGCGACCGGGCGGCATCGAGCTCTTCCTTGAGCTTGGTCGATCCCTGCAGCCTTTCCTTTTCGGCCAGCCACTTGGCCGACAGGGTCTGGGCCTGCTCCTCGAGGCCGGCCAGATCCTGTTCCAGCCGATCGAGCCGCGTCTTGGAGCCTTCGTCGGTCTCCTTCTTCAGCGCCTCGCGTTCGATCTTGAGCTGCATGATCTTGCGATCAAGCTCGTCCAGCGCCTCGGGCTTGCTGTCGACGGCCATGCGCAGGCGTGCCGCCGCCTCGTCCATGAGGTCGATGGCCTTGTCGGGCAGGAAGCGATCGGTGATGTAGCGGTTGGAGAGTGTCGCTGCGCTGACCAGGGCCGAATCCGCGATGCGGATGCCATGGTGCAACTCGTACTTCTCCTTGAGGCCGCGCAGGATCGAGATCGTGTCTTCCACCGTCGGCTCGCTGACGAAGACCGGCTGGAAGCGCCGTGCCAGGGCCGGGTCCTTTTCGACATGCTTGCGGTATTCGTCGAGCGTGGTGGCGCCGACGCAATGCAGTTCGCCCCGCGCCAGGGCAGGCTTCAATAGGTTGGACGCATCCATGGCGCCCTCGCTCTTGCCGGCCCCAACAAGGGTATGCATCTCGTCGATGAAAAGGATGATCTGCCCTTCGGCCGCCTGCACCTCGGAGAGCACCGACTTAAGGCGCTCCTCGAACTCGCCGCGATATTTCGCGCCGGCGATCAGTGCGCCCATGTCCAGAGCCAGCAGGCTCTTGTTCTTGAGCGATTCAGGGACGTCGCCATTGACGATGCGGATGGCGAGGCCCTCGGCGATGGCCGTCTTGCCCACGCCCGGTTCACCGATCAGCACCGGATTGTTCTTGGTACGGCGGCTGAGCACCTGGATGGTGCGACGGATTTCCTCGTCGCGACCGATCACCGGGTCGAGCTTGCCCTCGCGCACATCCTGCGTCAGGTCGCGTGCGTACTTCTTGAGTGCGTCATAGGTATTTTCGGCCGAGGCACTGTCGGCGGTACGACCCTTGCGAATGGCCTCGATGGCGGTGTTGAGCCCCTGGGCGGTCACGCCCGCCGAGCTCAGGATTTTACCCGCATCGGTGTCTTTCTCGATGACCAGTGCCAGCAGCAGCCGCTCCACCGTGACAAAACTGTCGCCGGCCTTCTGGGCGGCCTGTTCGGCCGTGTCGAAGACCCGCGCCAATTCGCGGCTGAGATAGAGCTGGCCGGCATCGCCGGAGACCTTGGGAATCTTGTTCAGCGCCGCTTCCACACCGGCGCGCGCCGCCTTGGGATCACCCCCGGCGCGTTCAATCAGGCCATTGGCCATGCCCTGGTCGTCGTCGAGCAGGACCTTGAGCAGGTGAACCGGCGAAAACTGCTGGTGGCCCTTGCCCAGTGCGGCTGTCTGCGCGCTCTGGATGAAGCCGCGCGAGCGCTCGCTGTATTTCTCGATATTCATGCAACTCTCCTTGTCTCGCCCGCCACCCGGCCCCAAAGGCACCGGCGCGACGGCGGAAGCGTCGTTTGGACAATGCCCGGATCGGCGCATCGTTCGGGTTAGATGTAGGTATTGCCGACCGGAACAAAAGGGGTCGGCTCACACAATAGTGGGCATGGGCAAGGCGACCTTGCGTCCGGTCAAATCAGCAGCAGCAGGACGAGAATGACGAATGGGGAAATCGGCAGGCCGACCAGATTGAGCCCCACCACCATCTGTGGCAGCGCCAACACCAGAACCGAAAAGACACAGACAGCCAACTCGCCGCGCTGGCCCGGCGCGAACCGCCGCAACGCCACCAATGCGGCTACAGCCACCATGGTCAGGTCGTAATTGTGCAGATAGGGCGTCAGCAGCGCTGTTCCCGCCAACACCACGCCCGCCCGACGCATCGGCTCTTGCACGCTCCGCAGACGCCAGCCGGCCAGCAACACGACAGGCACGGCCAGGGCGAGATGCAGCATGAGGGCCAGATCCCCGTCGCCAGTGAGGATGCGCAACGCCATGAACACCGACGGGATCATCAACATGAAGGGCCCGGTGCCATGCCGCTCGAGCAGGCTGAGCCCGGGCAGCGTCACCCCGACATAGTCGGACCAGACGATGGATCCGAAAACAAGCCAGGCCAGACCCACCAATACCAGCGTCACCGCGCTGGTGAGGAGGATCGCCCGCCAGCGCCGCTCGACCAGCCAGAACAAGGGCAGCAGCAGACCCATTTGCGGCTTCATGGTCAGGAGCGCCGCGGCCGTCGCCGCTCCCCCCTCCCTGCCCAATCGGGGCGCGAGCGCCAGTAACAGCAGCCCTGTCGCCAGATTGCCGGTCTGGCCATAGAAGAGGCACAGCAGACAGGCGGGCGAGAGCAGAATGATGGCGGTCTCCATCGCACCCAGGCCCAGCCGCCGGCAGCCGTATCCCAGCACCGCCAGGCCGAGCAGTGACCACAGGGCGAGGGCGGGGTAAAAGCCGACAAGGCCGAAGGGCCACGCCAGCAGGAGGGAATGGGGCGGATAGGCCCAGAACCGGACCCCGATCGGCGCCCCCGTCAACCCCACCTGATAGGCCATGAGGGTCTTATAGCGGTAGATGTCCTCCGCCCGCCCCTCAAGCACCAGCCGTGCGGCGGACCAGAGATTGACGAAATCGCCGCCCACCGGCGTGCCATTGGCGTAAAGGAGCCCCGCAATGCCCAGCGTCGGCTCGACCTGCTGCCAGGCAAACCAGGCCAGATGGACAAGGCAAAGTCCCAAAAGGGCAATGTGAAAAGGATGGCGCTGGCTTGGCACTGACACACTCGGGCTTACCCGAACGCTAGTCACAAGGACTTAAGGCCGGGTTGAGAAAGCCAGTGTGGGGCCGTTTGCAGCAGCGGGGATAAAAATGCCGGGCTCAAGGCCCGGCATCTGCATCATTCTGGCTCGGCCTATTCGGCCGCATTGCCCGTCAGGAAGGCGGGCAGTTCCGGCACGTCGGGCTGCGGCGCATTGGCCGGATCGGCCCCGGCCTCGCCACCAGCGGGACGACGGCGGCGCGGACGGCGCTCCCGCGGCTTGCGCGGTGCCTGTTCGCCCTCGCCTTCGGTGGCAGCGGCGGTTTCCTCGACGGGCTGGGCCGGAGCCTCGCCCTGCGGTGCCTCTGGCTCGCTCTCATTGCCCTGCTGCACATGCTGTTGCGGCTGGGGCGAGGAGAAGCGGGAATTGACGTCATTGGCATCGTCGTCGAAATCCACCTCGTCCTGGCTCTGCCCTTCACGCGGGCCATTCATGGCCTGCTGGGCGGAGGAGACGATGCGGAAATAGTGCTCGGCATGCTGCAGATAATTCTCGGCCATCACCGAATCGCCCGAGGATTGGGCGTCGCGGGCGAGCTGCAGATATTTCTCGGCGATATGGGCGGCGTTGCCGCGCACCTTCACATCGGGGCCGTTGCTCTCGTAATTGCGCGACAGCGGATTGACATGCTTGCGTCCGCCGTTCCGGCCACGCTGCCGGTTCTTGTTCTGATTAGGTCTCATCGGGTCGCTTTGTCTAACTCAAAAAGTTAAGCGTCACATCATGGGGCTGACCGGAGTATAGGAGGCCCGATCCGGCCCGTGACCCCGGCGGTGGTAACTGCGCACCGTGCGGGATTTGTCTGGCTTCATGAAGACCGAATGCGGTCGGCAGCGACCTACGGAAAAGTCCGTCCCATCCTCGCGTCGTTCCGGCCCGCCGGAACCGTGCCGCATATCGCAGCTCAATGCATTTTGGATCGGGTGTGATCGCTGCGGCGCCCATGATGCGCCGTTGACAGCACACATAGACTAACCGCTTCGCTCCGGCTTGACCAGCACAAACTGCGCTTGGGCTTAACCGGATGGTCTAGTTATCCCCCAAGTGGTGCGCCACGACCACACGATCAAGGCCGTTAAGGTCCTTGTGAACGCCGATTTCGCCAAAGCCCTGTTGGGCCAGAAGGGCGGGCACGCTCGCCCCCTGGTCATGACCGATCTCCACCATCACCCAGCCACCAGGCCGGAGAAAGTGCGCGGCTTCGGCAGCAATGACCCGATAGGGCGCCAGCCCGTCCGGCCCGCCATCGAGCGCCAGGCGGGGGTCGAAATCCTTCACCTCGGGCGCGAGCGTCTCGACCACGGCGCTGGTGATATAGGGCGGATTGGAGAGGATGAGATCGAACTTCTCTGCGCTCCGGCCAGCCGGAGGGGCAAAGGCCAGCGCCGCGAACCAGCTGCCCTGCGCAAAGGCGAGGCGATCCTCCACCCCATGCCGCGTCGCGTTGGCACGCGCCATCGCCAGGGCCTCGGCGCTGAGATCGGTGGCAAGGCCAGTGGCGTCCGCTCGGCTGGCAAGGATCGAGATGGGAATGCAGCCGGTCCCGGTGCCCAGATCCAATAGACGTCCGCCCTGCGGCAGGCGCTCCAATGCCAGTTCGACCAGCAATTCGGTATCCGGCCGCGGCTCGAGCGTGGCCGCGTTGAGCCCGAAAGTCAGTCCGAAGAAGTCCTTTTCGCCGATGATGCGGGCCACCGATTCCCCGCTCATGCGCCGCTGCAGCAGTTCCGCCACCCGTGTGACGGCCTCAGCCGGGACAGCGTCCCGCTCGCGCAGGGCCAGTCCCAGCGCATCAAGGCCCAGCGCATGGCCGGTGAGCAGTTTGGCGTCGAGCGCTGCGGTCGCAAAGCCCAGCCGGTCGAGGACGTCGCGCCAGCCGCGCCACAGCGCCCCGATGCTCTGCGCCTCGCTCAGTTCACCTGCTCCATGGCCGCCAGCTGGGCCGCCTGGTGTTCGGTGATCAGTGCCTCGATCAATTCGTCCAGCGCCTCGCCGGTCATCACCTTGTCGAGCTTATAGAGCGTCAGGTTGATGCGATGGTCGGTCACCCGGCCCTGCGGGAAATTATAGGTGCGGATGCGCTCCGAGCGATCACCGGACCCCACCTGCCCCTTGCGCTCGGCCGAACGGGCGCTGTCGCGCTCCTCGCGCTGCATTTCATAAAGGCGCGAGCGCAGGACGATCATCGCCTGCGCCCGGTTCTGGTGCTGGCTCTTCATGGCCGAGGTGACCACGATGCCGGTCGGAATATGGGTGATGCGCACCGCCGAGTCGGTGGTGTTGACGTGCTGGCCGCCGGCACCCGAGGCCCGCATGGTATCGATGCGGATATCCTCGTTGCGAATTTCGATGTCGATATCTTCCACTTCAGGCAGCACCGCGACAGTGGCGGCCGAAGTATGGATGCGTCCCGATGCCTCGGTGGCCGGCACGCGCTGCACCCGATGCACGCCGCTCTCATATTTCATCCGGGCATAGACGCCCTTGCCCGAGACATTGGCGATGATTTCCTTGAAGCCCCCCATTTCGCCGGGACTCTCCTCCATCACCGTCACCTTCCAGCCCCGGCCCGCGGCATAGCGCTCATACATGCGGAACAGGTCGCCCGCGAACAGGGCCGCCTCGTCGCCGCCCGTGCCGCCCCGGATCTCGAGGATGATCGACTTTTCGTCGGCCTCGTCCTTGGGCAGGAGCAGGATGCGGATCGATTGCTCGAGCGTCTCGATGGCCGCGTCGAGTTCCTCGATCTCGGCTTCCGCCATCTCGGCCATTTCCTTGTCGCCGCTCTTGAGCAGCGCCTCGGCCTCCGTGCGGTCGCGCAGCGCCTTCTTGTAGGCACCGATTTCACCCACGATCTCCGAGAGGTCGGAATGCTCCTTGGAGAGCCGGGCCAGCTCGTCGGGGCTGGCACCACCCGACAGCGCCGCTTCAATATACTGGAAGCGGGTTTCGAGGGCGTCGAGCTTGTCCTGGGGGAGGCTGGGCATGGTCAAGTCTTTCGGGGCAGATGTCAGGCTGGCTGTAATGATCAGGACCGGCAAGCGCAAGGGTCCAGGCGGCCGGCAGGATCGATATGGGCATGGCAATGCCCCGGACCGCCCGAAGCTTCCGGTTTGAATGGACGTATCCCGAGGCGCGTGCGTCTCAGTAAAACTAAGTAATAGAGACGTCGCCGCCTCGGGACGCCGGTTTTTCGTAAAGGTCTCGGTCCCCATTGAACGCTCGTCGCAGGGTGACCGCTTCCTGGACGCGCAACTGGAGCGACCCAGCTACGCCCGGCTCCCCCCGCAAAGTTCGCTGCAGTCCGTCCGCGCGGGAGTGATGGGGGGAGTATGGGGGATGGTTTTGGGGGCGGGGATTACTTTGTTTGAGCTGTTCTTGCGTCGGCTCTGGCTGGTGCGTGGATAGCCCCACCCAAACGCGCTTGCCCCTACCCCATCGGCAGGTTTTGCTTTTCCACCCACTCGGTGAGCAGCTCGCGGATCGAGTGGCCATCGGCGCCAACGCTGAGGGCGGCCGCCACCGCCTCCTGGATCGGCCGCAATTCGAGATTGAGGATCATTTCCTTGATCGGACCGATCGAGGCCGGACCCATGGAAAGCCGCGTCATGCCAATGGCCATCAGCGCCAGCGCTTCCATCGGCTTGCCCGCCAGCTCGCCACACATGGTGACCGGCTTTTCGTGGCGCGCCGCCGCATCGACGACTAGGCGGATGGCGCGCAGGCGCGGCAGGGCGATAGGATCATAAGCCTTGGAGACGCGCGGATTGGCCCGATCGGCTGCCGTCAGGAACTGCACCAGGTCATTCGAGCCGATCGATACGAAATCGGCCTCGGGCAGCAATTGATCGAGCTCGAACAGCAGCGAGGGAACCTCGACCATGGCGCCGATCTCGATCTTCTCCGGCACCGTTTGCCCGGCGCGCTTGAGCCGCTCGATCTCCTTGCGGAGCACCAGCTTGGTCTGGCGGAACTCGAAGGTTTCGGTGACCATGGGCACAAGGATCTTGAGCGGCCGCCCGTGCGCCGCCAGTAGCAGCGCCCGGATCTGGGTGCGCAACAGGCCGGGCCGGTCAAGCCCAAGCCGGATCGAGCGATAGCCCATGGCCGGATTTTCTTCGGCCGCCGAACGCAGATAGGGCACCACCTTGTCGCCACCGATGTCGAGCAGGCGGAACACCACCGGGCGCGTTCCGGCGATCTGCATCGCCTCGGCATAGAGATCGACCTGTTCAGCCAGGCGCGGCAGTCGGCTGGCGATCATGAACTGCAATTCGGTGCGGAAGAGCCCCACCCCGGCCGCACCGGTATCGTCCAGCATGGGCAGGTCCGCCACCAGCCCCGAATTGTGCAGGAGCGTGATTTCGATGCCGTCCTTGGTGACGCTCGGCCTGTCCTTGAGGGCGGCGTAGTGAGCGCGGCGGCGTGCCGAAATCCGGACCTTGTCGACATAGGTCTGCTCGATATCCGGCGTCGGGCGCAAATGCACCTGACCCAGGGGCCCGTCGATGATGATGTCGTCGCCGGTCTCGCACATGGAGACGATGGACTGCGCCTGCCCCACCGCCACGATCCCTAGAGAACGGGCGACAATGGCGACATGGGCGGTGGCGCCCCCCTCCTCGAGCACGACGCCGCGCAGCTTCTTGCGGTCATATTCGAGCAGCTCGGCCGGCCCCATATTGCGGGCCACCAGAATGGCGTTGTCCGGCAGCTCCTTGCGCCCGAGCGTCTGTCCGTCGCCCGTCAGCACGCGCAGCAGCCGATTGGCCAGATCGTCCAGATCATGCAGTCGATCGCGAATATAGGGGTCGGTCTGGCGCTGCATGCGCGCCCTTGTGTCGTTCTGCACCCGCTCGACCGCCGCTTCGGCCGAAAGCCCGTTGTCGATCGCCTCGGTCAGCCGGTTCACCCAGCCCCGATCATTGGCGAACATGCGATAGGTCTCGAGGATTTCGCGGTGATCCGAGGTCGGCTGCATGTCGCCATGATCGAGCATGGCGTCGATGGAAACGCGCATCGAGGCCAGGGCGGCGTCCAACCGCTGCTTTTCGGCATCAGTGTCCTCGGCGATGAAATTGGTCACCACCACGCGGGGATCGTGGAGCACCACGGTCCCGAGCGCTATCCCGTCGGTGAAGCTGACGCCATTGAACATGCGAGGTCGCCTGAGGTCGATATCCGACCCGGGCTTGATCAGATTGTCGAAATCGCTGGTAGCGATCATCTCGGCCAGGATTGTGGCCGTGGTCAGCATGGCCTCGGTTTCGTCCTCGCCATAATGCCGCCGCTCGGCATTCTGCACCACCAGCACGCCCAGCGTCTGGCCGGCTCGCAGCACCGGCACGCCGAGAAAGGAATTGTATTTTTCCTCCCCCGTTTCCGGGCGGTAGGCGAAGGCGGGGTGACTGGGCGCGTCATCAAGGCTGAGCGGTTCGGCCTCGGCGGCGATGAGGCCCACCAGGCCCTCGCCAAGGCGAAGGGTGGTCATGTGCACCGATTCGGCCTTGAGGCCGCGCGTGGCAAACAGCTCGAGCGCGCCGTCGTCCCGCAGCACGTAGAACGAGCACACATCGGCACGCATGTTTTCGGCGATCAGGCCCACGATCTTGTCGAGACGATCCTGCGAAGCCAGAGGCTCCGCCATCGTCTCGCGCAATTGCCGCAGCAGCACCCTGGGGCCGCCTATGGTCGTGACCATGCCTCTCCAAGGCGGCCCGCAAAGCCGCCCCCCTTTGTTGGCAGGACGCGGCCCGTGTCCCCTCGACTTCGGTCAGGCGTCCTGTCTGTCCAGACCGTAATAGGTGTGCAGAGCGCGAACCGCAAGCTCGGCATATTCTTCGTCGATCAGAACCGAGGTCTTGATTTCCGAAGTGGTGATGAGCTGGATATTGATGCCCTTGTCGGCCAGGGCCTTGAACATCGAGGCGGCAACGCCGGCATGCGAACGCATGCCCACGCCCACCACCGAAACCTTGGCGCCGCCCCGCGAACCGGAGAGCCGCGCATATTCGAAACGGCCGCCATTGTCCTCAAGCGCCCGGACGGCCTTGTCATATTCGCTGTCTGGAACGGTGAAGGTGATATCGGTGGTAGCGCCATCATCGGCAATGTTCTGCACGATCATGTCCACGATGATGCCCTTGTCGGCCAGGGTGCCGAAAATGGCGGCGGCCACGCCCGGCTTGTCCTTGACGTCGCGCAGGGTGATCTTGGCCTCGGCCTTGGCGAGCGTCACGCCCGAAACGATCTGCTTTTCCATGATCTCTTCCTCATCGCAGACGAGAGTACCCGGGACGCCGGGCGTGCCATCGGGCGCGATCTGCGGCGCGTCCGGGTCATCGAAACTGGAGCGGACGGTCAGGCGCACCTTGTGCGCCATGGCCATTTCCACCGAGCGGATCATCAATACCTTGGCCCCGAGCGAGGCCATTTCCAGCATTTCCTCGAAGGAAATCTTGGTCAGGCGCTGTGCCTTGGGCACGATGCGCGGATCGGTGGTGTAAACGCCGTCAACATCGGTATAGATATCGCAGCGATCCGCACTGACCGCCGCCGCCACAGCCACGGCCGACGTATCCGATCCGCCCCGGCCAAGGGTCGTGACGCGGCCATGGGGCGAAATGCCCTGGAAGCCGGTAATGACCGGCACCCAGCCATCCTTCATGCGCTTGTCGAGTTCGGTCGGGTCGATCCCGGTAATGCGCGCCGCGCCATGCGCATCGTCCGTGTGGATGGGCACCTGCCAGCCGGCAAAGCTGCGCGACTGGATGCCCATTTCACTGAGCACGATGGCCATCAGCCCGGCCGTCACCTGCTCGCCCGAGGCCACCACGGCGTCATATTCGCGCGCGTCGTGGAACTTCGATGCTTCATTGACCCAGCCGACCAGCTCATTGGTCTTGCCGCTCATGGCCGACACCACCACGGCAACCTCGTTGCCGGCCTCGACCTCGCGCTTGATATGGCGCGCCGCATTGCGGATGCGCTCGACACTGGCAACCGAAGTGCCACCGAACTTGACGACGATACGGGCCAAGACACATTCCCCGCTGGGCCGCCGAACCCGGCGGTACGCTTAATTGTTGCGCGCGGACATGCCACAAAGCCGGTGCACAATCAATGGGCATGGGGGCGGGCCATCGCAGCGCCCCTGCGACAGGGCGCGCCTTGCCCCGACCGCCTCCGCGGGGCCATATGAGGGCAAACGGGAGCCCGATCATGACAGCCACCACCGTCAACGATGCCGAGATCGCCAAGTTTGCCGCCATGGCCGAGCAATGGTGGGACCCCAAGGGCAAGTTCAAGCCGCTGCACAAGTTCAATCCGGTGCGCATGGCCTATATCCGCGACCACCTGGTCAGCCATTTCGGCCGCGACGCGCAATCGATCCGGCCCTTCGAGGGGCTGCGCATTCTCGATGTCGGCTGCGGGGGCGGGCTTTTGTGCGAGCCGCTGACCCGGTTGGGCGCCAGCGTCACCGGCATTGATGCGGCGGAGCGCAATATCGCCATCGCCAGGATCCATGCCGAACAATCCGGACTGGCCATCGACTATCGCGCCACCACCAGCGAGGCGCTGGTCGCGGCGGGGGAGCGCTTCGATGTGGTGCTGAACATGGAAGTGGTCGAGCACGTCGATAATGTGCCGCTCTACATGAAGAGCTGCGCGGACCTCGTGGCGCCGGGCGGGCTGATGTTCACCGCCACGCTCAACCGCACGGCCCGCTCCTGGGCCCTGGCGATCATCGGGGCCGAATATGTGCTGCGCTGGTTGCCCCGGGGCACGCATGACTGGAAGAAATTCCTCACCCCCGAGGAGATCAACGCCCAGTTGCGCCGCAACGGGCTCAAGGTCATCGACCAGACCGGCGTGACCTTCAATCCGCTGGCCGATGAATGGCGCACCTCCCCCGACATGGCGGTCAATTACATGGTGCTGGCCACCCGCCCCGCCTGAGGCGCCAGAAGACCGGCCGCGGGCAGGCGGCCGGTCCCCCACGGTCTGACCGGAGGCAGGGTCAGAACACGTAGACCATCAGCGTCGCACCCTGCTTGTGCACGCCCAGCACATGGCCCGGACGGTATTGGGTGCGGCTGAGCGCGGCGTTGATCAGCGGATCCTGCGCCACCGCGCCGAGCAGGCGGTGATATTCGCCATTACCGGCGAGCCAATTGGCCATCTGGCGCCGGAGATCGGCGCAGACCTTGATCGGAATGAGCTGGATGCCGCTCGCCCGGTTCCAGCCGCGGGTCGTGCTCTGGTTGAACAGCGCCAGCAATTGGTTGGAATTGTAGCCCGCACAGGCCGCGGTGATGTCCGGCGCCGAGCTGCCGCCATGGCCGCGATTGGTGAAGATCGCCGTGCCGCCACTGGTGCCATTATTGCCATTGGTCCCATTGGTGCCGGGCGTGCCGTTCCCACCATTGCCACCATTGCCGCCATTGCCACCATTGCCGCCACCGCCATTGCCGCCGCCGATATTGATGTCGATCAGCCCGTTGGAGCCGCCGACATTCACATTGGCGTCGAGGCCACCGAGATTGGCATCCACATCCACGACCCCTTCGGACCCCAGCACGACGGCATCGACGATGGGGCTCGAGCCGCCGCCGACATTGGCGGTGACCACGCCATCGCTGCCGCCCAGGCCGACATTGACCAGGCCGCTATCGCCGGCATTGCCCGAATTGAGGGTCACCAGGGCCCCGCTATCGGCGCCCCCGACAATGCCGAGCACACCCGAATCGGCGTCGCCGCCGCCCAGGACCCCACCCAACAGGCCATCAGCCGAAGCCAGGGTGGGCATCAACACGGCCGAGATGATCGCGACCGAAATCATACGCTTGTAGAACATGACGAACTCCCGAAATTGCGATGGCTCTTGCCACCAATTCCGGGATGATCGCGGCGAGCGGCCGCGCCGAAATCCGCACATCTACCTATCGGGCGCCGGCCAAGCGCCCGCGTGGTAAATGCGCCTGGTTAAACGCGCGGCCTCGCATTGTTTTTCAACGACAATTCGCGGTAACCATAGGCCGGAGAAGACGTCACCGGGCCGCCCTCACGCCTTGAGCAGGTCCTCCTTCCGCACCGCCAGCACCAGCCGGTCGCCTTCCACCCGGTCGATCTGCTCGGGGAAGATGTAGCGGTCGGCCGCGAACAAGCCATCGGCATCGAGCCGGACAAAGCCCTCGCGCAGCGCCTTTTCCTGCATTTCGCGCGGCAATTGGTCATCGGGACGGAACACATCGGCGAGAATGCCCGCCAGCGTCTCGCGCTCCTCTTCAAAGACCGGGCTGACGCCGGCGGCATCCACCTCGGGCTGGCCCGGCACTTCATCGGTGACCCGGAAAGTCTCGATGGTGCCGATTTCATGCATGGCGCTGTCGACCACACTCATGCCCTCATGAAGGGTCTCGGGAATGGCGTGCATGGTGTCCTCCTATGATTTGCCAGATCAACGCCGATCCCCTTTTTCCCGTTCCCGCCGCGCATCCGCGCGAAAAAAGTGATCGCCCGAAGGGAAAACGTGAACGGCCGAGGGTGAACCAAATCGCCTCTGAGGACATTGGCGAGTTGACCAATTCTTGAGTGATTGCCGATGTTTGCTTGCACCCGGGCGCTCGCTGCGCTTGGCATGGTTGGGCTTTGCCTTGTCGCGCCCGCCTATGCCCAGATTGCCCCTGGCACTGCCGAAAGACCCGACGAGGCCCTGTTCGTCTTCGGCGGCCCCCTTACCTCGGGCAATTTCAGCGACGCCATCCAGCCAGGGCGGTGGGACCTGGAATCCAATGTGTTTGTGGGCGCCGGCTACCAGCACTTCTTCTATTCCTATGAAAGCTTCCAGCTCGGGCTCGAAGC
Organism: Devosia salina; assembly: GCF_019504385.1. Lineage (NCBI taxonomy): Bacteria > Pseudomonadati > Pseudomonadota > Alphaproteobacteria > Hyphomicrobiales > Devosiaceae > Devosia > Devosia salina. The sequence goes on from NZ_CP080590.1 coordinate 3,602,419, forward strand.
CGGGCTGGGCGTGCGCGTCGGCACCCCGGTTTCCGCCGAGGCCTGGGCGGGACTGGTCGGCCGGCTGAGCGAATTCGAGATCGGCCCCATCAACATAACGCCCTCGATCACCGGCGGGCTCTCGGTGGTGACCGATACGATCGGGGCGGAAACCACCCGCACGGCCGCCGCCGGCGAAAGCGCCGCCATTCTCTATTACCTGGCGCCCGAAATTGCCGTGTCGCATGACGACCACCCCGAATGGGAAGCCTTTGGCCGCATCCAGCACCGCTCCGGCGGCTTTGGCACCATTGCGCATATCGACGGATCAAATGCCCTGACCCTGGGACTGCGCTACAAGTTCTGAACCACGGGCGGGGTGGAGGTGCCGCCCGGCCTTGCGGCTTGCGGGTGCAGGGTGAAAAGTCCCTTTCGCCCCAAGTTTCAGAAGAGGCGAAAGCCACTTCCCACGAACAGGACTTCGGACGCACGCATCGAGCGGCCCCCTTGCGGGTTGTTGCCCCGGATCACGGAATGGATGCGTCCGGCAATGGTCCGCCGGTGGGGCCTCGCGATGGCGCTTGGTCCCGATCTCAAGCCCGTGCCGCCGGCAACCGGCCGGTGGTCAGCATACACGCCTCCGCCCGATCGACACCGTGCGGCCTGCCTCCTCACCCGGCACTTCGTCGGTACCGCGTGTTGTCGGCGAGGTCGAGGGCAGCATGGGGGACGTTTCTGCCCCGGGGATAAGATTGTTTCGGATCGTCGTCGAGGCGGAAATGGGGTGGATTCCTGCCCGGCCGCCTCTGGGTGGCGGAGCTGAAAAAGCGGCCATTCAGGCGGCCGCCGCACTTCGACAGCAACGCGTCCCAATTCGGCCATTCAGACTGCAACCGCGACCTGCCGAGAGCCGCCGGTCTGCTTACTCAATCAAATCGGCGGTGACGTGGTGGGGAGGTGGGGGAAGCCAAGCGAACGAGAATTGGTCATGCTCTTGCTTCCGCTGGCCGCCCCGACCTTTCGTCGCAATGGTCTTTGATTACGTTTTGACCCGATAGCGCGACTGCACCAGTCCAGACGGGAAGCTCTTGGTCTCGACATGCTTGAGCACGACATCATCATCGAGAGCGCCAAACAACGGTAATCCTTCCCCAATCAGGACAGGGACGCGGCTGATCACCATATCCTCGATTAGCCTGGCCCGAAGGAAAGACTGGATAACGGCGCCGCCGTCGATATAGACGCCACGCCAACCGCGCTCCTCTGCGATCATCATGGCTTCGTTGGGTGAAGCATTGATGATTTCAACACTGCCTCGAAGCGCATTAGGAACATCGGAGCCTGCCAGTGTGCGGCTCAACACCAGCACCGGCTTTTCGTAGAACCACGGCTCGATGTCTTTGACAGCCTCGAATGTTCCACGCCCCATGATGATGCCGTCAACCTTAGCCATGTGAGCATCAAAACCATGGTCCTCACCGAGGCTCGAGAATCCAGTGAGCCATTCGATATCGCCATCACGCCGCGCGATAAAGCCATCCAGGCTTACTCCGATAAACACATGTCCTGTGGGCATTGCCGATCTCCATTGTTGAGGTCGATGCAGCTATCCCTGCCTCCTGTCAGCCAATGGCAGCAAGATCGGCGACCGCTTATGCGATGTTCAGGACAGTCTTTTCGCAGCCGGCAACCTTTCTAGTGACGCGCAAGCTCATGCTTAATGACTGCTTTTATAGTCGGGTAGCCATGCAGGAACCGACCGAAATGGGGTCGACTGCCGCCCAGCGATTTGGGGGTGGCTTGCGGACCGGGGGGTTCTGAGTGAGGCGGCAAAGAGAGTTGCCATCCCGCCGGGAGAGTGTCCCCGGCCAATTCACCGGAATTGATTAAACGTTGGGACTTTGCCGGCACAGTCTACCGACTAATGTGAAGCACATTTGCTCATCATTGAGGGCGAGCATTGAGACAGACTGTTACCTTCGGCAAGAAAAACGCCATATCTGTTCCTGTTGGTGATGCGCGGCAGAAGGGGTTGAGGCCGGCCCCTCTCATAGCGATCAGCATGGGTGCTGCACTCGTGTTGACTGCGGGCGCTGTGTTCTTGTGGTCCGCCCGACAACCCCCTGCACTCGGCGGCGCGATACAATCGGCCCGGGGTTTGGAATTTGTTATGCAGGGAATTGAAGCCTGCTTGCCGGAAGCAGCCCGACGGTTTTGGAAGGGGACTATCGTCCCTCCTGTCGCTGCTCAGCTGTTTGTGGCCCACGTTGACGCCATATCCCGCAACAACGGTACGGCCGAAGTGGAGCTTTACTTCAATGAGGTGGTCGGGCCTATTCTAGCGAGCTGGGACGAACCGGATCGCATACTGTTCATGGGCCTACTTGAGAATGGCTTAGTGAGCGGACAAACCCGCTCCTGCGTCATTTCCAACGCGAAAGCCAATCCTCCGGATTGAGTGCTGTTGTACTTCGACTGCTCTACTGGGGCAGCAGAACGGCAGGTTTCGGGCAACTGCTTCGTCAGCTCTAACGACAACAATGGCGTCGGAAGCGGCCGCGCGCGTTCAAACAGAAGTCTCCGAACAACCGACAAACTGGATGCGACACCTCCCCCTTGACGGGGGAGGCAGCGCAGCTTGGCCGTCAGGCCCTAGCGGAGCTGGTGGGGGTACGCCGCGCACTGGTAACCAGCATCCTGCTCGGGATTTCCCCTCCCCACCCCTCCCCGCAAGGGGGAGGGTGTCGCATCGAGTAAGAGCGCCCCCCGTGCGGCACGGATCGGATGAGCTGCGGTGAGCATCGGCTGATCTGTTTTGTGGCGGGTTTGCAGAGATGCGCCGCAATGACGGAACGACCGAAACAGCGTCGAAACCGCCCCTGTTCTGTCTCTTTGTTTCCACCCCGCCGGCCCCTCGTTTGCCCTGTTGCCCTGTCGCTTCATCTTCTCGCCCGAACGTCATTGATCCAATCACCCGTACCGTACGGTACGGTACGGAAAATCCTTGCTGGCGGGTATGAATGGGTCTAAACAGGGGCCAGTGAACAAAACCGGCCCCACCGGCACCTGACCGAGGATACCAGCCATGCCTGCCTATCGTTCCCGCACCACCACCCATGGCCGCAACATGGCCGGCGCGCGTGGCCTCTGGCGCGCCACCGGCATGAAGGACGGCGATTTCGGCAAGCCCATCATCGCGGTGGTGAACAGCTTCACCCAGTTCGTGCCCGGCCATGTGCATCTGAAGGATCTCGGCCAGCTCGTCGCCCGCGAGATCGAGGCGGCCGGGGGCGTGGCCAAGGAATTCAACACCATTGCTGTCGATGACGGCATCGCCATGGGCCATGACGGCATGCTCTATTCCCTGCCCAGCCGCGACATCATCGCGGACTCGGTGGAATATATGGTCAATGCGCATTGCGCCGACGCCATGGTGTGCATTTCCAATTGCGACAAGATCACCCCCGGCATGCTCAATGCCGCCATGCGCTTGAATATTCCGGTGGTCTTCGTCTCAGGCGGGCCGATGGAAGCGGGCAAGGCGATCGTCAAGGGCAAGCTGCAGGCGCTCGACCTGGTCGATGCCATGGTGATGGCCGCCGATGACCATTACACCGACGAAGAAGTGCAGGCCGTGGAAGAGGCCGCCTGCCCCACCTGCGGTTCCTGCTCGGGCATGTTCACCGCCAATTCCATGAACTGCCTGACCGAAGCGCTGGGCCTGTCGCTGCCGGGCAATGGCTCGACGCTGGCCACCCATTCGGACCGCAAGCGCCTGTTCCAGGAAGCCGGGCACCTGATCGTCGACCTCGCCCGCCGCTATTACGAGCAGGAAGACGAGAGCGTGCTGCCGCGCTCCATCGCCACCAAGGCGGCGTTCGAGAACGCCATGAGCCTCGACATTGCCATGGGCGGCTCGACCAATACCGTGCTGCACATCCTGGCGGCGGCCCATGAAGGCGGCATCGACTTCACCATGGACGATATCGACGCGCTCTCGCGCAAGGTGCCGGTGCTGTCGAAAGTCGCGCCGGCCAAGCAGGACGTGCACATGGAAGACGTGCACCGCGCCGGCGGCATCTTCGCCATTCTCGGCCAGCTCGACCGCGCCGGCTTGATCAACCGCAAGGAGCCCACGGTGCACGCCGCCACCATGGGCGATGCCATCGACAAATGGGATATTTCGCGCACCAATTCGGAAAGCGTGCGCCAGTTCTACATGGCCGCGCCGGGCGGCGTGCGTACCACGGAAGCCTTCTCCCAGTCCAACCGCTGGAAGGAGCTGGACACCGACCGCACCAATGGTGCCATCCGTTCGCCCGACAATCCCTTCTCCAAGGATGGGGGCCTGGCCGTGCTCAAGGGCAATATCGCCCTCGATGGCTGCATCGTGAAGACGGCCGGCGTGGATGAATCCATCCTCAAGTTTACCGGCCCGGCCCGGGTGTTCGAGAGCCAGGATGCGACGGTCAAGGCGATCCTTTCCAACGAGATCAAGGAAGGCGACGTGGTCGTCATCCGCTATGAGGGCCCCAAGGGCGGCCCCGGCATGCAGGAAATGCTCTATCCCACGAGCTATCTGAAATCCAAGGGCCTGGGCAAAGCCTGTGCACTGTTGACTGACGGACGCTTCTCGGGCGGCACGTCGGGTCTGTCCATCGGCCATGCCTCGCCGGAAGCGGCCGAAGGCGGCGCCATTGGCCTGGTGCGTGAAGGCGACATCATCGAGATCGACATCCCCAACCGCACCGTCAATGTGCTGGTGAGCGATGCCGAGCTGGCCGCCCGCCGCGCCGAGCAGGACAGGCTGGGCTGGAAGCCCGCCCAGCCGCGCAAGCGCAAGGTGACGACAGCATTGAAAGCCTATGCGGCCCTGGTGACCTCGGCCGCCAAGGGCGCGGTGCGCGACACCAAGGCAATCGACGAGTTGTGGCACTGAGGGGCACCCCTCACACCACAGTTCCGCCCTCGGGCCTGACCCGAGGGCCACGATCAACAACTCGCAAGCGACGCGTGGTCCTCGGGTCAAGCCCGAGGACGGAACCGCGACAGCATGAGGCAAACCGCCCTTGCGACATTCGCGTGACAACCGCCGCGCCCGGTGCTACATCGCCCGCAGCCAACCAGCGGCCTGCCAAGGCCTGCTGGCCTGGTCAGGCTCGATAGCGGGGATTCCACCCTCCCTATCGGGCCGACCCGAACCTCCCCACATTACCGGCCAATGGCGTCCAGCGTGGCGAAATCCTCGTCGCTGAGCGCAATATTTGCCGCCGCGACATTGTCCTCGAGATGCTTCAGCTTGCCCGTGCCCGGAATGGGCAGCATGACCGGCGAGCGCTTGAGCAACCAGGCCAGGGCGATCTGGCTGCCACTGGCGCCATGCCTGTCCATGACCGCCCGGGCCTCCGCATGTCCTTCGACCAGGTCACCGCCGGCCAGCGGGAACCAGGGGATGAAGCCGATACCGTTCTGCGCGCAATAATCGAGCACCGCTTCGCTCTGCCGATGAGCGAAATTATAGCGGTTCTGCACCGTCGCCACCTTGAAGTGGCGGCCGGCCTCCTCGATATCCGCCACGCTCACCTGCGACAGGCCGACATGGCGGATAAGACCGTCCTGCTGCATCTCGGCAATGACGCCAAACTGCTCGTCGCGAGGCGTCTTTGTGTCTATGCGGTGCAATTGCCAGAGGTCGAGCCGCTCCAGCCGCAAGCGCCGCAGGCTGGTCATGACGCCCTGGCGCAGGAATTCGGGCCGCCCCAGCTGGTGCCATTGATCCGGCCCGGTGCGGGTCAAGCCGCTCTTGGTGGCAATGATGGTCCCCTTGTCATAGGGCGCCAGCGCCTCCCCGATCAGGTCCTCGCTGACATAGGGACCGTAACTCTCCGCGGTATCGACGAGGTTGACGCCGATTTCGGGCAGGCGCCGCAGCACGCGCATGGCCTCGTCGCGGTCGGCCGGCGGCCCCCAGATCCCCTTGCCGGTGATACGCATGGCGCCAAAGCCGAGCCGGTTGACCGTGAGGTCACCGCCAATGGCAAAGGTGCCCGACCGGGAAGCGTCGAGTTCTGTCATGTCTTTACTCCGTGAATTTGGGACGGCTGTCTGCGAGGAGGGCGCATACCGGCCAACGCCGCGACGACCGGAAGGTTCAACCCCGTCAGACAATGCCCAATTCGGTGCGCAGCTTCTTGGTCAGCCCCTTGGCGACCAGCGCATGCGAGCGCGTGGCATAGGCCAGGACGTCGTCATCGCTCAACTCGGAGCCTGCCGCGACGCTCACCCATTGCCGCTTGGCGAAATAGGCGGCCTGCGTCACGCCATCGAGCGCGGTCAGGATATCAAAGCTCTCCTCGCCGCATTTGAAGACCAGTCGATGCGGCGCACTGTCCGAAAGCAGGCAGAACACCTTGCCGCCCACCTTGGCGACACGGGCTTCCCACTGGTCGACAAAGCTCACCCCCGGCAGCGCTGAAAGCGCGGCATCGAAGCCATCGCGGAGAAACAGGCTCAATTGTCCTCGCCCACATCGGGCAGGGGCAGGAACTCCACGCCATCCTCGATCAGGCCGGCCACTTCGTCACGGCTGGCCTGGCCATAGATGCCGCGCGCCTCGGTCTCCTCGAAATGGATTTTGCGCGCCTCCTCGGCAAAGCGGTCGCCGACATTCTCGGCTTCGCTGATCACCTTGTGCCGGTATTCGCGCAGCATGGCGCGGATCTTTGCGGCATCGGGATGGGCGGCGCTGAGCGGCACGCGCTCGGCATCGGTGCGGGCAACGCTGGGCGCCATCGGCGCCTTCTCGACCCGGGCATCGCCGCACTGGGCACACGAGACAATGCCGCGCGCCTGCTGTTCGTCATAGGCGGCGGCGTTCCTGAACCAGGCCTCGAAGCGATGCCCTTGCGAACATTGAAGCGAATATTGGATCACGGCTCTTCTTGGTCTTTGCTGGCGGCGCGGGGCAGCGCCCTTTCTCACTTCATATAAGAGGATCGGATCAGCCCTGCAAATCCGGGGCCGCGAAGTCACGCGCATTGGCCAGCGCCGGCACCCGCCCGCGGGCCTCGGTGACGGCCTGCGGATCGATCTCCGCCACCACGACGCCGGGCCGGTCGTGATCGAGCTCGGCGATCACCTTGCCCCAGGGGTCGATAATCAGCGAATGACCATAGGTCGCCCGGCCATTGGCATGATGCCCGCCCTGCGCGGCCGCAATCACATAGGAGCCGGTCTCGATGGCCCGGGCCCGCAACAGCACATGCCAATGCGCCTGGCCGGTTGGCACGGTAAAGGCCGCCGGCACCGCCATCAGCGTTGCCCCGGCATTGGCGAGGCTGTTGTAGAGGCGCGGAAAGCGCATGTCGTAGCAGATGGAAAAGCCCAGGGTAAAATCCCCGAGCGCAGCCGTCACGGCGCGCTCGCCCGCCTTGTAGGTGGCGCTTTCGCGATAGGCATTGAGCCCGGCAATGTCGGCATCGAAGAGGTGGATCTTGTCATAGGTGGCGGCCTGCGCCCCATCCGGCCCGAACAGCACCGAGCGATTGGCAAAGCGCCCGTCCTCGAGCGGGATCGGCAGCGAGCCGATATGCACGTGCATGCCATGCTGTCGCGCAAGATCGCCGACGCGCGCCAGCTGCGGGTGCCCCTCGAAGGGGGCCGCCACCGATTTGAGCTGGTCACGGTTTTCCGGAAAGATCAGGGTGACTTCGGGGGTCAGCGCATAGCGCGCGCCCGCGGCTGCCGCCTCGGCCAGCAGCGGTTCGAGCGCAGCAAGATTGGCCTCGGGGTCGAGGCCGGAGCACATCTGGATGGCGGCGATTTTCATGCCTAATTATTGCCCCAGCAGTGGATCGAGCCCGCCGCGCCGGTCGAGCGCCGCCATGTCGTCATAGCCGCCCACATGGGTGTCGCCGATGAAGATCTGCGGCACGGTGCGGCGGCCATTGGCCCTTTGGGTCATCTGCTGGCGCAGGTCGGGGTCGAGAACCGTGATCTCCTGGTAATCCACCCCCTTGTCGCGCAGCAGCGATTTGGCGGCGTGGCAATAGGGACAGGTGGGCGTGGTGTAGATCTCGACCTTGGCCATGGGCAGTGCGGCTCCGAAAAATCAGGGCTATTGCCCCTTTATATGGGCAGTTCCTCGCCGATGACAACGCGCGCAAAGGTGAGAACATTCACCTCTCCGGCACCGGCGCGCCTCAGCACTCGCGTCACCGCCTTGACCGTGGCCCCGGTCGTATAGACGTCATCGACCAGCACGACGGGCCTGCCCTGGAGTCGCTCCATGAACAGGTTGTGAACCGAAAACGCTCCCTGCACATTGCGCAGCCGCCCGTCGCCGGAAAGCCCGACCTGCTGGCGGGTCCTCTTGTGGCGGATCACCAGATGCGGATCGACACCAAGGCCGGTCAGCCGTCCCAGTTCCCGCGCCAGCAGCATGGACTGGTTGTAGCGGCGAAGGCGCAGGCGGCTGGCATGCAAGGGCACCGGCACGATCAGCGGACCCGCATCCCAGAATTCGCGCCCTGCCCTGGCCATCAGCCCGGCGCAAAACCGCGCCAGCTCCGGGCGGTCGCCATATTTGAATCGCGACACCAGCGTACCCGCAACCGTGCCATAGCGCACCGCCGCGCGGGCCCGGGCGAAGGGCGGCGGATCGGCCAGCGCCTCGGCGGACCGCGTCTCACTGCCCAGATCGGTCTCGAAGGGAATGCCCAGCACCGGGCAGAACGGCGCGCTGATCTGGCGCAGATCGCCAAAACAGGCGGGGCACAATACGTCGCTTCCGGTAAGGGGCGCCGCGCAGGCGGCACAGCCCGGCGGGTAGAGCTGGTCGAGCACGGTCCGGCCAAGTCCGGTCAACCCGCGCCCCAGCAGGGTGATAAGGCCGATGTCTTTGACTTCCCCTTCCCCGCTCTCCATAAGAGCAATATTGCCCATGATCTCCGCCGGGCGAAAGCCCCGGCGCCGGCGAAAGCCTCTTTGATGACCACACCGCCCCGCCTGTTCGACGCCGAGCAGATCGCCCGCAACCGCGCCCGCCGCAGCGGCCCCGACAATTTCGTGCGCGATCTGGTGCTCGAGGACCTCGCCGATCGCCTTAGCACCTATAAGCGCGACTTTGCCCGCGCCGTGCTGATCGGTCCGGACGCCGGCACACTGCCGCAGACCCTGGTGACCGCCAATGGCCCGGTGAGCGCGGTGCGCATAGAGGCCTTTGCGGGCGAGGAGTATCCGGCTCTACCCGAAGGCGAACAGGACCTGATCGTTTCGCTCCTGCACCTGCAGGTGGTCAATGACGTGCCGGGCCATCTGGCGCGCCTGCGTCGGGCGTTGAAGCCGGACGGGCTGCTGCTGGCCGCGTTCCTCGGCGGGGAAACCCTGACCGAATTGCGCGAGGCTTTCCTGGCGGCCGACCTTGCCGTTTCTGGCGGCGCTTCGGCGCGCATTGCCCCCATGGCGCAGGTGCGCGATGCCGGCGCCCTGCTGCAACGGGCAGGCTTCGCCCTCCCCGTCGCCGACGTGGAAACCCATCGCGTCCGCTATGGTACGCCCTTCGCACTGATGGCGGAACTGAAGGCGCTGGGGGCCTCCAACCCACTCGCCGACCGGCCGCGCCGCTTCGCCACGCGCAGCCTGCTCGCCGCCGCAGCCGAGGCCTATGCCAGCCGCGACAGTGACCCCGATGGCCGCGTGCGGGCCACGCTGGAGATCATCTGGCTGGCCGGCTGGGTGCCGCATGAAAGCCAGCAAAAGCCGCTGCGCCCTGGCAGTGCCACGGTCAGCATGAAGGATGTGCTGGGCGGATCGACACCATGACGCTGACCATTTGGGGCCGGAGGACCTCGTCCAATGTGCAGGCGCTGATGTGGTGTGTCGGCGAGCTGGGCCTTGCCCACCTGCGTCACGACATTGGCCATGTCCATGGCGGCAATGACACGCCCGAATTTCTCGCCATGAACCCCAACGGGCTGGTTCCGGTACTCCAGGATGGCGATGATGAACCGATCTGGGAGACCGGCGCCATCCTGCGCTATCTGGCCGCCCGCTATGGCCCGGACAGCTTCTGGCCGACCGATCCCGCCCGTCGGGCGCGAGTGGACAAATGGGCCGAATGGGCCAAGCTCAATGTCGCCCTGGGCTTTACCGGCCCGGTCTTCTGGCAGGTCGTGCGCACCGCGCCATCGCAACAAGACCCGCGGGCCATCGCCGAGGCGCTGGCCAGACTGGCGTGCCTGCTGAAAATTGCCGAAGGGCAATTGGCCGACCGTGAATATCTGGCGGGCGATGACTTCACCCTGGCCGATATCCAGTTCGGCCATGTGCTCTATCGCTATTTCGACATCGACATCGCCCGTCCCGCATGGCCGGCGATCGAACGCTACTATGCCGCCCTCGTCCGGCGGCCGGCCTTTGCCGAGCACGTCATGGTGTCCTACGAACCCTTGCGCGTGACCGAATGACTGGCGCGCGCCTCGATCCATTCGCCGGCCATATCCTGATCCTGTCGGGCCATCCCGGCTCTGGCAAGACCACCACCGCCGAGGCGCTGGCGCATCTGCCGGGCCTGCCCAAGGTGCATCTGCATTCCGACGATTTCTGGGGCTATATCAAGACCGGCAAGATCGACCCCTGGCTGCCCCAGTCGCACAGCCAGAACCAGATGGTCATGGAGATTGCCGCGGGCGTGGCCGGCACCTATGCCCGCAACGGCTATTTCGTGGTGCTCGATGGCGTCATCCGGCCCTGGGCCCTGCCGGCCTTCCGGACACTCGGCCTGCCGCTCCACTATGTGGTGCTGCGTACCTCAGCCGATGAGGCGGTGTCGCGCTGCGAGGAGCGCGGTGGCGACAGCCTCACCGACCCCATTGTGGTCCGTTCCCTGCACGCCGAATTCGCCGATTTGGGCGATTATGAGCGCCATGCGCTCGACGCAGGCGGACTGGATCGCGCCGAGGCGGTCGCAGCGGCGATTGCGGCTTTCGCCTCTGGAGCCTATCGGCTCAGTGCACCGCCGACTTCGACAGAAGGTTGATGACCATCACCCCGGCAATGATCAGCCCAATGCCGACAATGGCCCAGGCATCGAGCCTCTGGCCATAAAGAGCAAAGCCGATCAGCGAGACAAGCACGATGCCGGCGCCCGACCAGATGGCATAGGCGATGCCGACCGGAATGGTCCTGAGCGTCAGCGACAGGCAATAGAAGGCCACGCCATAGCCCACGATCACCAGAATCGACGGCAGTACTTGCGTGAAGCTCTGCGATGCCTTGAGGGCGCTGGTGGCAATCACCTCGGCGATGATGGCGATGGCGAGAAACACATAATTGGACATGAGGGGCTCCGGCGGCGGCATCTTGTGAACCCGAAGCGTGAAGCCTGCAAGACAGTCCGGACGTGAAAAAGGCCGGTGTCGCCACCGGCCTTTTCATCATCAATCGGAAGGAACGGCTTATGCCGCCTCTTCGTCGCTTTCGGCTTCGGCCGCATCGGCCTTGGTGCGCTTCGGGCTCTTGGCAAGCTGCTTTTCGATCAGCTGCACCGCTTCGGTGAGGGTCAGCTTGCGCACCGCGCCGATCTCGCGGCTCATGCGGTCCATGGCCTGCTCGAACAGCTGGCGTTCCGAATAGGACTGCTCGGGCTGTTCCTCGGAGCGGTAGAGGTCGCGGACCACCTCGGAAATCGCGATCAGATCGCCCGAATTGATCTTGGCTTCATATTCCTGGGCGCGGCGCGACCACATGGTGCGCTTGACGCGGGCACGGCCGGTGACGGTATCGAGCGCCTTCTTGACTTCATCGTCTTCGGCCAGCTTGCGCATGCCGACGGACTTGACCTTGGCGACAGGCACGCGAAGGGTCAGCTTGTCCTGCTCGAAGCTGATCACGAACAGCTCCAAGGTCAGGCCAGCGACTTCCTGCTCTTCGATGGCGACGATCATGCCGACGCCATGGGCCGGGTAAACGACATGCTCACCCGTCTTGAACCCGAGCCGCTGCTGCTGCTTCTTGGCTACCATATGCTGGAACTCCTTGTTGACGCCCCAAATGGCTGGTTCCTTGCGGCAAGGACCGGCCATTCCTACTCGTTTGGCGCCCGACCCGGGCGCTTAAGCACAGTCAAACCCCATGTCGCCCCGGGTCCGCTTTTCCGGAACGGCATGCATCCACTCTGTCTGGTGTCAAAAAAATCGTGCCTTGCGGCACGGGCTGGGTGATGGGCTCAACTGCATATGGTGACACCATAGCACAATTTTTCAGCAGAATCAAAAGTTACGAATCAGGCAGCACCAATCGGCCGCCCACCGGGCAGCCTGATATGTCCAGAACGTGACAAAGCCTTGTCGCGGCTTGCAAAAACGTCTCGGGCCCGCCAGGGCGCCGGGCCTAGTCGCCCTCGCCGGGCGCCTCAGTGAAGTATTTGGCCAGCTTGCCGTCCTCGCCATCACGCTCTTTTGCCTCGGGCAAGGGGTCGCGCCGCTCGGTCAGGTTCGGCCAGGAGGCGGAGAATTTGCGGTTGAGCTCAAGCCATTCGTCCAGCCCGCTTTCGGTATCGGGCTTGATGGCTTCGGCGGGGCATTCGGGCTCGCACACGCCACAATCGATGCACTCGTCCGGATGGATCACCAGCATGTTCTCGCCTTCATAGAAGCAGTCCACCGGACACACTTCCACGCAGTCGGTATATTTGCAGGCGATGCAATTGTCGGTGACGATATAGGTCATCTAGGAGGCGATCCCATCTAAGTGCGGACGGACCCTTGGGTGCAGGTCAACCCGCCTGTCTCAACGGGTCCGGTGCTAAACCGTTTTCCGCTTCCTCGCAAGGCCGTCACGAGGGACGGTTTGGCGCAGTCTGCCGCCCGACCGGAAGACTTGCCTAATCCTCGTCTTCACCACGCAATCGGTCGGTATCCCGCCGCTCTTTCTTGGTTGGACGCCCCGCTCCGGACGGTCTTTGCGCGATCGCGGCATCATAGGGCGACAGCTCCGCGCGCGGCACCGGCGGCGGTGACATGTCCTCGTAGAGCCCCTGCGCTTCGCTGGCCGGCCCGCGCCGCGTGCCGCAATCAAGGATGCGCCAGACCACGATGCGGTTGTGCAGCGACATGGTCAGCACATCGCCTGCGCCGACCTTGAAATCGGTACGCTCCGTCTTCTCGGAATTGACGCGAACCGCGCCGCTTTCGATGATTTTCTGCGCCAGCGTGCGCGACTTGACGGCGCGCGAAAAGAACAGGAACCGGTCGAGCCGCTCCTTGCGGATCGGTGTCTCGACCGCCCCGGCCAATTCTATTCCGACTTGCCGCGCAGGGCGGCGAGGGCCGCAAAGGGGCTGTCCGGATCGAACACCGGCTTGCGCTCCTCGCGCGGCGGCCGACGGTCATGACGTTCGCCGCGATCCGCCTTGTCCGGGCGCCCCTTGCCATGCCCGGGCTTGCCGCCATGGGTGCGTTCTTCGCCATCGCCGCGCCGGGGACCCTTGCCATTGTGGCGCGGCCGGTCGTTGCGGCGGCCCTGCTGGCCCTCGGCATCGCCCTCGCCGCGGCGTGGTTGCCGCCCGCGGTGATTATTGTCATTGTGGCGTCGCCCGCCGGGGAACCAGACCTCGTCGAATTCCGGCTCGGCCGGTTCCGTCGCCGCGGCCTCGGCTGGCGCCGCATCGGGCACCACGCCTTCAGAGACAGCACTTTCGCCGACCGTTTCACTCGCGGCAGCGGCTTCATCGACCGGCTCGACACTGGCAGGCGCCGCCTCCAGAGACTGTTCGAGGGCCTCGCTTTCCTCGGAAGCCTCGGCCGGCACCACCGGCGCCGGGGCCTTGGGCGTGCGGCGCACGCGATAGCCCAGCGAGGAGAGGATGGAGGCGAAATCATCGCCCGAGCAACCGAGGAGGCTGGTCATCTCCACGGTGACGCGGAAGCCATTGCCCTCGGCGGCGCCGGCCGGAAGGTCACCGGCATAGGGACGAGAGGCATCGAGCGCGATCAGCGGGCGGATGATGTCGGCCAGGCGCTCGAGAATATCGACGCGCACGGCCCGGCTGCCCGCGACCTTGAAGCCGGCAATTTCGTAAAGCCGCGTATCGACCTCAGGGTCCACGACAAAGGAGGTGCGGCCCGAAAGCACGATATGGGGAATGTCGGTGACGCCCGGCTGGCGCACGCCGCCATGCTTGAGCGCATAAAGGATCAGCGCCAGTTCGCGCGGAGCCGGCTTCAACGAAAGCGGCAGGTAGATGTGATAGGCGCCAAACTTGATGCCGAGCTTTCTCAGCTTGCCGCGCACATCCTGGTCGAGCCCCTTGACCTCGTCGGCCACGGCGTTGCGTGGCAGAAGCCCGATATGCTCGAACAGCTGGTAGGCCAGGCCGCGCGCCGTGCCCTCGAGATCGGCCGGCGCCTCGAGCGCCATGACCTGTTCGAGCACGGTATTGATGTGATGGCGCAGCCAGAGCGAGAGGCGGTCCTGGACCTTTTCCAGATCCGGGCCGGTCAGCGTCTCGTCGGCCAGCATGATGATTCGCGGGCGATAGAGGCTGTCGCCTTCGGCCAGCTCGGCCACGATCTCGCCGCGCCAGCGCAGGCGCCCGTCGGTTGCCAACACGAATTCTTCATTTGGCGAACCGGCCAATCTCTCGGCACGATGGTGTATCTCCGGGGCCACCACCGAGTCGGCTGCGCCGCGCAATCCCTTGGCGTCCATTTCGCCATCATTGCGGGCCAGGGTGAAGCGGAAGCCTTCGAGCGTGCCGATGAGATGGCCTTCCAGCCGCACTTCGCCGCGCTCGGTAATTTCGGGAGATACCATACGTTTGTCTTTCAGATGGCGGAGCAACACACTGGTGCGCCGGTCCACGAAGCGCTGGGTGAGCCGCTCGTGCAGAGCGTCACTCAGGCGGTCCTCAATGTCTCGCGTCTTTTCGCGCCAATAGGTGGGGTCTTCAAGCCAGTTTTTGCGGTTGGCGACAAAGGTCCAGGTCCGGATCTGCTTGATCCGATTACTGAGTGTATCGATGTCACCTTCTGCATTGTCGCAAAACCGGACCTGCTCGGCAATCCAGTCTGCCTTGACCGCTCCAATTCGCCTCAAATCGGAATAAATACGGGTGACGATCTCGCCATGAGCCGCCGGTGAAATCCCCTGATAGTCGGGAATCTGGCAACATTCCCAGAGCAGTTTGACCGCATCGTGACCGCGCGCCAGCGCGCCGGCCTCATTTCGCGCCAGAAATTCCAGCGCCTGCTGGTCGGTCGCAATCGGCACGCGGGTCAGCGTGCGATCCTGCGGCGCCAGCTCCAGGGAATGGCGCAGCCCCTCGATGGAGCCGAAATTGAGGTTGGAATTGCGCCACTGCACGACCTTGACCGGCTCGAAGTCATGGGTTTCGAGGGCAACCACCAGTTCTTCGTCGAACCCTTCCGTGCCGCCCGTGACCCCAAAAGTGCCATTGTGGCGGTGCCGCCCGGCGCGCCCGGCGATCTGGCCCAGTTCGGACGGCGTCAGCGGCCGGCTCTGGTGGCCATCGAACTTGGTGTCGTCGGCAAAGGCGACATGGTGGATGTCCAGATTAAGCCCCATGCCGATGGCATCGGTGGCCACGAGAAAGTCCACATCGCCATTCTGGTAGAGCTCGACCTGGGCATTGCGGGTGCGCGGGCTGAGGGCCCCCATCACCACCGCCGCCCCGCCGCGCTCGCGCCGGATCAATTCGGCAATGGCATAGACCTGGCGGGCCGAGAAGGCGACGATGGCCGAGCGGGCCGGCTGCCGCGACAGTTTCTTCGACCCCGCATAGGTGAGCTGGGAAAAGCGCGGCCGGTCGATGATCTCGGCCTGCGGCACCAGCTTGCGCACCACCCCGGCCATGGTAGCCGAGCCCAGGAGCAAGGTTTCCTGCAGCCCGCGCGCCTTCAGGATGCGGTCGGTAAACACATGACCGCGGTCGAAATCGATCGCGGTCTGGATTTCGTCCACCGCCACGCAATCGACATGGATATCCATGGGCATGGCTTCGACCGTTGCCACCCAGTAGCGCGGCTTGGCCGACACGATGCGCTCTTCGCCGGTGACCAGCGCCACGGCCTGCTCGCCCACCCGCTCGACCACCCTTGTATAGACCTCGCGCGCCAGAAGACGCAGCGGCAGGCCGATCATCCCGGTGGGATGGGCCAGCATGCGCTCGATGGCATAATAGGTCTTGCCGGTATTGGTCGGCCCAAGGATCGCCTTGACCGACTGGGAGGGAAAAAAGCTCATCGCCCCCTATTTAGGGTGTCACTGCGCCGCTTGCGAGAGGCATTGCGCGCTTGTCCCGTCAAAGGACAGTTCCGCCCTGCCAGGGCCACAGGACTTAACGGCCGGAACGAAGGAGGAACGAAACAGAACCGAATCGGCGCGACTCACTGAATCCCGGTTTGTTCACGGCTAGATGTGGGGGGCGGGACTGCCGATTCTATACAAGGCCGGACACTGGGCGCCGAAACAGACCATCCCGGCGGCGCTTTGCGGCCCGGAACCGTTCAGACTGGTTGCCATGGGGTTAATTTCCGGCGGAATGGGCCAAACCTGAATAAGACGTAAACCCATGTTTTTCTGATATTTTTTCTGTCTTCACCGCGTCACACCGAGGAGTCCTGATGTTTTCCTGCGTGTCTTGAGGAAAAACTGCGTTGACGTGCCGGGATGGGACAGCGGCCACTGACAGAGCCTGTCATCGCGCGGGTGCACCATCGGGCCAGTTTCAATCCCGAGGACAGTCGCGATGACGGACCTTTCTCCCTTCACCCTCCCCCAGCCGCTCGCTCGTTATTTCGAGCGCAGAGGCAATGTCGACGCAGCCACGATATTTGCGCCGGCCGCCACCGTGACGGATGAAGGCCACACCTATCGGGGGCCGACTGAAATCGGCCACTGGCTCCGATCGGTCGAGCAACGTTACCGCCCCCGCTATCGCATCCTCGGTGCCGAGACGCACGACAGGCGCACCGTGGTGACCTTTGAGGTATCGGGCACGTTCCCGGGCAGCCCGGCCGTCCTGCGCCAGGCCTTCAGGCTCGATAACGCGGCGCGCATAGAAAGCCTCGAAACGCTCTAGCTGCCCCATTCCGGCACACTATCCGCCCGACTTCGTGTCCCTGCTTAACCTTCGAACCAAACCCGGAACGAACAGGGACTGAATCGGGCGAGAATCACGAATGCGGCTTTGTTCTCTACCAGATGTGGTGGCCCGGGCGGCCTCACCCCACCAGCGCATCCAAGATGTTGCAGATACAGGCAAATTCCCGTTCACCGCTGTGAAGATGGGGTTAATTTGGGCGCTCCGAGCCGCTTTCCTGCCGCCGTCTTACCGGAACAAAGTGCAAATGCCGCCCGTCCGTTAACCGGCAGGCGGCGCGTTCCGGGGGCCATGGCCCCGCAAAATTGTCAAAAAACGCTTTGACCGTCCGAAACCGGGACAGCGCCTCAGCTGTCGGCGCGGGTCAGCACCATGGAGAGATCGCCCATCGAGGTGCCGATATTGACGCGATAGGGAATGAAATAGCCGGTCTCTCCCAGGGGCGCGTACCACAGGATCATGCGGCTGGTCTCGGCGAGATAGCTCGTCATCTCCGAACTCTCGAAATGCCCCGAGATCGGCTGGTACTTGAGCGAGCAGGCCACCAGCGGTCCCTGATAGCCGGTGCGTGGCGAAGTGGCCTCGTCATTGTCGAGAAAGTCGAGACGGATATTGAAGCGCTCGACGCCGGTGAAGATCTTGAGCGTACGGTCGCACAGGTGGCGATCCAGCGCGCCGCCCTTGAGCACGAAGGCGGAGAGAAAATCACCCACCCCGGTCAGTTGCGCGCGCTCCAGCGGCACCCGATCATAGCTGTCGAGAACCGGCGGCTCGACCTGGAAGGCGCTGACATTGCGGTTCTGGTAGCCGACATTGGCCGAGAAGACTTCGCCATTGGCGCGCGTCTCCAGCTTGAAGCTTTGCGACTGCAGGCTCGAGCCAGCCGAGGACCCCGAGGCCGCGGCCGTCGCCGTGCCACTGGCCACCACGCTGCCGAGCCCGGCGACCCGCGCCGACAGGTCGAGCCCGTAGCGCGCGCCATCGTCGGTCAGGTCGATATCGACCAGGGCCACATTGATGCCGCCCACGGTGACGACATAGCTGGCCCGCGCATCCACGGGCGCCGCCTGCGCCGTCTCCAGGGTAAGCGGGGCAAGCGCGGCAAGCAGGACTAGGGCAGTGCGGATCACGGTCGTCTTCTCGGCTGCAGGGTCTCGCGCGCGAAGCCGGCTGCGCGGGACGAATCACGGAATATCCCCAAAGTGACGCCCCCTCGGGGCCGAAGCAAGGCGCTCGCACGCGTTTGAATCGGCCTTTGGCTTGACGCGAGAGGGGCTTTTCTCTAAAGAGCCGCGAGATTTCATGACAAATGAGGCCCGTTGCGGACTTCCCGCCACGTGAGGACCTTTACACAAACAGGATCTAGACCAATGGCACGTCGCTGCGAACTGACCGGCAAGGGCGTTATGATGGGCAACAATGTTTCGCACGCCCTCAACCGCACCCGCCGCCGTTTCCTCCCCAATCTGGTGAACGTCACCCTGATCTCGGACGCGCTGAGCCGTCCGGTCAAGCTGCGCATCACCACTTCGGCCCTGCGCACCGTCGAGCATCGCGGTGGCCTGGACGCGTTCCTCCTCAAGCAGGATGACGCCGACCTGTCCCCGCTGGCCCTGGGCCTCAAGAAGGAAATCCGCGCGGCCCTCGCCGCCTGATCGATCTTCCGATAGATTTTCGACCGCGTGGTGGGCAACTGCCACGCGGTTTTGTTTTGGCGGTGCAACAAATGCGCCGTGGCGCCCTCGAGGCCATCCGAGGGTGACGCAGAAGGGGTGAGATGCTATCTCAGCCCGATATCAAACCCCGCCCCGGTCTGTTGCCGGTCAGCGGTCACACAGAAAGTGCAGTCAGATGCTGTCTCGTTTCCTCGCGGCCGTGGCCGCCATGGTCGTGGTCGTCGCCGCGTCCAATATCCTGGTGCTCTACCCCTTCCAGTTCCAGCTCGGTCCGGTCAACCTGGCCGATCTGTTGACCTGGGGCGCCTTCACCTTCCCCTTCGCTTTCCTGGTCACCGACCTGACCAACCGCTATGACGGCCCGCAAAAGGCGCGGCTCGTGGTGCTGGTCGGCTTCCTGGTCGGCCTTGGATGCTCGTTCTATCTCAGCTACCACCCGTTGCCCTGGAACCCCGAGGGCGGCTCGGCCACCACCCAGCGCATCGCCGTGGCCTCGGCCGCCGCTTTCGTGATCGGGCAATTGCTCGACATCACCATCTTCTCGCGCCTGCGTGCGGCCAAGGCCTGGTTCCTGCCGCCACTGGCCGGCTCACTGTTCGGCTCGGTGCTCGACACCACGATCTTCTTTACGATCGCCTTCGCCCCGGCCCTGGCGGGCATCGATGCCCTGTTCGGCCTCGAGGACGGTTCGCTGGGCTTCCCCGCCCCCTGGCTGGGCGTCGGCCCCGAAGTGCCGCTCTGGTTCTCGCTGGCCTGTGGCGACTTCCTGGTCAAGTTCCTGGCCGCCCTGCTGCTGCTGGCGCCCTATCGCGCGCTGATGGGCAAGCTCAAGCCCCTGCCGCCGCTCGGCGCCCTGGCCTGAAACGCCAATCGCGATGATTGCTGGCACCGGTCCATTCGTGGGCCGGTGTTTTGCCTTCAGGAGCCCCGCGGCGGCATGAAGGCATTGTCTGCGGCCGGCTCCAGGATGGAGAAGACATTGCCCTCCGGATCCTTGCAGGTGATGAGGTCGCCCACGCCAGGCATGGCGGTTTTTGGCACGATGATGCTGCCACCGCGCTCGGTGATCTTCCTGGCGTAGTCATCGGCCGAGGGCACCTCGATGGTCGGTGTCATGGATTGCCAGGGCCTGTCGCGCTGGGCAATGCCGCCACCGATCCCCGTACCATCCTGTCCGGTGCCGAGCAGCCAATAGGGTATGGGTCCATCGAGCTTGATGATCGGCCAGTCAAATACCTCCGCATAGAACTGGGCCGCGCGCTGCGGATCGTCCGCGGCAATATCGATGTGAACGAAATGCGGCATGGCACCACCTCCCGAATGTGTCATTGCTGCACGAAGCGGGCGGGGGCGGGTTGACGCCGGTCAAGAATTATTCGGGCAGCGCGAACTCGAGCAGCAGGGTGCGCTGCCAGTCATTGAAGTTATTGTCCGAACCGATGAGGATGCGGGTCTCGCCACCCGGCGTCCGGTGCACCAGCAGGCTTTCCATGTTGTCGATCTCGCCGCCCTGGGCCGAGAGCAGCAATTGCCCTTGCATCAGATTGCCGGGCCGCACTTCTGCCGCCGGCACGCGCCGCAGGTTCATCACGAAGGCGAAGAGCGACACGCCCCGCTCGAGCACCAGCAGGTCACCATTGGGCAGGAACTTGCAGTCGGTCGGGTTGACGATGGGGCTGTTGACATAGCCGATCGGCCCCTTGTCCCGGGCCCCGAGCAATTCGCCGCGGTGATTGCCGTTTTCATCCAGCGCCTCCTCGGTGAGCAGCAGGGTCGATCCCGCGATGGGCGAGGCCGGCGGCGCCACGCAGGCGGCTTCCAGTGAACCATTGGTCCGCAGATCGCTCAGCCATTGCGGTATGCCGATCTCGCGCGCCGCCCCTGCGGGCTTGCCGTCGCTGATGGCGAAATCGGCGACGCGCGTCAGGTGTTCGAAGCTCACTCGGATGGCCGCGGGTTCGCCATTGCGCCAGATCGTGTCGGCGCCCTCCGCATCCTTGGCATATTGGCGCGGCAGCACCTCGCCGCCGGAATTGCGCATCGGCTCTATGGTGACGCCGATGAAACCAAAGAGCCGGTCCGACTGGTCATAGGCCAGTTGCCCGGCGATGAAATTGCCGCGGTCGGAAATGAAAGTGACGCGCTGGTCCGGCCCCGTCTGGGCAAGGCTCGACAGGCCGCCAAAGGTGTCGTCGGGACTCTGCAGCGTCAATCCGCCACGAAAGATCAGCCCTTCGACCGGCTGGTCGAGTTCGGCCCCCTTGAACCGGGTCACCGGCGCGGCGCTCACCGTCGCCTCCACCGCCCCGGCTGGAGAAGCCAGGAGCAGCAGGGCGGCGGCAAGGGCAGACCGCACCATCATCCCCGGGCCCGCCTTCGGCTCTGGGCCGGCATTTCCTCGTCGAACAGCGCCGCCAGTTCGTCTGTCAGCGCCCCCGCCAGTTCCTCGGCATCCAGCAGCGTCACCGCGCGGCGATAATAGCGGGTCACGTCGTGACCGATGCCCACGGCCACGAGCTGGATGGGCGAGCGGGTCTCGATATCTTCGATCACCTGCCGCAGATGGGCCTCGAGGTAATTGCCGGCATTGACCGACTGCGTCGAGTCGTCGACCGGCGCGCCATCGGAAATCACCATCATGATGCGGCGCTGCTCGGGGCGGGCCATCAACCGCTTGCGCGCCCATTCGAGCGCCTCGCCATCGATATTTTCCTTGAGCAGGCCCTCGCGCATCATGAGGCCCAGATTGCGCCGCGCATGGCGCCAGGGCTCGTCGGCGGCCTTGTAAATGATATGGCGAATGTCATTGACGCGACCGGGATTGGCCGGGCGATTGGCTTCGAGCCAGGCCTCGCGGCTCTTGCCGCCCTTCCAGGCGCGGGTGGTGAAGCCCAGGATTTCGACCTTGACGCCGCAACGCTCCAGCGTGCGCGCGAGAATGTCTCCGCAGATCGCCGCAATGGTGATCGGGCGGCCGCGCATCGAGCCGGAATTGTCGATCAGAAGGGTCACGACCGTGTCGCGGAAGTCGGTGTCGTTCTCGACCTTGAAGCTGAGCGCCTGCAGCGGATCGGTGACCACGCGGGTGAGACGGGCCGTATCGAGCAGGCCCTCTTCGAGATCGAACTGCCAGCTGCGGTTCTGCTTGGCCATCAGGCGCCGCTGCAGCTTGTTGGCCAGCCGTGCCACGGCACCCGCGAGGTTTTCGAGCTGCTTGTCGAGCAGGGCACGCAACTGGTCGAGCTCGTCGGGCGGGCACAGCTCGGCCGCCTTGACGATCTCGTCATATTTCTGCGTGAACACCTTGTAGTTGAACTGGTTGGATAAGCGCTCGCCGCCATCCTTGGCGGGCGGGGGCATCGGCGCATCCTCGCCCGCCTCGGCCTCGGCATCCTCGTCGGCATCGGCCATGTCGGCCTCCATGCCTTCGACATCGCCGGTGTCTTCGCTTTCGCCGGCCTGCTGGTCCTCGTCCGAATCGGCCTGCTCGTTTTCGCCGTCGCCCTGCTCGGGTGCCTCGTCCGACCCCTGGGCCTGTTCAGGCTGGTTGTCCTCGGCGGCATCCTCGTCGCTCTCGGAGGGATCCTCCATGTCGCTTTCGGCAATGAGATTGAGATCGCGCAGCACCTTGCGGGCCGCCTTGGAGAAATCCTCCTGGCTCTCATAGGCCTCGAGCAGGCCTTCGAGCGAGGTGCCTGCCTTGGCTTCGATTTCGCCGCGCCACAGATCGACCAGCGCATGGCCAGAAGGCGGCACGTCGACCCCGGCCAGCTTCTCCCGCAGGATCAGTCCCAGCGCTTCGGCCAGCGGGGCGTCGCCCTTGTCGTCCACTTCGGCGAAATTGGCGCGGAACAGCCGGTCTTCCAGCATTTCATGGATATTGCCGGTCATGCCCGGCATGCGGATGCAGCCCAGCGATTCGACGCGCGCCTGTTCCAGCGCATCAAAGGCGGCGCGCGCCTGCGGGTCCATGGGCGAGCGCTTGCGATGCGTTTCCGGATCGTGGCTGGCGAGCCGCATGGCCATGGCATCGCCCTGGCCGCGGGCAATGGCGATGTCGCGCTTGGTCGGCAGGCGCGGCAGATTGGCCAACCGGGCCTTGTCCGAGGTGAGCAGGGGCCGGTCCGCGGTGAAGCTCACCTCCAGGTCGGCCTTGCCCCCGATGGCGCGCACCGTCGCACCCATGGCCGATTTGAAGGCCTGGGTCTGGTCGGGCTTGTTGGGCTTGCTGCGCGGTGGTTGTGCCATGGTCGTCAATTCGCTTCTGGCCGGAGAAGGATAAGGCCCCCTCACCCGGCCCGTTGGGCCGACCTCTCCCCCAGGGGGAGAGGTAACGTTGTGGCGCGCTCGGTGCCCACTTCACCTCTCCCTTTGGGGGAGAGGTCGCCGCGCAGCGGCGGGTGAGGGGGCCTTGCGAGTTAGGCCATCACCGCCAGGTTGGCGGAGCTTTCCGGCAGGTCTTCGCCGAACACGCGCTGGTAGAACTCGGCCACTACCGGGCGTTCGAGCTCGTCGCACTTGTTGAGGAAGGTCAGGCGGAAGGCAAAGCCGATATCGCCGCCGAAGATGACGGCATTTTCCGCCCAGGTGATGACGCCGCGCGGGCTCATGACGGTGGAAATATCGCCATTGATGAAGGCCGAGCGCGTCAGGTCCGCCAGGCGCACCATATTGGCGATCTGCTTCTTGCCCTTCTCGGTCTCGCCATAGCTCTTGTTCTTGGCGAGCACGATGCCGACTTCCTTGTCATGCGGCAGGTAATTGAGCGTCGTCACGATGCTCCAGCGGTCCATCTGGCCCTGGTTGATCTGCTGGGTGCCATGATAGAGCCCCGAGGTGTCACCCAGGCCAATGGTATTGGTGGTCGAGAACAGGCGGAAAGCCGGATGGGGCACGATGACGCGGTTCTGGTCGAGCAGCGTCAGCCGGCCCGACTGTTCGAGCACGCGCTGGATCACGAACATCACGTCCGGGCGGCCGGCATCATATTCGTCGAACACCAGCGCGACATTGTTCTGCACCGCCCAGGGCAGGATGCCGTCGCGGAATTCGGTGATCTGCTTGCCGTCCTTGAGGACGATCGCATCCTTGCCGACGAGGTCGATACGCGACACGTGACTATCGAGATTGACGCGGACCAGCGGCCAGTTGAGGCGCGCCGCGACCTGCTCGATATGGGTCGACTTGCCGGTGCCGTGATAGCCCTGCACCATGACGCGGCGGTTATAGGCAAAGCCGGCCAGGATCGCGAGCGTGGTGTTGCGGTCGAACAGGTAGTCCGGGTCGATCGGCGGCACGTGGTCCGTGCGCTCCTTGTAGCCCTTGACCACCATGTCGGTATCGATGCCGAAAAGGTCGCGCGCCTTGTATTCGGTGTCAGGCAGATTGGCGAATTCAGTCATGGTCGGGCTCTTGGAAATGCGGAAGAAAATTCATCGAAGGCGGTGGCTCTATAGCAGCATTGTGACGGGGCGGGTAGCCTTGGATCGGTGAAGCAGGGGTGCCGAACACCCCCACCCTTGATCCCTCCCCACAAGGGGGAGGGAGACGATGAACACCAACACCTCGGCCCTGCGCCTCCCTCCCCTCGATGGGGAGGGAATGAGGGTGGGGTGATGCAACGCGCAGAACGCTACCGCACCACGAACCCCTGTTTCTTCAGATGCGTATAGGCCGCGATCACCGTGCGCAGGCGCTCCTCGGACGAGGCATCTCCACCATTGACGTCCGGATGGTGCTTCTTGACCAGCGCCTTGTAGGCGGCCTTGATCTCGTCGGACTTGGCATGCTTGGTGAAGCCAAGGGTCTCCAGCGCCCGTCGATCCGGCTCGTTGAGCGGCTTGACGCGCTCGGTCGCCGGCCGTTTGGACTGCTGATAGCGGTAGCGCGCAAACACCCCGAACGGATCACCATATTTGTCACCCGGCTTTGCCGCATTGCGCCCGGCAGCCCGTGCCGTGCCGGGATTGCCGGTGGCAAAGCTCGACCGTGACTCGGCCTTGGGCGGGGTGTGCAGGGCTTCGTCCAGCTCTTCCGGGCTCATGCCGGCAAAGTAGTTGAAGGCCTTGTTGTAGTGGCGCACATGCTCGAGGCAGAAATTGTGGTACTGGCCTTCCGAGCGCACCCCCTTGGGGGCCTTGAACTCGCCCGGCTCCTCGCAGCCTTCCCAGTCGCAGGTCACCGTTACCGGCTCGGCCTTTTCCTCGCGGCGCGAACGGATGCGAATATTATCGAAGAGCTTGGATTGCAGTTTCATTGTGCCTAGTTAGATCTCTACCGATTTGGAGGCGAAAACCCATGTCCATGACGGACACGATCCACGCCAAGCTCACCCAGCAATTCGCACCCCTCCACCTGGAGGTGATCGATGAGTCCCAATTGCACCACGGCCATGCCGGTTGGCGCGAAGGTGGTGAAACTCATTTTCGTGTCAGAATCGCGACCCGCAATTTTGACGGGATGAGCCGCGTTGCGCAACACCGCGCGGTAATGCAGGCGCTGGACGATGAATTGAAGGCAAGCGTTCATGCCCTCGCCATCGAGGTGCTGCCGCCCGGCTCCATATAGTCAACTGGCGGCGGTTTCGCCACCCTGCATCGCCGGGGTGATCTTCACTTTCGACACGCGCTGCCGGTCCCGCTCCAGCACCAGGAAGCTGAAGCCATGCGCCTCGACCTGGTGCCCCGGCTCGGGAATGAGCTTGGCGGCATTGATGACGATGCCCGCAACGGTATTGGCGTGTTCGTCCGGCAAGTCCCAGTCGAGCAGGCGGTTGATGTCGCGGATGGCGATGCTGGCATCGACGATGAAGCTGCCGTCATCCTGCTTGTCGATGCCGAACACGGCTTCGTCATCGGGCTCGTCATGCTCGTCGGAAATGTCCCCGACGATTTCCTCGATGATGTCCTCGAGCGTCACCAGCCCTTCGAGCACCCCATATTCATCGAGCACCAGCGCCATGTGCGAATGGCGCTTGAGAAACGCGGTCAGCTGCACCTGAACCGGCGTCGACTGCGGAATGAACCAGGGCTTTGTCATGATCTGCCGAATGTCGACGCGCGATGCGTCGCCATTGACCGCCATCAGCGCCCGCAGCACGTCCTTGGCGTGGATGATGCCGATGACGTCGTCCGTCTCACCTTGGTAGAGCGGGATGCGGGTATAGGCGCTGTCCAGCACCGCCTTGACCAGTTCGTCCGCGCTCATGGTGGCGTCTAGGGCCAGCATCTGCGTGCGGTGCACCATGACGTCGCTGACCACCAGGTCGCGCAGGTCCAACAGGCCGCCCAGCATGTCGCGGTCGCCCTTGACCACTTCGCCTTCCGAATGCAGCAGGTCCAGCGTGCCGCGGATTTCGTCATGGCCGGAAATGGCGCTGACATGGCTGGCATCGATCCCGAAGACCCTGAGGATGGTGTTGACGATGGCCTGCACGGCCAGCGTCACCGGTGCAAAGACGAACACCACGATGCGGATGACCGGTGCCACGCCCAGCGCGAAACCATCGGGGCGCATCAGTGCCAGCGTCTTGGGCAGCACCTCGGAAAAGATCACCACCGCCGCCGTCATGGCGATGGTGGCATAGGCAATGCCCGATTGGCCGAACAGCGCGATGAGCACGCTTGCCGCCAGGGTCGAGGCCAGGATGTTGACGATATTGTTGCCAAGGAGAATGGCCCCGATCAGCCGCTCCTTTTCGCCGGTGAGGGTCTCGACCAGCACCGCCCGCTTGTCGCCCGAGCGCGCCAATTGATGCATGCGGGCTCGGGAGGCCGCCGTCAGTGCCGTTTCCGAGCCGGAAAAGAAAAAGCTCATCGCCAGCAGCAGCAGGATGCCGGCCGAAGTCAGCCACAGGGAAATGCTCATGATGCGCGCGCCTGATCAAGGAATGCCCGAACCGCGTCCGGGTCGACCTGTCTTTCGATAAAGGCCTGGCCGATGCCGCGGGTGAGGATGAAGGTCAGCGCGCCGCGCGACACTTTCTTGTCCTGGGCAATGGCAGCCATCAGCACATCGGTCGAACCGAGTTCGCCCGGAATGTCGCTAAGCCGCGTCGGCAGGCCCGCCAGCTTCAAATGTGCCGCCACCCGGCCCACATCCTGCCCCGGCGCCAGGCCCAGACGGTTGGAAAAGCCATGCGCCAGCACCATGCCGATGGCAACGCCCTCGCCATGCAGCAGACGGTCGGAATAGCCCGTGTCCTTTTCGAGCGCATGGCCGAAAGTGTGCCCGAGATTGAGCAGGGCCCTTACCCCGGTTTCCTTCTCGTCCTCGATCACCACCCGCGCCTTGTGCGCGCAGCAGCGGGCAATCGCCTCGCCACGGGCCGGGCCGCCCGCAAAGATCTCGGCGCGATTGGCTTCGAGCCACTCGAAAAATTCCGGATCATCGATGAGGCCATATTTGACCACTTCGGCATAGCCGGCCGCGAACTGGCGCGGCGCCAGTGTATCGAGGGCGGAGAGGTCGGCCAGCACCAGCCTGGGCTGGTGAAAAGCGCCGACCAGGTTCTTGCCATGGGGCGAATTGATACCGGTCTTGCCACCCACCGACGAGTCCACCTGCGCCAGGAGCGAGGTGGGAATCTGCACGAAATCCATGCCGCGCCGCGTCACCGAGGCCGCAAAGCCCGCCAGATCGCCGATCACCCCGCCGCCCAGCGCAATGACCAGGTCGCCGCGCTCCAGCTTGGCCGCCAGCAGGCCCTCAACCACCTTTTCGAGCATGGCATAGCTCTTGGTGCTCTCGCCGGCCGGCAATGTTATGACATCATAGGACAGGCCTGCCGCGTCGAGCCCGGCGACGAGGCGCGGCAATTGCGCTGCGGCCACGGTCTCGTCGGTGACGATGCCATAGCGCCGCCCCGGGAATGTCTCGCGCAGAATGGCACCGGCTTCATCGATCAGCTTTGGACCGATGAGAATGTCATAGGCGCGGTCTCCCAGCGCGACATGAACTTTGTGGTCGATTCCGGCCATGGTCCTGCCTGTCAGTTCTTGAGATGGTCGAGCAAAGCCGTGATCACGTCGGCGGCAACATTGTCCTGAGGCACGTCACGGCTCATCACCGTGATATCGGCCTCGGCGTAGATCGGGTAGCGGTCCGCAATCAGCTTTTCCAGAGTCCCCCTGGGGTCGGCGGTCTTGAGCAGCGGCCGGTTGGAGCGGCGCGAGACCCGCTCGAACAGCACGTCCAGATCGGCCTTGAGCCAGACCGAGAGGGCACCGGCCTTGACCAGCGCCCGCGTCTCGGGATTGACGAAAGCGCCGCCGCCGGTGGCGAGCACAATGTCCTTCTCCTTGAGCAGGCGCGATATCACACGCATCTCGCCGGCGCGAAACTCGCCCTCGCCGCGCTGCTCGAAAATCTCGGGAATGCTCATCTGCGCGGCGCGCTCGATTTCCTCGTCGCTATCGATGAACTGGCGTCCCAGCCGCGCGGCAAGGCGGCGGCCGACCGTGGTCTTGCCGGCGCCCATCATGCCCACCAGTACCAGCGGACGTCCGTTCAGCCGACCGGCCAGCGCCCGGGCGCGGCCCTGCCGCGACCCGCCATCCGTTTTGCTCACCTGACGCGCCCTCCGATCATGCCGCTATCAACCGGTCCCGGCCCGGCCTGTCAAGCACGCGGCGGCGCGGTTGATCCCGCAGGCCAGTTTCGGCAACACTGCAAGGCACAACAGAACCGCAACCATTTTTCCCTAGGCTCAGGCCAACACGGCTCCCTGGAACCCGACATGCCCTCGCTGATCCGCTTTCTCATCATCCTCATCTTTCTCGGTGGACTGGTCTTTGCCGGCATGTTCGCGCTGGTGGCCTTCGTCGAGCCGACGCCCAAGGAGGTCAGCCAGCGCATACCGAGCCGCGACCTGCTCGGCGACACCGACACGGCCCGGCCCGGCGGCAACCTGCCCCAGCCCAATGTCACCTCCGGGGACAACGACACGCAATGAGCGGCGGGCACCTGATCGCCAGCTTCCTCGAAATGATGAGCGCCGAGCGCGGCGCCGCCGCCAACACCATCGAGGCCTATCGCCGTGATCTTGCCCATTATGCAGGCTTCGTCGCCGCGCAGGGCCAGACCCTTCTGACCAGCACCCGCGGCACGGTCACCGCCTGGCTCGACGATCTCAACACCGAGGGACTGTCCGCCGCATCCAGCGCGCGCCGCCTGTCGGCCGTGCGCCAGTTCCACAAATTCCTCTGCGCCGATGGCCTGCGGGGCGACGATCCCACGCGCATTGTCGCCAGCCCCAAGGCGCGCCGGGCCTTGCCCAAGGTGCTCTCGGTGGCCGAAGTGGACCGGCTGCTCGCCCTTGCCGAGGCCGAGGCCAGCACCCCCGCGAGCGCGCAACAACAGGCCAGCGCCCAGCGTCTCTACGTTCTCCTCGAAATGCTCTATGCCACGGGCTTGCGCGTCTCCGAGCTGGTGAGCCTGCGCCGTGCCGCCGTCATGCGCGATTCAGCATTCATCACCGTCACCGGCAAGGGCAACAAGGACCGCGTGGTCCCCATGAACGATCGCGCCCGCGATGCGGTACGGGCCTGGGTCGCCACGCTGGAGCCCGGCCTCTTCCTGTTCCCCGCCAAGGGCGAGGACGGCCATCTCAGCCGCCAGGTCTTCGCCCGCGACCTCAAGGCGCTCGCCGCCCGCGCCGGAATTTCATCGGCCCGGGTCGCCCCGCATGTGCTGCGCCACGCCTTTGCCAGCCATCTCCTGGCCGGGGGCGCCGACCTCCGGGTGGTGCAGATGCTGCTCGGCCACGCCGATATTTCCACAACCCAGATCTACACCCACGTGCTGGACGAAAAGCTGCGCAATCTGGTGGAAAGCCACCATCCGCTGGCCGAAGGCTGACCGGGAAATACGAAATCCCAACCATTTCGCGCCCAAAGCTTGACTTGCCATTGCTCCATCGCCACTTTCCGGCCACTTTAAGGCGCAAGAGCAGCGGGCCATGACGCATGGGCCGTCGAGCCTGTTGCCAGAACAATGACCCTTACGGGCGGTGGGATGCAGTCTTATCTCGATTTTGAAAAGCCGGTCGCCGATCTCGAAGCCAAGATCGCCGAACTGAAATCGCTGGCACAGACCGACCAGGCCGTGTCCATCGATGAGGAAGTGAACCGGCTGTCTGCCCGCGCCGACGAGGCGCTGGTCGAGATCTACCGCAAGCTCACGCCCTGGCAGAAGACGCAGGTGGCCCGCCACCCGCAGCGCCCGCACTTTTCCGATTACGTGCGTTCGCTCATTACCGAATGGACCCCGCTCGCCGGCGACCGCAAGTTCGGCGAAGACGCCGCGCTGCAGGCCGGCTTCGGCCGTTTCAACGGCGTGCCTGTCGCCGTGCTCGGCCAGGAGAAGGGCAATTCCACCGAAACCCGTCTCAAGCATAATTTCGGCATGGCCAATCCGGAGGGCTATCGCAAGGCCGTCCGCATCATGGACATGGCCGACCGCTTTTCCATTCCAGTGATTTCCTTCGTCGACACCGCCGGCGCCTATCCGGGCATCGGCGCCGAGGAACGCGGCCAGGCCGAGGCCATTGCGCGGTCCACCGAAAAGGGCCTGGAACTGGGCGTGCCCAACATCGCCATCATCATCGGCGAGGGCGGCTCGGGCGGCGCCATCGCCATTGCCACCGCCAATCGCGTGCTGATGCTGGAAAATTCCATCTATTCGGTGATCTCGCCCGAGGCCGGCGCCTCGATCCTGTTCCGCGACGCCGCCAAGGCGCAGGACATGGCCACGGCCCAGAAGATCACCGCCCAGGACCTGCTCGGCTTCGGCGTCATTGACGCCATCATCCCCGAGCCGGCCGGCGGCGCCCATCGCCATCACGGCGTCATCATGGATGCCACCCGCGGCGCCATCGACAATTTCCTCAAGGACTTTGCCGGCAAGTCGCGGCTCGAAACCCGCGAACATCGTCGCGAAAAATTCCTGGCCATCGGCACGACCCTCTAGGACGTGCCGGCCGGGCCATTCGCGGCCCAGTCCCACACATCCGCGTGATCTGCCCCCGCTTCCAGTGCAAAACGCGCCATGGTAAAGGCTTCCTTCACCGTAGCAGCTCATATTGCGCTAAGGATTCGCCCGCCTGCCGGGCCATTTTTGTGACGGGCTGCATTTCTTGACTGCCACCTTTTTCCAGCGCCTCGGCGCCGTTGTCATCCTGCTCTGGCTGGCCGTGGGCCTCGCCGCTTGCTCAAATTTCGTCAAGGGTGGCGACAATCGCCACAACATTCCGCTCTCGGGCGGGGTGATCCAGGGCCTGCGCAATATGGGGTCCTCCCCCGGCCAGGGCATGGTGGTGCGCATCTTCAAGGAAGAATCGGTGCTCGAGGTCTGGAAGGCGACCGGCGCGGGCGCCTATCGGCTGTTCAAGACCTATGAGATCTGTGCCTATTCGGGCGATCTCGGCCCCAAGTTCAAGGAAGGCGACCGGCAGAGCCCGGAAGGCTTCTATACGATCACGCCGGGCCTGATGAATCCGCGCTCGAACTACTACCTGGCCTTCAATACCGGCTTTCCCAACAAGTTCGACCGCGTGCATGGCCGCACCGGCTCGGACCTGATGGTCCATGGCGATTGCTCCTCGCGCGGCTGCTACGCCATGACCGATGCCGGCATTGCCGAGATCTATGCGCTGGCCCGCGAAGCCTTCAAGGGCGGCAATACCAGCTTCCAGCTGCAGATCTTCCCCTTCCGCATGACCACGGCCAATCTCGCCAAGCATGCCACAAGCCCGCACCTCGATTTCTGGAAGGACATCAAGGAAGGCTATGACTATTTCGAGATGACCAGGACCCCGCCGGTCTGGGACGTCTGCGAAAAGCAGTACATCTTCAACCCGGCCGGCTCGGCGCCCCTCAATGCCGCGGGCCCCTGCCCGGCCACGGTCTCCAACCCGGCGCTGACGGCCAAGCTGCAGGCCGACGAGGCCGATCTTGCCAACAAGGCCGAGGCCGCGCGGGTGGCCGCCGAGAAGAAGGCCGCCGAAGAGGCAGCGCTCAAGGAGCGCGGTGCTGCGGTCAACAATTTCTTCTCCGGCATCGGCTCGGGCATTGGCGGCATCTTCGGCGGCCAGGGCCGGCCCGAGGCCCAGACCGGCACCACCACGACCCTGCCCACGCCCTCCACGCAGCGCCCCTAACAGGGCAAGGCCGGACCGAACCGAATGACCATCGGCCTTGCTATGGCCCAACTCTGGCCTCACTTGGTTCAAACCCGGGCCGAACCGGCCCAATATCGGGAGACCTGCCGTGGATCAGCCCCAGAGCGCGCAGCCTGAAGACAGCGCCCGGATCAAGCTGACACCGGACATGCGGCCCGTCGCACCGGAGACGCCCGCTCGCGAAGACCCAGGCGACAAATCCACCCAGCCGCCCCCCGCTGCGCCGCCTTCAGGATCCCGGCCGGAGCAAAGACGCGGATTGGCAGGCGCCTGGCCGCTGCTATTGGGCACCCTGGCTATTGCCGTGGGCTTGGTGGCCATCGCCGCCGCCATCTGGACCTATGGCGAAAGCCAGCGGGAAATCCTGCGGCTCTCGACCGAGCTGGCGCAATTGCGGGTCAGCCTGGACCTCTATGCCCGCAACGGTTCCGGCGAAAATCCCGACCTGGCCGTGCTGGGCGAGCGCCTCTCCGCGCTCGAGCAGAGCGCCCGTAGCGACACCGTTCCGATGCCTGAAGCGCCCGTCGCCGCGGCCAGCGGTGACGCATCGTCCACGGGTCCGGGCGGAGAGGACTGCCTGCCCGAGGGCATGCGTCTCCTCGTGGCGGCAGGCGACACCTATCCCATCTGCGGCCAGCCCGCAGAAGTCAGCGTCAATTTTGTCGACAATGGCTATATCACGCTGCGCGACGGCACGTCGGTGGCCTCGGGCGGCACCACGCCCCTGCCCGGCAGCGCCTGCACCATTGCCGTCACCTCGGGCGGCGACGAAGGCCTCACCGGCTACGCGGAAATCCGCGTCACCTGCTGAGCGGGCCTATCTCGCAAGGGGCCGGAAAACCAGCAGAGCGCTGTGTCCGACGCCCGGCCCTGCCGGCCAGTCCGAGGTATTGACCCGCACGATCTCCCGCTCGAGCCGCAGGACCTTGCCCAACGCTTCGGCCATCTGCCCGACCAGCGGGCGATAGCCGTCTCCGGTCAGGATATTGGAGACCTCCACGATCACGTGTCCATCCGGCACCATGGCGCGGCCGATGCCCGCGAATATGGCGGTCATATCCTCGAAATAGCTGGGACCCCAGGGATCGTCTTCCAGCCGCACCATCGGATAGGGCGGGCTGGTGAAGGCCAGCTGGAACTGGGGAAGGTCATGCGCGTCCATGGTCTCGATGGGCGCCGCTATGATCCTGCTGGGCGGCGACAGTCTGCGGCTCACCCAGTCGGAGCGCTCCGGATTGGGCTCAAAGCCGATGGCCGGCCGACCCATGCGCTGGCTGACGATCAGCGTCGTTCCCAAGCCGGCAAAGGGGTCCAGGACCCAGTCTCCAGGGCGCGAATAGGCGTCAAGTACGATCTCCGCCAGCTCTGGCGGAGATCGGTCATCGGCAAAGCCGGCAAAGTCTATCGGCTCAAGCCGGCCATCGAGGGCAATCCAGTCCCGGTCGAGCTGGGCTGGCATTGACCTCTTTCCTCAGGCGAACGCGCCGTGGCAGTGCTTGAACTTCTTGCCCGAGCCACAGGGACACGGCGCATTGCGCGAGACGCCCACCAGCAGCTTGGGATCGACAGGCGGCAGGCCGTCGCGCCTGGCCACGTCGTCACCGGCCGCATCGTTCTCGCCGGTCAGCGGGTCGATATGGGTTTCGGTGAGCTTGGAGAGGTCCAGCGCCGGCGGCGGGGGCGGCTCGGGCTGGCGGATCTGCAGTTCCACATGGCTGATCTGGGTGGTCACCAGCTCACGCAGATTGCCCAGCATGGCCTGGAACAGCTCATAGGCTTCCTGCTTGTATTCGTTGAGCGGGTCACGCTGGGCGATACCGCGCCATCCCACCACTTTCGAGAGGTGGTCGAGCATGACCAGATGCTCGCGCCACAGCCCGTCCACCGATTGCAGCAGGATGGACTTTTCCACCTGGCGCATGATCGAGGCCGAGTATTTTTCTTCCTTGGTGGCAATCAGCGCATCGGCAGCGTCGCGAATACGCTGCTCGACCGTTTCGGCATCGATGCCCTCTTCGGCAGCCCACTCGGCCACCGGGACATCGATATTGAGATAGGTCTTGGCGGCCGCGGCAAGCTGCTCGGTATTCCATTGCTCGGGATAGGAGCGGGCCGGCATGGCCTTGGCCGAGATATTGCCCACCACGTCGTGGCGCATCTCGGTGATGGTCTCGCTCACATCCTCCTCGTCCATGAATTCGAGACGCTGTTCGAAGATCACCTTGCGCTGATCATTCATCACGTCATCATATTTGAGGATGTTCTTGCGGATGTCGAAATTGCGCGCCTCGACCTTGCCCTGAGCCCGCTCGATCGCCTTGGTGACCCAGGGATGGGTGATGCTCTCACCCTGTTCCAGCCCCAGCTTTCCGAGCATGGAATCCATGCTGTCGACCGGGAAGATGCGCATCAGGTCGTCCTGGAGCGACAGGAAGAACTTGGAGTGCCCGGGATCGCCCTGGCGGCCCGAACGGCCGCGCAGCTGATTGTCGATGCGCCGGCTTTCGTGCCGCTCGGTGCCGATCACCATGAGGCCGCCGGCGGCCAGCGCCTTGGCCTTGTCCTCGGCGATCTTGGCCTTGATCTCGGCGATCTTGGCCTCACGCGCTTCGCCCTCGAGCTCGCTCGCCTCGCGCTGGATGCGCATTTCGAGATTGCCGCCCAGCTGGATGTCGGTACCGCGGCCAGCCATGTTGGTGGCAATGGTGATGGCGCCCGGCAGGCCGGCATCGGCCACGATATAGGCTTCCTGCTCGTGATGCCGGGCATTGAGCACGTTCATCTGCCCGACATTCTTCTTGCGCAGGATATCGGCGAGCATCTCGCTCTTTTCGATCGAGGTCGTGCCCACCAGCACCGGCTGGCCACGGTCCTGGCACTCCTTGATCAGCTCGGCAATGGCGTCGAACTTCTCCTCCGCCGTGCGGAAGATGGCGTCGTCCTCGTCAATGCGCTGGATCGGCAGGTTGGTCGGCACCGTGGTGACGCCCAGGCTGTAGATGTCGGCAAATTCCTCGGCCTCGGTCGCCGCCGTACCGGTCATGCCGGCCAGCTTCTTGTAGAGGCGGAAATAGTTCTGGAAGGTGATCGAGGCCAGGGTCTGGTTCTCGGACTGGATCTTGACCTTTTCCTTGGCCTCCAGCGCCTGGTGCAAGCCTTCCGAATAGCGGCGGCCCGGCATCATGCGGCCCGAGAATTCGTCGATGATCACCACTTCGTCGTCGCGGACGATATAGTCCTTGTCCTTGCGGAACAGCTTGTGGGCCCTGAGCGCCGAATTGGCATGATGCACCAGGGCGACGTTCTCCACGTCATACATCGACCCGCTCTTGAGCAGGCCCGCCTCGCTGAGCGCTGCCTCGAGCTTTTCCACGCCCTGGTCGGTAAAGGTGGCGGCGCGGTGCTTTTCATCGACCTCGAAATCGCCTTCGCCGATGATCGGCATCAGCCCGTCGATCTTGATATAGAGCTCGGACCGGTCCTCGGAGGGGCCCGAAATGATCAGCGGCGTACGCGCCTCGTCGATCAGGATCGAGTCCACCTCGTCCACGATCGCGAATTCATGGCCGCGCTGCACCATCTGGGCGCGCGTATATTTCATGTTGTCGCGCAGATAGTCGAAGCCCAGCTCGTTATTGGTGCCATAGGTGATGTCGGCGGCATAGGCGGCCTTGCGCTCGGCATCGTTCATGCCATGCACGATCACGCCATAGGAGAGGCCCAGGAAATTGTAGATCTGGCCCATCCACTGGGCGTCGCGCCTGACCAGGTAGTCATTGACGGTCACCAGATGCGCGCCCTTGCCGGTCAGCGCATTGAGATACATGGGCAGCGTTGCCACCAGCGTCTTGCCTTCGCCGGTGCGCATCTCGGCAATCGAGCGGTCGTTCATGACCATGCCACCGATCAGCTGCACGTCGAAATGCCGCATACCCAGGACGCGCTTGGACGCCTCGCGCACCGTGGCGAAGGCCGGAACGATCAGGTCCTCGAGCTTGGCGCCCTGTTCGAGCTGGGTCTTGAACTCTGCCGTGCGGGCCTTGAGCGCGTCATCGCTAAGCTTGACCAGCTCGGGTTCGAGCGCATTGATCGCCGCCACCTTGCCCTGATACCGCTTGACCTGCCTGTCCGACGGTGACCCGAAGATTTTCCGGGCAAGCGAAGCAAGTGCCATTGTTTGTGGTCCTTTGTTTGTGAGCGGCGGGGCTTGTGGGAGCGGGCGGCCTGCAGATGCGGGCGCTGGCGGGCCCCGTTTCGCCTCGTCACAACTTGGGGAACCCCTCTCGGTTCCCGAGTGCGGAATTGTTGCATGGTCCCCGTGCGCTTATCGGGCGCAGCGACGGGCCCATGCTCATGAAAAGCGGGTGAGATGTAAGAGTGGGGGTGAGGCTTGTCAACGTATCCGAAATGGGCCACACCTTCCGGACCCTGTGGCCCGGCGGGCATGGTGGTCGCGGATGACAACTGGGTGATCACCTCTCGGGCTGGCACATTTTGGCCCCCTTGCCATGCGAGCGGGGTGCCGGACAAATTCTGACCACGCCGGCGCTTGCTCATCTGGCCGGCCAAGGAGACACGCTATCCCCATGTCGAACCCGACCCAGCGCCTTTTGCGCGCCGCCAGCCTCGCCGCCCTGCTCGTTGCCGCCCCGATGGTCGCGGCCATCGCACAGGACACCGCCGCGCCGGCCACCGAACAGGCTGCCGCCGACCCCTCGACCGTGGTGGCCACGGTGGGCGGTGAAACCATCACCGAGGGCGACCTGGCCTTTGCCGCCGAGGACATGGCCCAGGACCTGGCCCAGATGCCGCCCGAAGAGCGCCGCGCCTTCCTGGTGCGCATCCTGATCGACATGAAGGTGATGTCCAAGGCCGCCCGCGACGCCGGCATGGACCAGACCGAGATCTTCGCCCAGCGCAAGGAATATCTCGAGGAACGCGCCCTCAGGCGCGCCTATTTCGCCGAGGCCATTGCCGCTTCGGTCACCGAGGAAGCCGTGCGCGCCGAATACGACGCCTTTGTCGAAGAATTCCAGCCCGTCGATGAGGTCCGCGCCAGCCACATCCTGGTCGAGACCGAGCAGGAGGCCAATGACCTCAAGGCCCAGATCGATGGCGGCGCCGATTTCGCCACCCTCGCCCGCGAGCATTCCATCGACCCGGGCGCTGCCAATGGCGGCGATCTCGGCTTTTTCCGCAAGGGCATGATGGTGCAGCCGTTCGAGGAAGCCGCCTTCGCCCTGGCAGAGGCCGGCGACGTCTCGGCACCGGTGCAGTCGCAATTTGGCTGGCACATCATCAAGCTGGCCGAAAAGCGTCAGTCTGCACCGCCGCCCTTCGAGCAGGTCGCTCCGCAGATCCAGAACCAGCTGCTGATGCAGACCTTCACCGAAAAGGTGGACGAGCTGATGTCCGGCCTCGAAATCGAGATCACCGATCCCGAGCTCAAGGCCAAGTTCGACGCCCAGGAAGCGGCCGAGGAGGCTGCAGCCGCCGGCGCGGCGGCCCAGCAGGAATAGACCTGTCACCATGAACCAAAGAGCCCGGCCAGCGTGCCGGGCTTTTTTTCGTCTAAACCAGCCATCCGCACGCCCAGGGCGTCGCCGGGACGAGTTACCCCCTGTAGCCTGGCACGCCCCCGAGGATCACATCGACGACGGCCGGCGCATGCGTCATGGCCTCTTCGAGCTGGTCGAGCAGCAATTGGTGCCAGGCATAGGACACCACAAGATCCACCAGAAGGGCGGAATCGGTCGCTTCCGGCACTTCTCCGCGCGCCTTTGCGCGATCCACGATCCGGGCCGAAAACGCCTTGCGCTCGGCCTGGTAGGCGATCAGCACCTTGGCCGCTTCCGGATCGGTCTGGGCTTCGGCCACCAAGGCCCGATAAACCGTTCCGCACAGATTGCCTTTCCAGAAGCCGAGCAGGTGATGCTCGAGAAAGCTGACGAGGTCGCCTCGGAGGGTCCCGGTATCGGGAAAGCTTCGACTGTTCTTGAAGCGCTTGTAGACATCGAGCATCAGCGCCGTGCGATGCGGCCACCAGCGATAAATGGTGGGCTTGCCCGCCCGCGCCCGCCGCGCCACCGCCTCGATCGAAAAGCCGGCAATGCCGGCCTCGCGCAGCACCGCCTCGGCCGCGTCCAGGATGGCTTCCTGGCTGGCCGGATTGCGGCGGGCACCGATGGAACGGCGTGCCATGTCGTCATTGTCCTGGACGGGTTCGGTGGCTTTGCTCATGCCTCCCTATATGGCTCAAAATAATCGCCGCGAAAAGACTTGAACGAAACGGCTCGTTTCGATATATAACGGAACGTGCCGTTTCGATTGGAGTTACCCATGCCGCTCTCCGCCCGCCTTCGCCTCACCCTGCTGATGACCCTGGCCGTCTATCCGGTGGTGACGCTCTATCTCTACGTGCTGATGCCACTGACCCAGGGCTGGGACATCTGGCAGCGCAGCGTCATCCTGGTTCCCATGATGTCGGCGACCATTGTCCTGGTGGTCGTACCCTTCATCAACAAGCGCTTCGGCGCCTTCATCGCCGGCCGCAAGACGGCCACCGCCTGATCTGACGGCCAGAAAGGGGCGGCGGCGGCGAACGTTCCGCCGCCCCTGGCGCCCCTGTCTGGAACCCTGCCGCTCCCCGTGCTTTACTTCATGAGTGCATGGGAAGCGGAGGGAGCGATGTTCAGGAGCTTCGTGATCAATCCGCCGGTCTTTTTTGGCTCGGTGATCATCATTGGCATCTTCCTTGCCATCGGTATCCTCGTTCCCAGTGGCGCCGGCGTCTTCTTCAGCACCCTCCAGGCCGGCATCCTCACCAGCTTCGGCTGGCTCTATCTGCTGGCAGTGGGCATCTTTCTCATAGCCGTGCTGCTGCTGTGCCTGGGCCGCTATGGGCGGCTCAAGCTGGGCCCGGACGACTCCACCCCCGATTTCCGCTTCCCCTCCTGGATCGCCATGCTCTTTGCCGCCGGCATGGGCATCGGCCTGATGTTCTACGCGGTGGGCGAACCCATGACCCACTTCATGGCTCCACCCACGGCCGAGCCGCGCACCGTGGAAGCCATGCGCGAGGCCATGAGCGTCACCTTCTTCCACTGGGGCATCCATGCCTGGGCCATCTATGCGGTCGTTGGCCTGTCGCTGGCCTATTTCGGCTATCGCTACAATCTGCCGCTCACCATTCGCTCGGGGCTCTACCCCTTGCTCAAGGAGCGGATCAACGGCCCCATCGGCCATGCCGTGGACATCTTCGCCATTGTCGGCACCATGTTCGGCATCGCTACCTCGCTGGGCCTGGGCGTCAGCCAGATCAATGCCGGCCTCAACTATCTGCTCGGCATGCCGGTGGGGCCCATCGTGCAATTGCCGCTGATCGCGGTCATCACCACCCTGGCCACCATTTCGGTGGTCACCGGCCTCGACAAGGGCGTCCGCATCCTCTCCGAGACCAATCTGGTGGTCGCCATCCTCCTGATGGTCTTCGTGCTCATCGTCGGCCCAACGGCGGACCTCTTCCGCGATTTCGTGCAGAATCTGGGGCTCTATCTCGATACGCTCGTGCTGCGCACCTTCAACATCTATGCCTATGAACCCACGCCCTGGATCGATGCCTGGACCCTGTTCTACTGGGCCTGGTGGATCTCCTGGTCACCTTTCGTGGGCATGTTCATTGCCCGCATCTCCCGCGGCCGCACCGTGCGCGAATTCGTGACCGCCGTGCTCTTCATCCCGGCCGGCTTCACCTTCTTCTGGATGACCGTCTTCGGCAATACCGCCATCTTCGTCGATACCGGCATTGCCGCAGGCGAACTGGGCCAGGCCATTGCCAGCGATGTCTCTGTGGGCCTGTTCCACTTCTTCCAGTTCCTGCCCTTCCCGGCCATCACCTCCACCCTGGCCATCCTGCTGGTGGCGATCTTCTTCATCACCTCCTCGGATTCCGGTTCGCTGGTCGTCGATTCCATCGCCGCCGGCGGGGAGACCGCCACCACAACCGGCCAGCGCGTCTTCTGGTGCGTCATGGAAGGCGTGGTGGCCGCCGGCCTGCTGCTCGCCGGTGGCCTGGGCGCCCTGCAATCGGCCACCATTGCCAGTGCCCTGCCGTTCAGCTTCGTCATGCTGGCGCTGGTCTGGTCGCTCTTTGTGGGCATGCGGGCCGATCTGGCGCAGCAGGCCGCCCGCCCGGCGCCAGCCTTCGCCCCGGCCCAACCGGCCGCGGGCATAACCTGGCAGCGCCGCCTGGGCCTGATGCTGCGCGCGCCCAGCCAGCGCGATGTCGAGCAGTTCCTGGTCAAGGATGCACGCCCCGCGCTCGAACAGGTTGCCGGCGAACTCGCCAGCCGCGGGCGGGCCGCCGAGGTGGTCGAAGAGGATGGCGGCGCCATCGCCCTGCGCGCCCCGGCCGAGGGGGTCCGCGATTTCGTCTATGGCGTCAGCGTCGCCACCACGCCCCTTGCCAGCATCGCCCCGCTCGGCACGGGCACCGCCGACCGGCGCTACGAGGCGCGCACCTATTTTTCCAGCGGCGGCCGCGGCTATGACATCATGGGCATGCATCGCGACCAGATCATTGCCGACATCCTGGTGCAGTTCGAGCGCTACCTGCACCTGACCCATTCCCCGGAATCGCAGATCCTGCACGCCGCGCCGGAGCATTCAGGAGGCGGTTGAACGGTTGTACATTGCACCCGCGCCAGCTTTGGGGCACACCCGTTTCAACATCGATTTGCCCGTTCAAGGTTCCGCTCATGGCTGCCCATCCGGTCTCTCCCCTCGCTCCCAAGTCCTATCCGGAGCTGCCCGCCATCGAAGGCGTGCGCTTTGCCACGGCCGAAGCCGGCATCAAGTACAAGAACCGTACCGACGTGCTGCTGATGGCCTTCGATGAGGGCACGGTCGCTGCCGGCGTGCTGACCCGCTCGAAATGCTCCTCGGCCGCCGTCGACTGGTGCCGCGCCAACCTGCCCGGCGGCAAGGCGCGGGGCCTTGTGGTCAATTCGGGCAATGCCAATGCCTTTACCGGGGTCAAGGGCAAGGACAGCGTGCAGCAGACCGCCGAAATCGCG
This sequence comes from Devosia salina, assembly GCF_019504385.1. Classification (NCBI taxonomy): domain Bacteria; kingdom Pseudomonadati; phylum Pseudomonadota; class Alphaproteobacteria; order Hyphomicrobiales; family Devosiaceae; genus Devosia; species Devosia salina. The sequence goes on from NZ_CP080590.1 coordinate 3,643,447, forward strand.
GCCAAGGCCCTCGGCTGTTCAACCGACGAGATCTTTCTCGCCTCCACCGGCGTCATCGGCGAGCCGCTCGATGCGTCCAAATTTGCCGGCGTGCTCGACGAGACCGCGACGCGCCTGGGCAGTACGCCCTGGATCGAGCCGGCCAAGGCCATCATGACCACCGACACCTATCCCAAGCTCTCGGGCGCCGTGCTGGAGATCGACGGGGTCGAGGTCAGGATCAACGGCATTGCCAAGGGCTCGGGCATGATCGCGCCCGACATGGCCACCATGCTCAGCTTTGTCGTCACCGACATGCCGATCGCCGCCGATGTGCTGCAGGCCCTGCTGGCCAGGCACAGCCAGACCAGCTTCAATTCCATCACCGTGGACAGCGACACCTCGACCTCCGACACGCTGCTGGCTTTTGCCACCGGCAAGGCGGCGGTCGAGCCGATCCTGAGCCTCGAAGACCCCCGCGCAGAAATCTTCGGGGAAGCTCTCTGCGACGTCCTGTTCGAACTGGCCATCCATGTGGTGCGCGATGGCGAAGGCGCCACCAAGCAGGTCTCCATCCATGTCGAGGGCGCTGTTTCGGATGACAGCGCCTTCCGCATCGCCAAGGCCATTGCCGATAGCCCCTTGGTCAAGACCGCCATTGCCGGCGAGGACGCCAATTGGGGCCGCGTAGTCATGGCCGTGGGCAAGGCCGGCGAGTCGGCCGACCGCGACCGGCTGGCCATCCGCTTCGGTGACCTGCTGGTCGCCAAGGATGGCGAACGCGCCGCCGGCTACGACGAAAAGGCCACCAGCGCCTATATGAAGGGCGAGGAGCTGGAACTGACCGTCAGCCTCGGCCTCGGCGACGGCAAGGCCACGGTCTATACCTGCGACCTCACCCATGGCTACATCACCATCAATGGCGACTATCGGAGCTGACATGGCGCTGCCCACGGTCGAAGCTTTCGAACGGGCAGGCCTCGAGGCCTGGCCGGGTATCATTGTCAAATGGGATGGCAACTGGGTGCGCCGCGCCGCCGGCGGCTACACCAAGCGCGCCAATTCCGCTCAATGCTTTGACCCCAATGACGACGCCGATGTCGACCTGCGGATCATCAGTGCCAGTTCCTGGCTGATCGTCAACGGCGCCAAGCCGGTGTTTCGCATCACCCCGCTATCGGCGCCCGCGCTCAACGAGGCCCTCGATCGTGCCGGTTGGGTCGAGATCGACGCCTCCCATCTCTACGCCATGCCGCTCGGCGTTCACGAACCCGACGCAGAGGGCAGGACGCTGCCCCTCGACGATCCGGAGTTCCTAACGGCCCAGCAGAAGCTGCAGGGGCATGACGACGCCATGATGGGCCGCATGCGCGCCTTGCTTGCGGTCATGGCGGTACCCGCCTGCGGCATCGTCGTCCGTCGTAACGGCGAGGCGGTCGCCTCCGGCCTCATGGCCATTTCCAATGGCATCGTCATCACCGGCAATGTCATCACCGACCCGACCCGGCGGCGGCAGGGCTTGGGCGCGGCGATGATGCGCACCGGGCTCGCCTGGGCCCGCGACAAGGGCGCCGCCATTGCCGCGCTCAATGTCCAGGCCGACAATGAAGCGGGCAAGGCGCTCTACCAGTCTCTGGGCTTTGCCCATCAGTACGACTACGCCTATCGCATTCCCGGAGCGCCCGATTGACCGCAAAACCAATCCTGCTCGTTGTTGCCTGCGCCCTTGTCGACGCCGACCGGCGCGTCCTCATCGCCCAGCGCCCGGAAGGTAAGTCCATGGCGGGCCTCTGGGAATTCCCGGGCGGCAAAGTAGAGCATGGGGAAACACCCGAGGCCGCGCTGATCCGCGAGCTCGATGAGGAGCTGGGCATCGAGACCCGCGAGGCCTGCCTTGCGCCGCTCTCTTTTGCCAGCCACGCTTACGAAAGCATTCACCTGTTGATGCCACTCTATGTGTGCCGGAAATGGCAGGGCACGCCGGTCTCGCGCGAGCATACTGCCCTCAAATGGGTCCGTCCGCAGGCGCTGCGCGACTATCCCATGCCCCCGGCGGATGAACCGCTGATCGCGGCCCTTTGCGATCTGCTGTGACGTGTTTGGTGACGGCCGGATGGCCTTGGATGCACGGAGCGACCATGCTGAGGCAGATTGTGAGGCGCTTTGCCGCCGATGAAAGCGGTGCCACTGCCATCGAATATGCCTTGCTCGGCACGCTCATCGCCGTAGCCCTGGTCGCCAGCTTCACCCTCGTGGGTGACGGCGTTGCCAACATGTTTGGCTCGGGCTCGACCGGTGCCGTCGGCGCCATCGACAATTCGGTCGATCGGCTCTAAAGCAATTCCCGTTCTGAATAGACTCAGAACGGGAGCTCTATCTCTTTGTTTTGTCACGCTTTCGAACCATAAAAAGTGGTGTCCACTTTTGCTGAAAGCGCTCTAGCCGCCTTGCCTCAGGGCCGGGCCACGACCTTGTAGCGCTCCCCGGCGACCACCGGGTCACCCGGATAGAGATCGTTCAGGATATAGAACAAGTCACGCGCACCTGAAATATTGGCCATCTGCTGGGCCAGCCGGTCCGCCGTGTCGCCCGGGCGTGCCGTGACGAGGCGAATGGAAAGCTGGCGGATCTGGCTCAGATCGCTGGCATTGGTGCGCCGGAAGCTCTCGATGGTGGCCTCGGCCCCCTGCCGGAAGCGCGGGCTGTCGCTCTTGGCGGCAAAGATGAAGCGATAGACATCGCCATCAAGCCGGATCACCGCGACGCGGAAGAACCACTGGTCGGTCTGGGCCAGGCCCGAGGCCATGTCGAGGCCGTTAAAGCTCTGCGCGGTCACCGTGTCGGCCTTGAGCCCGGCGATCCAGCCCGATTTGAGGTAGTCGGTCAGCGACATGTTGGGCTGGACCTGCGCACTGTCGAAGCGCACGGCCTCCCCATCTCCGGCCACGCCCACCACCGCGCTCTGCGAGGTCTGCAGCGTATAGCCCTGCGGCACGGTGAAGGTGAACTTGTTGGCCGGGTGGATGAAGCGCTGGCCCACGATCGAACCCTGCGCCGGGCTGTCCCCGAAGCTGAGGCCCGAAATGGCTGCGAGATAGGCATCCCGGTCCGTCTCGCCGATTTCGGTCGATCCGAACATGCCGCGCGCCGTGCTCAGCGCCGTCTCGATGCGTGCCGGTGTCGAGGGGTGCGAGGACAGGAAACCGTCATTGCCGCTGCTGGCGCCCGCCGAAAACGCGGCGAAGCGGCTCATCACCCCCAGGAAACGGGCCGCTGCCTGCGGATCATAGCCCGCCTTGCCGGCGAACTTGATGCCTTCCTTGTCGGCCTCGAGCTCCTGGTTCTGGCTGAACGCGGCCAATTGCTCGCGCGTGCGGTTGGCGGTGGCGTCGCTCGAGGTGTCGCCGCCGAAAATGCCGGTAATGACCCGATCCACGATTTGCGTCTGCCGCGTGCGATCGGTCCGCGCCCGCGCATGGCGCAGGGTGACATGGGCGATTTCGTGGGCCAGCACGGCTGCCAGCTCGCTGGTGTCGGAGGCCAGGGCCAGGATGCCCCGCGTGACATAGATATAGCCCCCGGGCAGCGCGAAGGCGTTGACTTCGGACGTATCGAGAATGGTCACCTGGAACTTGGCATTGGGCTGGTTTGCCGCGGCCAGGAGGCGTCCGACGATACGGGCCACCATGATTTCGGCCTGCCGGTCCTCATAGACGCCGCCATAGGCCGCAATGATGCGCGGATGCTCGCGCAGGCCCAGCACCGCATCGTCCGGGTCCGTGCCCTCGGGCACGACCGCCGGGGCGGGATTGTCGCCCGTGCGCGCAACATTGATGCTGGAACCCATCAACGAGGTGCAGGCTGACAGCGCCAGCAGGCTGACGGCCAGGACCCCGATCCGCAATACGCTTTTGCCCAATTGCGCGGTCATTGCCTCGCCAGAACCTCGATCTGCTCGGGATGGGTGACCTCGATGCGCGGACCATCCCGGTCGTCCACCCATCCGCGCACGCGAACCAGCGCGCCGTCCAGCGTCAGCGGATCAAGCCCGTCCTGGCTGAAGAGCCTCAGCGCCGGGGCTTCGATCACCACGGTGAAGTCTTCCTTCCAGAACCGGCCGAAATTGAGATAGATCCGCGAGCCGCTTCGGTCAGCCAGCAGCACCCGGCCTTCGACCAGCTCGTAATTCCCCGCCCGCTCCAGCAATTGGGAGGGACGATCCGCCGCACGCACGCTGTAATAGGGATCGGCCCAGATTCCAAGCCGCTCCACGCGTGCCTGGGCTTCGCCCGCGAAGAGTTGATCAAGGCATTGCCGGTTATCCGGAAACGAGTAGACCCGCGCCAGCCCCTGCTGGACCATATGGAGCTGGGCCCAGACGGGGGCGCCTTCGCCGTCCTCGACAAACAGATGAGCCAGGGCGCGATCATAGCGGTCGATCTCTTCGCCGCCGTAACCCAGACTGACCTGCTTGTTGAGCGCCAGCCTTTCCAGCTCGGCCTTGGCTTCGGATGCCAGCGGCCAGGCCGCAAACCCGTCTCGCCCCAGCGGCAGTTTTGGCGCCTGGGTGCCGATCATGCGCACGACCTGCCCCGAATCAAGCACCACCGTATCCCCGTCGGTAACCTGCGTGACCAGCCCGCCCCGGACCATGCGCAGCCCCTCGCAGGCCAGCGCAGAGGCCGGTTCCAGGCCCACCAGGATGGCGGCGGTCACAGAAGCGATGGTGGTACGGCGCAAGCGGCGGGCCCTTCGAAACGTCGCGTTCACCATGCACCCAAATGCGGCAAAAAAAGATTACCGCCCTGATGCGGGCCCGCGCCATTGCCAAGTCCGGCCCGCCCGGCCAAGCTGGCCAACTTGGGAGGATGGCATGAGCACCATTGGAACGGTCAGGACCGGCACCGCCGGCTGGGTTTTCGAACCCTGGCGCGGCACCTTCTTTCCGCAAGGCCTCGTGCAGAAAAAGGAGCTGGCCTACGCCGCCAGCCGCCTGACCAGTATCGAAATCAACGCCACCTTCAGGGCCAACCAGAAACCGGCGAGCTTCGCCCGCTGGGCCGGTGAGACGCCCGATGGCTTCCAGTTCTCGGTCAAGGGCCCGCAATTGGTGACCCATATCAAGCGGCTCAAGAATTGCGCCGAGCCATTGGCCAATTTTTTCGCTTCCGGCCCCCTCGCCCTGGGTAGCAGGCTCGGCCCCTTCGTCTGGCAATTGCCGCCCAACCTGGCATTCGACCCGGAAAGCTTTCCGGCCTTTCTCGACCTCCTGCCCACGGATGTGGAGAGCTACCTTACTCTGGCCGGTCGGGCCGATGCGGCCAGGCAGGAGCCGTTTCTGGACGCCAGTGGCGTCTCCCGCATCCGCCATGCCATAGAGCCGCGGCACAAGAGCTTCGACACGCCCGAGGTCAACGCCCTGCTCAAGCAGCACAATATCGCCCGGGTCATTGCCGACACTGCCGAGCATCCGGCGCGCGACCTGACTGCCGACTTCGCCTATTGCCGCCTGCAGGGCCCGGCCCGTCCCGATGCCGATGGCTATGCCGAGGCCGACATCAAGGATTGGGCCGAAACCATTAATGGCTGGCGCAGTGCCTGTCGCGACGTCTTCGCCTATTTCGTCCACGAGGACAAATTACACGCTCCCGCCAATGCCATTGCCCTGCGGCAGGCCCTCGGCCTCACGCTGCCGGACGATTGATCACAGACACGTTTGCTGCTGGATTTTGCCCGATCCTGCCCCTATTGGCCTTGCCCATCACAGCGTCACATCGAGTTCCCGCCATGACCCCTGCCCGCCCCTATGACAAGATCGCCGCCGGCCTGGCCTTTGTTCTCGGCCTTGCCACCATCCTGGGCGCACTGGGCTCGCAATTCATCGGCGGGCTGCAGCCCTGCGAACTCTGCCTCGAACAGCGCTTGCCCTATTACTGGGGCCTGCCGCTCCTGGCCTTGGTCCTGATCCTGTGGAACCGCCTGCCGCTACCGGTCTGGTACCTGGCCATGGGCATCGTGGCTGCGCTCTTTGCCTGGGGCGCCTATTTGGGCGGCTATCACTCGGGCGTCGAATGGGGGTTCTGGCCCGGCCCGACCGCCTGCACTGGTGTGGGTGAGAGCTTTTCGCTCGACGCGCTCAACGACATGCAGCGCGTCATCGGCTGCGACGTCGTGCAGTTCCGCTTTCTCGGACTTTCCTTGGCCGGGTACAACGCCCTGATTTCGGCAGCCATTGTTGTGCTGCTGCTGGGCGCGATGCTGTTTCACGCGCGGCGCAAGGGCTAGAGGTCCAGCTCGTTCATATCCCTTGCCGCGTGGATCACGCGGACAACCCGAACGTCGCTGGCAGTGACTTGGTAGAGCACCAAGTAGTTGCCGATGGGCATTCGCCGATAGCCCTTGGGCTTTTCCAAGAGTGCATAGCGCATGCTTTCGCTGCTCAGCGACCTGCAGGCCAGCTCCAACTCTGCAACGAATGTTGCAGCTCGACTGGCATTTTCAAGGCCGATGAAATCACCGATCGCGCACAGGTCTCGCAAAGCCTTGGGCGAGAAGACGACCCGCATCAGGCCGTTTTTCGCCCGGTGGCGTACCGCGCCTTCAGTTCGTCAAAAACCGCTTCCGCATCGAGCCAGCCGTCCCTTTCAGCCTCGACCTGAGCCGCTTCGAGGCTTGCCTCCAACTCCCGCAGCCGCGCTTCACGCTCCTGCACCAGACGGACGCCTTCACGCAGGACTTCGCTCTTGGAATTGTAGCGGCCGTTTTCGACCAGGTCATTGACGACCTTTTCGAGCACTTCGCCCAGATCGGCGCTGATAGCCATGGCGAACCTCCATTATCCGGAGATTCAATAATAGTTATTGACCGATATTGCCGCAAGGTATGCGCGAGGCGCGCTGCCCCGCCCTCACGGCTCCAGTTCGATGTCCCAATAGAGATAGTCGAGCCAGCTCTGGTGCAGATGGTTGGGCGGGAAGGCCCGGCCATTATTGTGCAGGTCATGCACACTCGGCGCATAGGGCTTCTGATGCGGGAACATCTTGATCTCGCTCGGCAGCCGGTTGGCCTTCCTGAGATTACAGGGCGCGCAGGCCGCCACGACATTCTCCCAGGTGGTCAGCCCGCCCTTGGAGCGGGGGATGACATGATCGAAGGTCAGATCATGGGTTGACCCGCAATACTGGCACTGGAAGCGGTCGCGCAGGAAGACGTTGAAGCGGGTGAAGGCCGGATGCCGCGCCGGCTTCACATAATCGCGCAGCGACACGACGCTGGGCAGCCGCATTTCGAAGCTGGGCGAATGGATGACCGTGTCGTAGTGCGAAACGATGTTCACCCGGTCCAGGCACACCGCCTTGATGGCGTCCTGCCACGACCACAAGGATAGCGGATAGTAACTGAGCGGCCGGAAATCGGCGTTCAGCACAAGGGCGGGACAAGCCTCAGGCGACACATGGATAGTCACTTGAGTCTCCCGAAACGGGAATCGCGTAAGTCCATAGCCCCTTTATACTAAGCCCTTTGTGTCGGGCGTGTGAAGCGGGGGCGACAGGCTTATTTTTCGCTGACCCGGGCGATGAACTCACTGGCAAAGGCCAGCCCGTCGGGGGCAATGCCGTGGGCCACGCCGCGGCTGACATGATAATGCACGTCGAACCCGGCATGGCTGAGCACACTCTCGGCCTCGGCACTGTGGTTGGGATCGACCACGTCGTCCTGGTCGCCGTGAATAAGACAGATCGGAGGCCGGGCCAGAGCGTCCCCGCCAAACCCCTCCGGCGCCAGGAAGGCCCCCGAAAATCCGATAATGCCCATCAAGCTCTGCGCGGCCGGCAGAGATGTGCCCACATGCAAGGCCATCATCGCGCCCTGACTGAAGCCGGTAAGCAGAGTGCGATCGGGGGTGATCGTCGTCTGGGTCCAGAGGTCGTTGAGAAAATCCACCAGCACTGGGCGCGCATTGACGACACCGGTCTGGCGGCTGGCCAGGCGGTCGCCGGTCCAGTCTATGGGGAACCACTGATAGCCGCCCATGGGCGTGCCGATGGGCGCATGGGGCGACACGAACAGCGCGCCGGGCAGCAGGGGCTGCCAATGCGGCGCCAGTCCGATCAGGTCATTGCCGTCGCTGCCATAGCCATGCAGCAGGACCACGGCGGCATCGGGCGCCTGCCCATTGGCGGGGGCGAGCATCGGGCCGGAAAGCTTGGTCGTCATAGCAGGCTGGATTCCCTTTGCTTGAGCGCCGCGAAATAGCGCCAGAACAGCAGGGCCGCGGCCGAGCGATGCGGAGACCAGTCCTGCGCCAGCCCGATCATCTCCTTGATGCTTGGACGGGCGTCAAGCCCGAGGCCGTGATGGGCGGCCTTGAGCAGCGCCAGATCACCTGCGGGAAAGATGTCGGGATGCCCGGCGCAGAACAGGAGATAGACCTCGGCCGTCCAGGGTCCGATGCCCTTGAGCGCCACCAGCTGGCCGATGGCCTCTTCGGCGGGGAGGCTGTCGATGTGGTCAAGGTCCAGCTCACCCGCGGCGATGGCTTGGGCCACGGCGCGAAGGGTCTGGTATTTGCCGCGCGAAAAGCCCGAGGCCCGCACGGTTTCCTCAGTCAGATCGAGATAGCCTGCCGGTTCGAGCGATCCCGGAATGGCGCTGTAGCGTCCCCAGATAGCTGCGGCACTGGCGACCGAGATCTGCTGCCCGCAAATGACCTTGGCCATGCCGGCAAAGCCTTTGGGATTGACGCGTGGCAGCACGGTGCCAACGGTCTCGAGCATAGGCGCCAGATGCGGTTGCAGGCTGATGAGCGCCTCTAGATGCCAAGCGACACCCTCGGGGGTGTCGATAGCCGGTGTTCCGGGCGAGGCCGAAATGCTATTGCCGTTCAAAACCCATTCCGTTCCGGTTCATGACCCAACCCCTGCTTCGCTTTGCGCCCAGCCCCAATGGTTTTCTCCATCTCGGCCATGCCCTCTCGGCTCTGGCGACCTGGCAGGCGGCCGCGCAACTGGACGGCACGGCGCTTTTGCGCATCGAAGACATCGACACCGCCCGCTGTAAACCCGAATTTACCCAAGCCATCTTCGAGGACCTCGATTGGCTGGGCCTCTCCTGGCCCGAGCCCGTGCTGGTCCAGTCCGAACGCTTCGACATCTATGCCGCGGCAGCCAACCGGTTGCGTGACATGGACCTCCTCTATCCCTGCTTCTGCTCCCGCGCCGAAATCGCCGAAAATGCCATCGGCACCGACCCCGATGGCGCCCCGCTCTATCCCGGCACCTGCAGGCATCTGAGCAATGCGGACCGCATCGAAAGGCTGGAGCGCGGCGATCCGGTGCAGTTCCGGCTCGACACCGAGCGCGCGCTTGAGCGCACCGGCATGCTGACCTTTTCGGTCATCGGTCCCACCATTCTCGACCGGCCGCAAATCCGCTATGCCCGTCCCGGACGCTGGGGCGACGTGGTGCTGCAGCGCAAGGACACGCCCACCAGCTATCACCTGAGCATCGTGGTCGATGACGCCGACCAGGGGATTACCCATGTCACCCGCGGCCGCGACCTTGAAGCGGCCACCGATATCCATGTGCTGCTGCAGATGCTGCTCGGCCTGCCCACGCCCTATTACCATTTCCATCGCCTGCTGCTCGGCGACGACGGAGAGAAGCTCGCCAAGTCGAAGGGCTCGCAAAGCCTCAGGGATCTGCGCGCCCAGGGATGGACGCCCGAAGATGTTCGACGGGCGGTGGGGTTCTTGAGCAATTCCCGTTCTGATTGACTCAGAACGGGAGCTCTATCTCTTTGTTTTGCCGCGCTTTCGAACCGCAAAAGTGGTGTCCACTTTTGCGGAAGGCGCTCTAGCGCTTCTTCCCGATCCGCCCCAGATGCGTGTCCTGGAAAGAGCTTTCGGATTTGAGACCATAGCCCATGAGGCGGTCGAAGCCGGAATGCCCCAGCCAGAGCGCTCCCAGCGCCGCGAGGATTGGCGAAGCGACGAGCCCGCCCAGGGCCAGCAGGACCACGCCAAAGGCATAGACATGCACGAAATTATACACCCGCGCCCCGATCCGCGGTCCGAGCCCATAGGCGGCAAAGCTCAGGTCAGGCGCAAAGAACAGCACCAGCGCCGCCCACCAGGGCAGGTCGGCGCCGGCGAGGGCAAAGAGCACCAGGCTCGCGCCGAAGACCAGCGCCCCCTCGACCCGCTGCCAGGCGATCATGTCCGTCATCCTGCGCCCTCCGTTCACGCTGCCTTGCGGGCTGCGGTGTGTTTCGCGGCCACCAATTCGGTAACGGTTGCCGCCACGGCCGCCTCGAACGGCGTCCCGAAACCGGGGCCCAGCAGCGCATCGAGCCGTGGATCGACCAGTTCCATCTCGTTGAGCCAGAGATAGCGCATGCGATAGATGTCGCGCATCACCGGATTGACCAGGCCCATGGCCCGCAGCATCCACCAGGGCAGCGGCGCCACCTTCAGCCGGCGGCCCAGTCCCGACTGGATCGCCGCCATGATCTGTCCATGGTTCACCCAGTGCCCGGCAAAGTGGAAATTCTCGAACCGCCCGAACCCGTCGCGCTGTTCCGCGACCACTGCAAAGGCCCGTGCCAGATCGGGCAGATAGGCCCAGCTGTGGCGGGTCTGGAGGTCGCCCATATGGTGGATCGTCCCCCTGGCGAAATTCATGAACATGGCCGCATCGTACCAGTCGTCGCGATTGCCCGGACCGTAGAAGTCGCCAGCACGGAGGATGATCACCCGGATATTTCCAGATTCTGCCGCTGCCTGCAGCATCTGTTCAAGCCGGATGCGAATGTCCCCGCGCGGCTTCTCCGCGCTCTGGCGCAAGCCTGGCGCGATCGCGCGGTCGCTGGCGCGGTAATTGTAGATGGTTCCCGGAAAGAGCAGCGTCTTGCCCGAAGAGCCCATGGCATCGAGCACCACCTGAAGCTGCCTTTCCGCCCGGCCATTGCCCCACTGGTCGTAAGGCAGATGCAGGCCCTGAAAGACGATGTCAGCATCGGCGATCGCCGCGCGGACCACCGCCACCTCATCGGCGTCGCCCGCCACGAAAGCCGTGCCGGCCACCGGCCGCCGATTGGCGCGTCCCAGTCCTGTCACCGTCCAGCCTGCGTCGCGAAACGCGATCATCGCCGCATTGCCGATATGGCCATTGCTGCCCAGCACCGTCACCTTGCCCTTGGACATCTCATTGCTCCTTGCACTTGTCCTGGCGTGACCCGCTTGCCGATCACGCTCTTGCCGGAGCCCAAGATCGTCGATACACTGATGAATATCGATTGGCCGTATTTCTGGGTTTGATATTCACAAATGAATAGGGAGCCGGATTGGGCGCTCTGGCGCAGCTTTGCCGCGGTCATTTCCGAAGGCTCGCTTTCGGGGGCGGCCCGCCATCTCGGGCTCAGCCAGCCGACAGTGGGCAGGCATATCGAAACGCTGGAGGCCGATCTGGGCTTGAGCCTCTTCGAGCGCAGCCTAACCGGCCTCAAGCCCAACCCCACTGCCCTGCGCCTCTATGAACCCATCAAGTCCGCCCAGGCCGCGCTGGCCGAGGCGGCCATCCTCGCCGCCGGGGCGCAAGACGAAAGTGGCGGCACGGTGCGGCTGACTGCCAGCACCATGATCTCCAATTATGTCCTGCCCGACATTCTCGCCACCGCCCGCACGCTCCACCCACGCATCGCCATCGAGACAGTCCCTTCCGATTCGGCCGAGAACCTGCTGATGCGGGAAGCCGACATCGCCATACGCATGTTCCGTCCCACCCAGCTCGAACTGGTCACACGGCATCTGGGCGATATTCCGCTGGTTCCGGTGGCCCATGAACGCTACCTGGCCCGCCGCGGCCGGCCGACCAGCGTCGCCGAACTCTGGGCCCACGACATTCTCGGTTTCGACCGGTCCGATGCTATCATCGCCCATGCCCGGGCGCTCGGTTTCAATATCACCCGCGACCATTTCATGGTGCGGTCCGACGACCAGACCCATTTGTGGGAGCTGCTCAAGGCTGGCATGGGCATAGGGTTTGCTCAGCAAAACCTGGCGCGCCGCACCCCGGGCCTGGTGATCCTGCCCATCGATCTCGCCATCCCGCCGCTGCCGATCTGGCTGACCACGCACAGGGAATTGTTCACCTCGCACCGAATCCGTGCCATCTATGATGCTGTAGCGGACGGCCTCACCGCCTATATATCCGGCGATCCAATCGCGTCCTCCATCCGTTAAGGCTGACATGCAGACCCTGTTCAATATCGGCATCGCCCTGGCGCTGCTTTTCGTCGTTATCGTGCTCGGCATGGGCCTTTGGAACATGCTCAAGGGCGGCCCCGGCAATACCAGCCAGCGCCTGATGCGCCTGCGCGTCATCGGCCAGGCCGTGGCGCTGGCGCTGCTGCTGGGCGCCCTGTTCCTGTTCGGGCGCGGCCAGGGCTGAAACCAGCACGCAGAACAGCGATTTGAGGGAGGCGGGCGGCCATGGTGAAGCTCAACAAGATCTACACACGCACCGGTGACGATGGCACCACCGGGCTCGTGCGCGGCCCCCGTCGCTCCAAGCACGATCTGCGCGTCGAGGCCTATGGCACCACCGAGGAAGCCAATGCCTTTGTCGGCCAGGCGCGGCTCTCGACCACCACCCAGCCCCGCATCGATACGGTGCTGGCGCGCATCCAGAACGACCTTTTCGATGTCGGCTCGGACCTCGCGACGCCCGGCGCCGACGATCCGGATGCGCAATATCCCAGCCTGCGCGTGCGCCCGGTGCAGACCGACTGGCTGGAACGCCAGATCGACCATTTCAATGCCGATCTGGCCCCGCTCACCAGCTTCATCCTGCCCGGTGGCACGCCGCTCTCGACGGCCCTGCACCTTGCCCGTACCGTCACCCGCCGCGCCGAGCGGCTGGTCGCGGCCCTGGTCGAGGTCGAGCCCGACACCAGCCCCGAGGCCCTGCGCTATCTCAACCGCCTCTCCGACCTGCTATTCGTGCTCGGGCGCGTCGCCAATGCCAATGGCAGCAAGGACGTCTTGTGGGTTCCGGGCAATTATGGTGACGTCAAGAAGGCCGACTGATCGCTGACCGGCGACGGGGCACGGGAGAGCGCCACACGATGTTCCTGCCCCTGCACGACACCAATCCGATTCGCCATGTGAAATTCCCCGTCGTCACCTACGGGCTGATGGCGGTGACGGCGCTGGTCTTTCTCGTCCAGTCGGCCCTGCCACCGGCGGCCTTCGACCAGGCAACCATCGATTTCGGCATGGTCCCCATCGTGGTGCGCGACCTCTATCCGCAGCCTGTGGCCTGGCTGCCCGACTGGGCGAACCTGGTCACCTACGCGTTCCTCCATGCCGACTGGCTGCACATGCTCACCAACATGCTGTTCCTCTGGGTCTTCGGCGACAATATCGAGGACGCACTGGGGCACACGAAATTTCTCGTCTTCTACCTCGCCTGCGCGGTCTGTGCGGCCCTGGCCCATTTGCTGTTCAACCTCCAAGGCAATGGCCCGCTGATCGGCGCCTCGGGCGCCGTGGCCGGGGTCATGGGCGCCTATATCGTGCTCTATCCTCATGCCCGGGTCTTCGTGCTCGCCCGCATCGTCTGGCTGATCCCCCTGCCCGTTCCGGCTTTCTGGATGCTCGGTTTCTGGATCGCCACCCAACTCTTCTATGTGGTCATCGGCTCGGACGAGCCCGTCGCCTGGTGGGCCCATCTGGGCGGGTTTGCCGCCGGACTCGTGCTGGCGCCACTCCTCAAGCGTCGCAGCGTTCCCCTCTGGGGCGGGCGTTGACCCGCCTTTGAGGACAATTTCTCCGCCCGAGCCAACAAAGCGTTAACCCGGCTTAACTAGTGTCGTGGCACCCGCAATGTGCCAGGACCGGCCCCTTGAACACCGACCTCTCCACGAACTTGCTGACGGCGCGCACCGCGATGACGCAGAATTCCGTGCAGATCGCGGTCTTCAAGAAGGCTCATGAGATGCAGGCCGACCTGCTCAATTCCCTGATGCAGACCGCGCTGAGCGCCCCGCCCCCGGGCCAGGGTCTCAAGGTCGACAAGCAGGCCTGAGCCAATGGCGACGGGAACCGGCATCGGCATTGCCCCATCCGTCATGATCAACCGCATCGTCTATGACAAGAACGTGCCGCAATCGGGCCATCTGCTCGAAGTCGCGCGCCTGCGCGGCGAGATGATGCAGGCCCAGGCGGACAATGCCGCGTCCCCCCTCCCCACCACCAAGCCCGCCGAACCCCCGGTCAACGGTGCCGAAGTCGATTTGCTGGTCTAGTAGGCCCATGCTCGAGCCGGCCCGATAGGGCAAATCCCCCGGCGAAGGGCCGGGCGGATATTGACGCTGGCGCGAGCAGAGAGGCTTTGCCATCGGGGCCGGCTTTCACTATGGTCCGCGCGGCTTTTCCTGCCGGTTAGAAATCTCAGATGTCCGATCAAAAGCGTCCAATACCGCAGCCCGGAATCCTCGATATTGCGCCCTATCTGCCCGGCAAGTCCGGTGCGCCCGGCAGCAAGGCAATCAAGCTTTCGGCCAATGAATCCCCGCTTGGCGCCAGCCCTCAGGCGGTGGCGGCGTTCGCTGCTGCTGCCGATCACCTCGAAATCTATCCCGAGGGTTCGTCCCGCCTGTTGCGCGAAGCCCTGGGCGAAGTGCATGGCATCGACCCTAACGCCATAGTCTGCGGCAATGGCTCGGACGATCTGTTGCACCTGCTGGCGCAGACCTATCTGGGCCATGGCGACGAAGCAGTCATGAACCGCTATGGCTTCTCGGTCTATCCGATTATCACCAAGGCCGCCGGCGCCGAGATCGTGACGGTCGACGAGGTGGACTACACCGCCAATGTCGATGCGCTGCTGGCCGCCATCACGCCGCGCACCCGCATCGTCTGGCTCGCCAATCCCAACAATCCCACCGGCACCTATCTGTCGGTGGCCGAAGTGGCGCGGCTGCATGCCGGCCTCCGGCCCGACATTCTCCTCGTCATTGACAGTGCCTATGCCGAATATGTGACCGCTGCCGACTATTCGGTGGGGCTGGACCTGGTCGAGGCCCACGAAAATGTCGTCATGGTGCGTACCTTCTCCAAGATGGGACTGGCCGCCGCCCGCATCGGCTGGATGGTGGGGCCGGGCCATGTCGTGGATGCGATCAACCGCATCCGCGGGCCGTTCAACGTCAACCTGCCCGCGCAACTGGCCGGGGCTGCCGCCACGCGCGACATTGCCTTCAACCAGCGCCTTAAGGCCCATAATGCGCAATGGCGCGACTGGCTGACGGCCCAATTGCAGTCCAACCGCATGCGGGTCATTCCCAGCCAGGCCAATTTCGTGATGGTGCTGTTCGAAACGCCGGAACTGGCGGCCAGGGCCTTCGAAACACTGGCAGCGGCGGGCTATATCGTGCGCGAGATCGGTGCGTCCTACGGCATCCACAACGGCCTCAGGATCTCGATCGGTTCGGAAGAGGCGATGCGCGGCGTCGCCGAGGTGCTCAAATCCATGGAGGGCGCCCAATGAGTGTGCATTTCCGCAAGCTCGCCCTGATCGGCATCGGCCTGATCGGCTCGTCCATCGCACTGGCGGCACGGCGACAGGGCCTGGTGGAGGTCATCTCCATTGCCACCCGCCGCCAGGAAACGCTCGATGAAGCGCGCGCGCTCGAGCTGGGCGATATCTATACGCTTGATGCCGCCGAAGCCGTGCGCGGGGCCGACCTGGTCATTCTCTGCGCGCCGGTCGGCGCCTATGGGGCCCTGGCCGCGGCGATCGGGCCGCATCTGGAACAGGGCGCGATCCTGTCCGATGTCGGCTCGGTCAAGGAACATGTCGTCAAGGTCGTTGGCCCGCATGTGCCGGCGGGCATCAGCTTCATTCCCGGCCATCCCATCGCCGGCACCGAGCATTCAGGGCCTTCGGCCGGCTTTGCCGAGCTGTTTGCCGGGCGCTGGTGTGTGCTGACCCCCACGACGGGCGTGCCGCAGGCCGACACTGACAAGCTCGTTGCCTTCTGGCAGGTCATGGGCTCGATGGTGGAATGCATGGACGCAGCCCATCATGACATGGTGCTCGCCATTACCAGCCACATTCCTCACCTCATCGCCTACAATATCGTGGGCACGGTGGCCGATCTCGAAACGGCCACCCAGTCCGAGGTCATCAAGTTTTCCGCTTCCGGCTTCCGCGACTTTACCCGCATCGCCGCCTCCGATCCGGTCATGTGGCGCGACGTCTTCCTCACCAACAAGGACGCCGTGCTCGAAATGCTGGGCCGCTTCAACGAGGACCTCTCGGTGCTGCAGCGGGCGGTCCGCAATGGCGATGGGGCGGCGCTCGAAGCCATGTTCACCCGCACGCGCGCCATTCGCCGCTCGATCATCAATGCCGGGCAGGAAACGGCCGCGCCCGATTTCGGCCGCCCGCACGAGGCTCCACCGGCCCCCGAACCGTCCTTCGTGCGCGAGCATGGCGGCGGCGATGATGCTTGACCGCGTCCCGCAGGGCAAATCGCTCCAGTGGAGCGATTTGAGCGGTCAAGGCCATGAGAGCTGTGCTCGAGTGGCTGGCGCGTTGGGCACAAATCGCTCCGGTGACACAACTGAAGCGGTCAGGATGATGGGAGCCACGCTCGAGTGGCTGAGCATGGCCGGCAAGGATAAGAAGGCTCCATGAAAAAGCGAATCATCATTCTTGGCACCGTCGTCCTGCTTGTCGTCCTGGCCTGGTCGGCGGCCTGGTTTGTCCTGGCTGCACAGGTTCGCCAGCAGGTCGAAGCACTGGCGCTGGCGGATGGCGAGACGGCGCCGCAGCTGCAATGCGGCGCTCTCGATATCGGCGGCTTCCCGTTCCGGTTCGATGTGGATTGCGCCAATGCCAGCCTCGTCTCGGGAGACCTGATGGTCGAGGTGCCCGGCCTAAGGGCCAGCGTCATGGTCTGGCGTCCGACCCATGTCGTGGCCTCGGCGCAAGGGCCGGCTCGCCTGTCCGATGCCTTCACCGGCCTCAGGCAGGATATCGCCTGGAGCGCCCTGGAGGCGAGCCTCCGCCTCGAGAACTGGCGCATTGCCCGGCTTTCAATTCTTGCCAGCGAGTTGGACTGGACGGACCAGCTGTTCGGGGAGAGCCAGATCGCCCGGGCGCCGCAGGTGGAGCTGCATCTGCTCGACATGCCGGAGCGGCACGATCCCGAAGCGGGGCGAGCGGCGTTGGCGGGCTATATGCGCGCCCAGGCGGTCGAAGTGCCGGGCATCGGCCTGGCTCCGACCGATGCCGAGGTGGAAGTGGAACTGACCGCCCTGCCCGATGACATCCGCAACTGGGGCGCCGTGCCGCTGCTGCCTGACTGGCAGCAGGCCGGTGGGCAATTGCGCATTGTCGGTGTCCGCGCCAATGACGGAACCGCCGACCTCAACGCCACCGGCGAGCTGGCGCTCGATGCCCAGGGCTATCCGACCGGATCGATCGCCATCGATTCGCTCGGTGTCGCCGATCGCATCGGCCCCTATCTCGAAGAGCCCTGGCGCACCCTGGTGCTGGGCGTGCCGGGCGAGGACGGGCGCCACAAGAACCAGCTCAACTTTGCCGGGGGTACGCTCTCCTCGGGCCTGGTACCCATCGCGGCGCTGGCACCCTTGTTCTGACCGGGCCTCGCCTTGCCAGAAGCGGGTTTGCATTGAGCCCCGGCCCAGCCACATATCCCCGCATGAGCTGGCAGGCGCCCGATGCCCTTGCCCGGCATGGTCGGGCTCGCTAGCCTAGCGGGGAAGGTGGTTGCGCATGACCAATGACGACGCGATATCTGACGGCCAGGACACGCGATGGGTGTTCGGCTACGGGTCCCTGATCTGGAATCCGGGCTTTTCATTCCTGAGTGCGCAGCTTGGCCTGTTGCGCGGGGCGCACCGCTCGCTCTCGATCATTTCCCACCACCATCGTGGTACCCGCGACACGCCGGGCCTCGTGTTCGGGTTGACGCGGGGTGGCTCATGCCGCGGCATGGCGTTCGAGGTCTGCACCAGCGCCTGGGATGAGGTGCGGGCCTATCTCGATGCGCGCGAACTGGTCACTTCGGTCTATCGCGATGTGTGGCGGCCGGTGGCGCTGGCCGACGGAAGACGCGTGCGGGCGCTGACCTATGTGGTCGATGAGGCCCATGAACAATTCGCCGGGCCATTGAGCGTTGAGCAGCAACTGGCCATGATCCGGGCCGGCGTCGGCATTTCCGGCCGCAATGTGGATTATGTGATCAATACCGCCACCCACCTGCTGCAACTGGGCATAGAGGACAAGGCGCTCATGGCCCTGGCGCGGCAGCTTCAGGAAGAAGGGGAGCAGCCGTCCGGCGAGGGTCAGGCGGCCTGAGCCACCGGCTCGCTGGCCGGCACGGCCTGTTCCAGGTCCCAGATGGTGGAGAGCCGGTTTTCAGGGGCATCCATGCGGAACACATTGGTGCCGCAGTCCAGCGCGACGCGGAAGCGCGTCCGGCTCATCGGGTCGGCAACAAGGTCCTCGGTCGACCCCACCCAGAGCACGTGACTGCCCTTGGCGATGACGTAGAGATCCGATTCCCGCATGGCGAAATCGTCGAGGCTTTCCGCATTCAGGCCATAGTCGCGTCCCGACTGGCCCTGCCAGTGCGACAGCCCGGCCTTGCGCACGGCTCCGCGCCCAAGATTGTCCCGATGCACCATATTCCCGTTCCCCTGCGTCCCAGAAGAAGAACAAAATTAGAACAAACTTTATGCAGTGTCAAGCTGCACCCTAGCGACACGCTATATGTGTGGATGTGTTCGAGTGGTTCGTCAATATCTAGTGGGTCTATGCGCCCCGCAGCGCATCACGCCGGGCCCGCAGGCGGTCATCGAGCGGGCGGCCTATGCCCTGGTCGATGGCCTCGAGCGTCAGCCGGTTCGATTCGGTTTCGATGGCGTCATGCAGCCGGGACCGGAAGGTTTCGGGGTCAAGGCCCGGCTCGATGGCCGGCAGGAAGCGGGCGCGGGCGACGCCGGGCCAGATGATGAGACTGTTGCGACCCCAGAACAGTCCGGAATTGAGGGCCACCGGCACCACAGGAACATTGAGTGCGGTATACATGCGCACGATGCCCTGGCGATATTCCGCATCGGCCAGCACCGGTTTGCGGGTGCCCTCGGGATAGATCACGATGCGACAGCCCCGGTCGATGGCGTCGCGGGCCTGGTTGATCATCGCCGGGATCGCCTGCGCCCCTTTCTGCCGGTCGATCTCGATACAGTCGAGCGAGCGGGCGGCCCAACCGAAGAAGGGAATGCGCATCAGCTCCTTCTTGGCGATATAGGCAGGGCGGCCGGTATGGGGAAAGATCGCGAAGATGTCCCAGTCGGACTGGTGCTTGGACGCGATGATGCAGCCGCCGGGCGGAATGTGTTCATCGCCCTCGACATGGGTGCCCATGCCGGTGAGAAAATGCAGATAGTGCACATTGGACCAGCACCATAAGCGGGCGATGGCCCAGCCGAACGGCGTGCGCCCGAAGAGGATGCCCACGGTTCCGGCGAGAATGGCGAGGATGCCCGTCTGGCCGAGAAAGACCACGTAGAAGAGCGCGGTGCGCACTGCCTGGGTTGCAGCCTTGATCGACATGGGCTCCCCCGCCTTTCCGGCTAGACTTCTCTCATAGCCGCGTCAGGCCGGCTTGGCGAGGCCGCGGCGTCACGATGCTTCGCTCAAATAGCGGCGCACCGTCATCCGCGACGTCACCGCCGTCAGCGCCGCGATCACCGGCACGACGGCCAGGATGAACACCATGCCGTCCCACCCGAGCAGGAACTGGCCGAACAGCACTCCGACCTGCGCCGTCGCTTCACTGGGGAGCACGCTGCCCGCGGCCGTGCCGATGAGCAGGAAGAACAGGATGGAAAGGATAGCCCCGAGAAAGCCACCCTGCAGGCCGATCGACAGGAACCGGCCCTGGAACGCCCCGGCAATGAACTTGTTGGAGGCGCCGATGAAATGCAGCACATCGACGATTTCGCGATTGCTGGCCATGGCGCCGCGGGTGGCGAAGATGATGGCAAGAACCGTGGCGACGCCGATCAGGCCGAGGACCAGGAGCCCGGACAGCACGACGGTACCGGCCATGGTGTTGAGCTGCTGGCGCCAGGCGGCATGGGTGTCGAGGCTGGCACCCTTGATGGCCGAGAGATTGCGCTGCAATTGCTCGGTATCGGCCTCGGCCGGGTCAGACAGCTGCACCACGACCAGGCGTGGGATGGCAATGGCCGAAAGGTCGAGCCCGGCCCCCAGCCAGGGTTCGAGCAGGGCCTGGCTTTCCTCGATGGTCAGCGCCCGCGCGCTGGCCACGCCAGGGGTAGACTGGGCCAGCGACACCGCCGTGCGCAGGTTGCTTTCCATCACCTCGCCCTCGACCGGCCGGATCTGGATGGTCAACTCGCGGCCCACATCGGCAGACCAGGCAATAGCCGATTTCTGCACCAGGACCACCCCGCCCAGTGTCACCGCCGAGAGGAAGGCCATGATGGTGATGAGCAGCAGCAAGGTGCGGCCGGCCACGCTTTTTTCGGGCACGATGGGGGCTGCGCCGCCGCGCCGGGGCAGAAGGGAGAGCATTTGCCTAATCATGGATGGTCAGCTCCCCCTTGTTGAGCACCATGCGCGGATAGGGGAAGCGATCGAGCAAGGGCAGTTCGTGGGTCGCCAGGATAATGGTGGTGCCCAGGGTGCGATTGAGCTCGGCAAACAGGTGCACCAGGCGGCTCGACAGGTCCGGATCGACATTGCCGGTGGGCTCGTCGGCCAGCAGCACCTTGGGACGGGCGATGACGGCACGGGCAATGGCGGCGCGCTGTTTCTCGCCCCCCGACAGCAGGGTCGGCAGGGCATGCATGCGCTCGCCCAGCCCCACCCACTCAAGCAGCTCGATGACGTTTGGCCGATATTCGCTCTCGGGCTGACCCAGGACACGCAGTGGCAGGGCCACATTCTCGAAGGTGGTCAGGTGATCAAGGAGCCGGAACTCCTGGAACACGATGCCGATATGCCGGCGCATCTGCAGCAGGCTGTCCTGATCGAGATTGCCCACATCCTCGCCAAACATGGTGACGCGGCCGCGACTCGGCTTGATGGACAAGAGCAGCAGACGCAGCAGGCTGGTCTTGCCGGCGCCGGATGGTCCGGTCAGGAAGTGGAACGAGCCCGGCTCGATGGAAAAGGTGAGATCCCTCAGAATCTCGGGGCCGTTGCCGTAGCGCAGGCCCACATCGGAAAACTCGATCAAGAACGGGTGCTCCCCAGCTCGTCCGTTGGCTTTGGCGGCATGAAGGCGAATCAGCCTTTTCCGCATCATAGCAGCGCGGGCGCCGCCCAGCGGCATGGGGCCGCTTTTGGCCGTGGGAAAGCGGCACAATTTTGATCGCGGCCCGGTTTGAGGAGTTTTAACCCCGGCAGGGATAGGGTCGGCAACCATTCCGGGAATTGCGCGCCGCCTGATGATCATCACCTGTCCGCATTGTCAGACCAAGTACCAGGTGACCTATGAGGCCATCGGTTCGGCTGGCCGCAAGGTTCAGTGCGCCCATTGCCACCGCGCCTGGAATCAGGACGCAACGGCGCCCGAGCCGGCAAAACCCGCCAAGGGCCAGGACACCGAACAGGCGGACCGGATTTTCGATGCACTGGCCGAGGATGCGCTGGACGAGGCCATGGCGGCCGAGGAAAGCGCCGCAGCCGCTGCCAGCGGCAAGGCGATGCCGGCCGCGACCGGGCCCCTGTCCGGGATCGACGCCGCCGAGCTGCAGAAACAGCAGACGGCCTTCCTGCGACGCCAGAACGCAATGATTTCCAGCCTGCCGCTGGCGCGGCTGCGCCGGGCCGCGCGCATTGCCGGCGTGGTGATGCTGGCCGGACTGGTCGGGGGCGCCTGGTTCGGCCGGGAGCAGATCGTGGAGCGCTATCCGGACCTGGCCGGGCTTTATGAGGCGGTCGGGCTCGGGGTCAATGTCGTGGGCCTGGACTTTTCCGACCTCGCCACGCTCAAGTCGCTTTCCGGTGGCAATGACGTGCTGACCGTGTCCGCGCAGATCGTCGGGCGCTCGTCGCGCCCGGTACCTGTACCGCCGGTCGTGATCAGCCTGCTCGATGCGTCCGGACACGCCGTTTATGAGTGGAGTGTCATGCCGCGGGTGCGGGACCTGATGGCGGGTGAACGCGCAACCTTTGACACCAGGCTGTCGTTGCCGCCCAGCGAGGCGGTGCGTGTCCGCCTGAGCTTTGCCGGCATGGGCGCGGGTGCGGGCGAGCGAAAGACGGATGCGGCCGCACCAGCACCCGCGGGCGAAACCCCGCCGGCATCGGCCGAACCGAACCATTCCGCGCCTCCGGCGCATACCGATGCGGCCCCGGCCGCCGATCCTCACGAGCCAGCCGCCGAACCGGACCATGCGCCGGTGCCGGCAGCGGGCGAACATCACTAGGAGGGCGCCCATGGCCCGCATCCTCGTTGCCGAAGACGATCCCTCGGTCCGTGCCTTTGTCGTCAGCGCCCTCACCATGAAGGGCCATGAGGTGGTGGCCGAAGACGATGGCGGGCTCGCCGCCGAGACCATGGACGCCGAAGGTGGCCGGTTCGACCTGTTGCTGAGCGACATCAAGATGCCGGTCATGGACGGCATCGCGCTGGCCCTCCATGTCGGCGCGGCCTATCCCGACGTCACCATCGTGCTGATGACCGGCTTTGCCGACCAGCGCGAGCGCGCCCACGGCCTCGACGCGCTCATCTATGACGTTATCGCCAAGCCCTTCACCCTGGCCGATCTGCTGGCCAAGGTGGACGACGCTCTCAATGGTCGGCCGGTCGAGGTGGTGTCGCTCGCCCGGCAGTCGCAGGGCCAGTAGGCCTCAAAGCCAGTCGGGCACGCTGTCGAGAGCGATCAGCTCTGCAAGCGACTTGCGCGGGCGGACGACATGCCAGCGATCGCCATCGACCAGCACTTCGGGGATCAAGGGCCGCGAATTGTAGGTCGAGGCCATGACCGCCCCATAGGCGCCGGCGCTGATCACGGCCAGCAGGTCGCCCTCCTTGACCCCGGGTATGGTGCGACCCTTGGCCAGATAGTCCCCGGTCTCGCAAACAGGCCCGACAATGTCGCCGGTGATCGGAGGTAGATTGGACTGGTTCACCAGTTCAACGTCGTGATGGGCTTCATAAAGAGTGGGGCGGATCAGGTCATTCATCGCCGCATCGACGATGATGAAATTGCTCGCCCCTTCCTTCACATATTCAACCCGGGTGACCAGGATGCCGGCATTGCCCACCAGCAGCCGCCCCGGCTCGATGACCAGCGAGCAGCCCAGTTGCCCGACCTTGTCGCGGACGACGGCGGCATAGGCCTCCGGGTGGGGCGGGGCTTCCTGGTCGTGATTATAGGGGATGCCGAGCCCCCCGCCGACATCGATATGCTCGATCTCATGGCCATCCGCACGCAGCGCCGCGACCAGCTCGGCCATCAGTCCAAAGGCATTGCCGAAGGGCTCGAGGTCGGTGATCTGGCTGCCGATATGCATGTCGACGCCCACCGCCTTGACATTGGGCAGTTCGGCAATGCGGGCATAGACGTCGCGGGCGCGCTTGAAGGGGATGCCGAACTTGTTCTCGGACTTGCCGGTCGAGATCTTGGCATGGGTGCGCGCATCGACATCGGGATTGATGCGGACCGAAACATGGGCGGTCTTGCCCATTTCTCCCGCGACCCGCGAGAGTCGCTCCAGTTCGGGCTCGCTTTCGAGGTTGAAGCACTTGATGCCGACCTCGAGACCCCGGCGCATTTCGGCGGCGGTCTTGGCGACCCCGGAGAAGACAATCTTTTCCGGGGCAATGCCGGCGGCCAGGGCCCGCTCCAGTTCGCCCAGCGACACCACGTCGGCGCCGCAACCCTCGGCGGCCATGAGCTTGAGCACTGCCTGATTGGAATTGGCCTTCATGGCATAGGCCATGAGCATGGGAATGCCATCAAAGGCCTCGCGCACCACCCGGACATGCCGGCGCAGCGTGGCGCTGGAATAGACGTAGAACGGCGTCCCCACCTTGTCCGCGAGGTCATTGAGATTGACGTCCTCGGCAAAAAGCACGCCGTCGCGATGTTGAAAGTGATGAACCATTTCTGCCCCGCTGGTTGCGGCCTTTCCCTAAGCCAAGCGCGGCGAAAACGAAAGCCAGACTTATCGATCCGCCTCATAAGCCGCTTCGATACGCTCCGCGACCAGATGCTGGAGCCGCCACAGATAGGGATCGTGAATGCCCATCTGCTCCAGGTGGTCGACCGTGGCATGGAGATATTCGGCCATGGAGCCGCGGGTGCCGACGGCCCGCGCCAGCACATCGGCGATTTCGGCCTCGCTTAAGCCGCTGACATAGCGGCCGGATTGACGGTCGATGCAGAATGTCAGGGCCCGAATGGCCCGCTCGCCGGTCCGCACCGTCACCCAGCGGGGCGGGAAGGCGGTCGGCAACCAACCCATTTCGCGCTCGAACAGCTTGACGAGGCAATCGTCGCGCCGGTCGGGCGGCAGGCGATAGAGCGCGCCCTTGCAGGCCCCACCGCGGTCGAGCGCCAGCATCAGGCCGGGACTGTCCTCGCTGCCGCGAAAGCGGGTATTCCATCCGAGGCAAAAGGCCCGGTGCCAGCCATGCAGCAGGCCCGTGCGGATTTCGACATAGTCGCAGGCCGGTTTCCAGATCAGCGAGCCATAGGCGAACACCCAGGTTTCGTCGTGATGATCGGGGCCATCGAACAGGGTCTGGATGGTCGCGGCATGATCATTCGGAGTGGCTTCGCGCAGGCCGGGTGGCGGCGGGGGAAGGGCCTCGGAGGTCTCCTCGGGCTGCAGATAGGCGACATGACGGGCAGTCAGGCGCATCTGTCGGGATCGTCTCGGCATCTATCTCTCACCCGCCCCTCGGGCATCCCCTCCCCAGATGGAGGAGCAGAATCGTGGCCCACGGCCGCGCGCTAGGCAATACCGCCGTCACCATGGCTGCCATGTTTCTTTGCCTTGAGCGGGCGCGGTTCGTGGCTCTCGCCGGTGAGGGCGGTTTTCCAGCGCGCCGCCTGGGCCAGCACATTGGCCGGGGCCGTGCCGCCATAGGAGGCGCGGGCGGCGACCGAGGCCTCGACCGTGAGCACCTTGTGGATGCGGCTGTCGATACGGTGATCGATGAGCTTGAAATCCTCGATGGTCAGCCCTTCGAGCCCGCAATGCTTCTGCTCGGCCAGCGACACGATCTGGCCGGTGATGTGATGGGCGTCACGGAAGGGAATGTTGAGCTCGCGCACCAGCCAGTCGGCGACGTCGGTGGCGGTCGAAAAGCCGGCCGAGGCCGAGGCATGCATGCGCTCGCGATTGGGCACCATGTCCTTGACCATGCCGGTCATGGCGGCCAGGGACAGGGAGAGGGCATCGAGGGCGTCGAAGGCGACTTCCTTGTCCTCCTGCATGTCCTTCGAATAGGCCAGCGGCAGGCCCTTCATCACCACCAGCAGCGAATTGAGCGCCCCCAGGATGCGGCCAATCTTGGCACGCACCAATTCGGCGGCGTCTGGATTGCGCTTCTGCGGCATGATGGACGAGCCGGTGGTGAACTTGTCGGAAAGCTTGATGAAGCCGAACTGGGCCGAGGACCAGATCACCATTTCCTCGGCAAAGCGGGAAAGATGCATGGCGCAGATGGAGGCGGCGGCGAGCGTTTCGAGGATGAAATCGCGGTCCGAGACAGCATCGAGCGAATTGGCCGTCGGGCGGTCGAAGCCCAGCGCCGCAGCGGTCATGTCGCGGTTGATCGGATAGGGTGTGCCGGCAAGCGCCGCCGAGCCCAGCGGGTTTTCATTGAGGCGCCTGCGCGCGTCTTCGAGCCGGCCGGCATCGCGGCCAAGCATTTCGACATAGGCCAGCAGGTGATGGCCGAAGGTCACCGGCTGGGCATTCTGCAGATGGGTGAAGCCGGGCAGGATGGTCTCGGCTTCGTCCTCCGCCCGGGTGACCAGACCCAGCTGCAGGCCGCGGATCTGGCCGACCAGGGTGTCGATAGTGTCGCGCACATAGAGGCGGAAATCGGTGGCCACCTGATCATTGCGCGAGCGCGCGGTGTGCAGGCGCCCCGCGGCATCGCCGATCTTTTCCCTGAGCCGGCTTTCGACATTCATATGGATGTCTTCAAGCGCCCGCGAGAATTTGAACCGGCCGCTCTCGATTTCGGCCAGCACCTCGTCTAGACCGCTGAGGATGGCGTCGCGGTCGTCTCGCGTCAAAATGCCCGTGGCCTCAAGCATTGTCGCATGGGCCTTCGATCCGGCAATATCCTGGCGGTAAAGGCGCTGGTCGAAGCCGATGGAGGCGTTGATTTCCTCCATGATGGCGTCGGGCGCCTCGGCGAAGCGACCGCCCCACATCTTGTTGCTCAGAGCCTTGTCCGGAGACACCATGGAAAATACCCGCCAGAGAATCCCCCGATCCGCTTTTGCCTGGGCGGTGCCCGTCGCGGCGGGGGTGGTGATCGTTGCTGGGTCTATAGCGGCATGGCTGATGCTGGGCAATGCCGGCACCGCCAATGAATGTCCGGTACAGGCCGCCGCGGCCCAGGTGATCGACGCCGCCGCCGTTGGCGAACTGGCCGCGCTCAACGGCACCGGGGAGGGTCGGGGCTATGCCGACCTGGCCTTCAAGGACGCGACCGGCGCCGATCGAACCGTGGCCGACTTCGCCGGCAAGGCACTCCTCGTCAATTTCTGGGCCAGCTGGTGCGTGCCCTGCCGCGAGGAGATGCCGGCGCTCGACGCCATCGCAGCGCAATACAATTCCGACCGGTTCATGGTCCTGCCGATCAATCTCGATATCGGCGCCAATGGGCTCGAAAAGGCCCAGGCATTTCTCGACGAAGGCCAGTTCCAGAACCTGCCGCTTTATGCCGACAACAGCTTTGCGGCATTCGAGCGGCTGAAGCGCGAAGCGGTGGCCATCGGCCTGCCCGCAACGCTTCTGCTTGACCCGGAAGGCTGCGAACTGGCGGTGCTGCAAGGGCCGGCCGAATGGCACACGCCGGACGGCGAGGCGGTCATCAAGGCCCTGATCGGATTGCGGGGATAACAGCGGCAAACGCCGTGATGCGTGTCACCCGCCATTCGAGCGTAGCTCTCCCGACCGTCCCGCACTAGCCGCTGCGCGCCGTTGCCGTGCTCATCCCCGGCAGGCGCACAAAGCGCTCGGCCTTCTTGCGGCGCGGAACAGCGGGGAAGGCCTCCTTGCGGGCGCGGATGCAGATGACCCCGCTCATGGCCGGGCCGAATACCCGCCCGAAGCGCTCGAAGAACCTGGGATATTTGATCACCAGCCGCGACTGGAAGGGCGGCAGGAACAGCGCATCACGCCACACCTCGGGAACAAAGCTGTGGTCGCGCAGCAGCTTGTCGAGCTGTCCGCCCGAATAGGGATTGCCCTGGCCGAACGGCGTGTTGTCACGCTGCGCCCAGATGCCCCGGCGGCGCGGCACCACCAGCAGCAGATGCCCGTTCGGGGCGGTGACGCGCCAGAGCTCACGCATCAGCTCTTCGGCGTCGGCGACGTGTTCGAGCGCATGGATGGCAACGGTCAGGTCAATGGCCGCATCGGTGAGCGGCATTTCCAGCGGGTCGCAGAGCACCGTACGGGACGGGCCCTCGCGCGGCCAGGCAGAGGCGCCCTGCCGTTCGGGCATGAAGGCGAGGACCCGCTCGGCCGGCTCCAGCGCAAAACGCAGATAGGGCGTCGCAAAGCCCAGCCCCAACACGCGGCGGCCCTTGAGGTCGCCGGCCAGTTCCATCACCTGCTCGCGCACCAGCGCCCGCGACAGGCGCCCGAGCGGGGATTTGTAGAAACCGATGAGGCGGGTGACATCGCTGGTCATGGCCGGACAGTGCCAAAGGCGCGTGAACTTGTCCAATCCGAGGTTGTCATTGGCGGGCCCGCTCCCTAGCTTGCAGGCAAATCGAGAAAAGGAGATGACCGATGGGCCTGATCGTGGATGTGTTTTCCGCCCGCAGCGACAATTTCGGCTATCTGGTACATGACGAAGCCACCGGCCGCACGGCTGCCATCGACGCGCCGGAGGCCGGGCCGATCCGCAACGCCCTTCTGCATCGCGGCTGGACGCTGACCGATATCTTCATCACCCACCATCATGTCGATCACGTCGAGGCCATCCCCGAGCTCAAGGCCGCCTTTGGCGCCCGCGTCGTCGGTCCGCGCGACGAGGCCGATAAGATCGAGGGGCTGGACGAACTGGTGGGCGATGGCGACACCATCACCCTGGGCGAAACCCGCTTCGAGGTCATGGCCATGCCGGGCCACACGCTGGGCCATGTGGTGTTCTACAATCGCGAAGGCGGGCATCTGTTTTCGGCCGATGCCCTGTTCTCGCTGGGCGTGGGCCGCATGTTCGAGGGGACGCCCGGGCCGATGTGGGCGGGCCTCAAGCGCCTGCGCGACCTGCCCGACGAGACGCTGGTCTATTGCGGGCACGAATATACCCAGTCCAATGCCCGCTTTGCGCTCTCCATTGACCCGGACAACGAGGCGCTCAAGGCCCGTGCCGCCGAGGTCGACCAGTTGCGCGCCGCCGGCAAGGCGACCATCCCCTTCAGCCTGGGCGAGGACAAGAGGGCCAATCCGTTCCTGCGCGCCGATATGCCGGAACTGGCCCGGCACTACGGCCTCGAGGGCGCCGACCCTTCAGAGGTGTTCGCAGCCATCCGCAAGGGCAAGGACAATTTCTGACCACGCGGCATAACGCTGACCAGGACGGGGTCGCTCATTTGGGCGACCCCTTTTTGTGTGCACTTGCCTGTGAACCAATCACATTGACGGATCGAACTTCGTTAACAGAGTGTTACCATCTGGCATGGCGCTTGCCCCTAAGCGGGTATGGCGCCGTGGGTTCTGTTCCATTTCGGGACAGGGCGGCCCGGAATGGTACACGCGATGTCAGAAGCGACACAGAACGAGACAGGTCGCACGGAACTGGTCCTGGTGGGCCCCGCCGGTGCGCGCCCCTCGCTGGCCTTTTCCGCCCCGACAGCAGCCTTTGTCAGCCAGCTGATCGCCGCCCGCGCCCATTTGCCGATCCAGCGCACGCGTCGCATCGGCACCGCCGAAGGCGCCGTGGGGGCCTATGGACAGACCGCACGCCTCACCCAGCGCCGCATGCCGCAGGGCTATCGCAAGACAGTCGTCGCCTGAGGGAATAGCCGGGCTGTCGAGTCAGTTCATCGACACGTCGCGGCTGGCACTGGTGATCGAGACGGTGAAGCCGGCCACCACATCGATGAGACTCATCACCATCAGCAGGAAGAAGACCGAGCTCGAGGCCGCGCCCACCAGCAGGAACTCGACCAGGAACGCCACGAAGACCACCATGGAGAGCATATGCTCGATGATCGAGCTGCGCGCCGTATTGGTGGATTTGAGCACTTCGAAGAACAGGAGCAATATGCCCACCACGAGCAGGAAATCGCCCGCGGTGATGGCCCAGGGCATGCCCGAGGGCATGGGGATGGAGAACAGGCCCGCCCCCCAATTGACCGGGTTGCCACCGAAGAACAGGAAGACCACGAGATTGTAGAGCACGAAGGGCACGACCAGCAGGGGCACGATGAAGCCATTGCCGCGCGAGTGCTGTGCACGGCCCGTTGGCAGGATGACGGTCTCGCTCATGGGTCAGGCCTCCGCTCAGTTCGTGCCACCATGCCAGAGCTTTACAACGGGCGGAAGGGGACCACCGGGGAGAAAGACCGCCAAGAGGCATGTTCAATTGGCACGCCATGAAACGTCGCAGTCCTGAGGACCGTTGATCCGACTGCAAGGGAACCGGGTCAAGCGGCCGGCAATCTGAGGAGAACACAAATGCAAAACGCCAAGAACATTGTCTGCATCTGGTACGACACGGAGGCCGAGGAGGCCGCCAATTTCTACGCCCGAACCTTTCCCGACACTCATGTGACGGCGGTGCACAGGGCGCCCAGCGACAACCCGTCCACCAAGGCCGGCGCGGTGCTGACGGTGGAATTCACAATCATGGGCATTCCCTGCATCGGCCTCAATGGCGGCCCGGCCTTCAAGCACACGGAAGCCTTTTCCATGCAGGTGGCCACCGAGGACCAGGCAGAAACCGATCGCTACTGGAACGCCATTGTCGGCAATGGCGGCGAGGAAAGCATGTGCGGCTGGTGCAAGGACAAGTGGGGCATCAATTGGCAGATCACCCCGCGCGCCCTGTCCGAGGCCATGCAGAAGGGCGGCGAGACCGCCAAACGCGCCTTCGACGCCATGATGGAGATGCGCAAGATCGACGTGGCGAAGATCGAGGCGGCTGCAAAAGGCTAGGCCCGTCCCCGGTCAGTCCGGACACTCAGGCCGGCCGAACCAGTGCAAGCTGGCTGACCGCATGGTCGTCCTTCCAGCAGACCGCAGCTTCCCAGGCGGCGGAGGCCTGGGCGACCATGTCGGCCTCGGCCGGCGCTAAGCCGGCCGCATTATGGGGCAGGTCGAGATCGAGCTCAGGGACATCGACATGGGCTTCGTCCCAGTCGATCAACGCCACCCTTTCGTCGGTCACGCGGATATTGCGCGGATTGGGATCGCCGTGAACCACGGCCGTGGGCCGTCCGGCAAGGCGGGCCCAGGCGCCCCGACAGCGAGCCACCCCTTCGGCAGGCATGGCATTGAGATCGATCCTGGTGCCTTTATCGCTCGTGAGCAGGTCAATGGATGATTTCCAGCCGGGGCGCTGCGGCCAGTCGGTCGTCAGCGCGTGAAGCTGGCGCAGCGTTTCGGCGACCCTATGCCAGTCGGCCTCGGTCTCAGGCGGCTCGCCCACGACATAGCGCATCACCACCAGCCCGCCGACAAACAGCCGGCCGTCCAGGGTGGGCAAGGGGACCGGCACACTTAGCCCGTGCCGGTCGAGATGCAGCATGAGGGTAGTTTCCCAGGCGAGATCGGCGTCGCTTCGTCTCCCCAGGCGTCCAACGGCCATTTGCCCATTGACGCGCAGGCGCCACACATCATTGGCAACGCCGCCGCTGAGACGCTCGACGCGCTCGGCATCGTCGCCCCAATGCGCCAGCGCCTCCCAGCCCATCGCTACTTCTTGAGCTTGAGCGGCCCGACCATCTGCTCCGGCTTCACTTCGGCATCGAATTCTTCCGCCGTCAGCAGGCCCAGCGCAATGGCGGTTTCTTTCAGGGTCGAACCGTTCTTGTGGGCCGTCTTGGCGATCTTGGCGGCATTGTCGTAGCCAATCTTGCGGTTGAGCGCGGTCACCAGCATCAGCGACTGGTCGACCAGCTGCTTGATACGCTTGCGATCGGGCTCGATGCCAATGGCGCAATTGTCGTTGAACGACTTTGCCGCATCGGCCAGCAGGCGCACCGACTGCAGGAAGTTGTAGGCAATGACAGGCTTGAAGACGTTGAGCTCGAAATTGCCCTGGCTTGCCGCAAAACCAATCGCGGCGTCATTGCCCATGACCTGGGCGACGACCATGGTCATGGCTTCGGACTGGGTCGGGTTGACCTTGCCCGGCATGATCGAGCTCCCCGGCTCGTTTTCCGGAATGGTGATTTCCCCGAGGCCCGACCGCGGACCCGAGGCCAGCCAGCGCACGTCATTGGCAATCTTCATGAAGGCCACGGCAAGCTGCTTGAGCGCGCCCGAAGTACCGACAAAGGCGTCGTGCCCGGCGAGCAGCGCGAACTTGTTCGGCCCGCTCTTGAAATCGCGACCGGTGAGCGCAGCAATCTCGGCGGCAACCGTGACGGCATAGTCGGGATGCGCGTTGAGCCCGGTGCCGACGGCGGTGCCGCCCAGCGCCAGTTCCTTCAATTGCGGCATGGTGGCCTTGATGGCGGCCAGCGCATAGTCAATCTGCGCCACCCAGCCCGAAATCTCCTGGCCCAGGGTCAACGGCGTCGCATCCTGCAGATGCGTGCGGCCGATCTTGACCACATCCATGAATTCTTCGGACTTGGCGTTGAGCGTATCGCGCAGCAGCATCACGCGCTCGTAGAGATAGCCCTCCACCGCCTCGACCGCCGCAATATGCATGGCGGTGGGATAGGTGTCGTTGGAGCTCTGGCTCATATTGACGTGGTCATTGGGATGCACGGGCTTTTTCGAGCCCATGGTGCCGCCGGCCATTTCAATGGCGCGGTTGGAAATGACCTCGTTGACATTCATGTTGGACTGGGTGCCCGAGCCGGTCTGCCAGACCACCAGCGGGAAGTGATCGCTGAGCTTGCCCGCGATCACCTCGTCGGCGGCCGCAACCACCAGGTCCCTTGTCTTTTCATCCATGAGCCCGAGCTTGTGATTGGCCAGCGCCGCCGCCTTCTTGAGGATACCGAAGGCGGTGATGATCTCGGTGGGCATCTTCTCCCCGCCGATATCGAAATTCATGAGGCTCCGGGCGGTCTGCGCGCCATAATATTTATCGTTCGGAACCTCGATCGTGCCCATGGTGTCCGATTCGACGCGCGTGCTCATCTGTGCCTCTGCTCCGGTTGGCCGCTTCTCGTGGCGGCGGGAAAAACAAAACGGCCGACCCTTTTGGGGGCCGGCCGTCGAAATATCAGAAAAAGCGCATCAGCGCCCGCTCGCCTTTCGGCTTACTTCTTTGCCGCGAGGATCTGGCGACCGCGATACATGCCGGTCTTGAGATCAACGTGATGCGGACGGCGCAGCTCACCCGAATCCTTGTCTTCGACATAGGTCGGGTTGGCGATTGCGTCGGCCGAACGGCGGAAGCCGCGCTTCATCGGCGAGGTCTTGCGTTTTGGCACTGCCATGGTCGGTACTCCGAATTCAAAATCGTTGCGCCGCCGAAAGCGGCCAGAGACACGTCTCTGTCAGGATTGGTGGGGTCTATAGAGGAGAACGAAAGGATTGGCTAGGGGATTCTTGCTCGGATTTCGGTTCTATCCTTCCTAGAGCGCCAATTGTCCATTGGTGCCCACGCAATTGGCCCGCTCGCCATATTGGCGGGCCCGGTTCTCCACGATTGCCGCGACGCGCAGCAGACCGGCAGTTGGCCGCGCCGGGTTGCGGACCACGGGATTGGGCAGGGTGACGGCGAGAAGGCTTGCCGTCTGCCAGTCGAGATTTTGCGGTTCGCGGCCAAAGGCGCGCAGCGACCCGGCGGCAACGCCGAACTCGCCCGCGGGCCCCCATTCGGCAATGTTGAGATAGATTTCCATGATCCGCTTCTTGGGCAGGACCAGGTCGATATAGAAGGCCAGGGGCACTTCGAGCGCCTTGCGCACCACGCTCTGCTGGTTCCACAGAAACAGGTTGCGCGTCACCTGCATGGTAAGGGTCGAGGCACCCCGTGTCTCGCGCCCGGCAAGATAGTTTTCGACCTCGTCCTTCAGCGCCGCCAGATCGACACCCCAGTGGCGGCAGAACTGGCCGTCTTCGGAAAGGATCACCGACGCCTTCAAGCGATCGGAAATCGCATCGATGTCGCGCCACTCCCGCGTGACCGTCTGGCCGGTGAGCAGGCGCGCCAGCATGGGCACCGAGACCGGTTGGACGACGAGGTAGAGCGGCGTCAGCACCAGCGGAATGGCGATCAATACGGCGAGGATACCGAGGGGAATGCGGACATACCGCCATAGGGTTTTCTTGCGCCGGGCCATGCCGGGTGTGTAACGGCAAGCTTGGACAAGGCCAAGACCCCCACCCTTGGTTCCTCCCCACAAGGGGGAGGGAGACGGTGAACACCGGTGCCCGCTCCTGCGCCTCCCTCCCCTTGATGGGGAATGAGGGTGGGGTGATCCAGGGCGGAATGAGGTATTGCTCCGCCCTCGTCGCCGGGCTAGCAACAGGCCCATGTATGACTTTTCCGCAGACAGCGCCGATTGCGCCCGGGCCATCGAGGCCGGGCTGTCCGACTATCTCTCCGGCGCGCGGCTCTCTGGCCCCGGCCCGGCGGCCGAGCGCGTGGTCGCCGCCATGCGGCATGGCAGTCTGGAAGGCGGCAAGCGCCTGCGCCCCCTCTTGGTGCGTCAGGCCGCGGCGATCTTTTCGGTGCCCCGGGAAGCCGCCCTCAATGCCGGGCTGGCCGTCGAAATGGTGCATTGCTACTCGCTGATCCATGACGATCTGCCCGCCATGGACGACGACGATCTCCGGCGCGGTCGCCCGACCGTGCACAAGGCCTATGACGAGGCCACCGCTATCCTCGCGGGCGATGCGCTGCTGACCCATGCCTTTGCCGTGCTGGCCGACCCTGCCTGCCACCCCAATGCCGAAACGCGGATACGCCTGGTGGCCGAGCTGGCAGCCGGCAGCGGCGCCGGCGGCATGGTGGGCGGACAGATGCGCGATATCGAGGGCGAGTTGGGCGGTTTTTCCGAGGGCGACATTGCCACCATGCAGGCCATGAAGACCGGCGCGCTGATCCGCGCCTCGGTGCGCCTGGGCGCGATTCTGGGCGGCGCCGATCCGCGGGCCTTGTCCGCGCTCACCGCCTATGCCGAGGCGGCCGGCCGCGCCTTCCAGCTGGCCGACGACATTCTCGACGTCACCGCTACCCCCGAGGCCATGGGCAAAGCGACCGGCAAGGATGCGGCCCTTGGCAAGCAGACCATCGTAGGCCGGCTGGGGATCGAGGGAGCTCGCGCCATGCTCGACGCAATTGTCAATGAAGCCCTTTCGGCCCTTCGCACGTTTGGACCCCGGGCCGACGGCCTGCGCGCCACCGCGCGTTTCTTTGCCAGCCGGGAGAAATAGGCCATGGCCATTCTGCAAAGCGTCAATATCGGCGAGCCCCGGCCCGTCCCTGCCAAGTCGACCATGACCGGCATCTACAAGGAACCCGTGCCCGACGCGGTGGAAGTGGCCATCACCAGGCAGGGCCTGGAGGGCGACGCCATCATCAATCGCAAGCACCATGGCGGCGTCGATCAGGCAGTCTATGTCTATTTCGCCGACGACTACGACTATTGGGCCACGGCCCTTGAGCGCGAGATGGTGCCCGGCACTTTTGGCGAGAACCTCACCATTGGCGGCGTCGAAGGCCGCAGCGTCTGCGTCGGCGACCGCTTCGAGATCGATGAGGTCGTGCTCGAAGTCACCTCCCACCGCACCCCCTGCAGCGTCTTTGCCGCCCGCATGGGCAATCCGGCCTGGGTGAAGCAGTTCTTCAAGGCCGGCCGGCCGGGCGCCTATTGCCGCGTCATCGAGCCGGGCACCGTGCGCACCGGCGAACCGGTGCTGCACATTCCCTTCGATGGCGACCGGATCACCGTCAGCCAGTTGCTGGCGCTGGAGGGCGAGCGGGAGATCGAGCCCGAACTGATGCAGCGCGTCCTCAAGACCCCTGTGCACTACAAGATGCGCGCCGACTATGAACAGCGGCTGGCCAAACTGTTGTGAGTGACCGCGTCCTCGCCAAAAAGCACCCTGCCCTGCCTGTGCTGAAAGCAATTGCCGAAAGACTTTCCTGATGAGCCTCGAGACCGTCCGCACCGACCTTGCCGCCCGCGCGCCCGACCTGGAGGTGATCGTCACCAGCGATTCCACCGCCACCGTGCAACTGGCCGCTTCGGTTCATAGCGTCGAGCCGGGGCAGATTGCCAAGACCCTCTGCATCCGGGTGAACGGCGAAGAGATCCTCCTGGTCACGCGCGGCGACGCCCGGCTGGACAACCAGAAATCGAAATCCGCCTTTGGCGGCCGGCCACGCATGCTCGGCGCCGAGGACGTGCTGCGCCTGACCAGCCACCAGGTGGGCGGGGTCTGCCCCTTCGGTCTGCCCGCGCCCTTGCCGATCTATCTCGACGCCTCGCTCAAGATCTATGATCTGGTCATACCGGCTGCCGGCGACACCCATTCCTCGGTGAAACTCACGGTCGAGCGCCTGTCCCAGCTCTGCGGCAACAGATGGGTGGATGCGTGCCAGATACCGGACTGAGCGGTCGGGCCCGGGCCTTTATCGGCGAGCGCCTGCCATTGACACCGCTGCCCTTCTTTCCCGAGATCGCCCTGCACATGCCCAGCCCGCAGAGCGGCCTGCATGGCTGGCTTGCCAGCGAAGGGTTGGAGGACACCCCGCCCTATTGGGCCTATGCCTGGGGCGGCGGCGCCGTGCTGGCCATGTATCTGCGCGACCATCCCGAACTGGTGAAAGGGCAATCGGTGCTCGATTTCGGGGCCGGGTCGGGCCTTGTCGGCATCGCCGCCAGCCGGGCGGGCGCAGCGCGGGTCTGGGCCATCGACACCGACCCGGTGGCCCAAATTGCCCTCGAGCTCAATGCGGCCGCCAATCACGCCGAGATCGCGCTCTGGGATGGACCGGGTCAACCCGAGAGCGACGTGGTCCTGGCCGGCGACATCTTTTACGACGCCGCGGTCGTCGCCCATACGCTGCCCATTCTGGCAGAGACGGCCCGGCGTGGCGCCAAGGTGCTGGTGGGCGACCCGTTCCGGCGCAGCCTGCCGCGTGATCGGCTGACGCTGCTGGCCGAATATGCCGTGCCCGACATGGGCGGCAGGGAGCCCGTCCGCTCCGGCGTGTTTGTCCTGCATCCCTAGAAAGGCGGATATGCCGGCAGGCGCTTGCCCGGCCCGGCGGGCAGCTCTATATCTTCCCGGCAAGCGAGGACGACCTCCCCCATTACGGGATCAGCGTTCGGGACGGCCCGGAACTGATGGAGCCTTCCATGCGCACCCCTGTCGACCGTATCCGCCACGCCATTGCCTTCGAGGTCATCGGCATCCTTCTGGCGACACCCTTGGGCGCCCTGGTCTTTCACCTGCATGCCGGCGACAGCGCCGTCATCGTCATCGGCAGCGCCAGCGTCGCCATGGCCTGGAACTATGTCTATAATCTCGGCTTCGACCATGCTCTCAAGGCGATGACCGGCACGACGCTCAAGTCCCTGCCCTGGCGCATCGCCCATGCGGTGCTGTTCGAAATCGGCCTCCTGCTGATGCTGATGCCGCTGATCGCGCTCTATCTGGGCATCACGCTCTGGGAGGCGCTGCTGATGGACCTGGCCTTCGCGCTTTTCTACATGGGCTATGCGCTGCTCTTCAACTGGGCCTATGACCGGGTGTTCCCCCTGCCCGAGTGGCAGGCGCAGGACGCCGCGCGATAGCGGCTGCGCCCGCGTGGGCGGGCCGGGCGCAGGCCGTCGCCGCCGCCTTTACGCGTTCGCAACGCTCCCGCTGATATGTTGGCGCCATGAATGTGGCCGGTCCGGCCGCTACGAGGCCCTCGAACCGTGCTCAACACCCACGCAGCAGCGCCCTATACCGGCTCCGGCACGGCGGGCGGAGAAGCCTGTGAGCGGCAGATGCAGCGCGGCTTTCGCTGGCTGCGCTTCGAGCCCGAACTCGAGGAACTCTACCGGCAACAGGTGATCACCCAGGCCCGGCGACCGGTGCTGGTCATCGTGGTGGCAGCGCTCACCATCTGGTCGGTCTTTGCCGTTTTCGATTTCGTCCGGCTCGATCTTTACGGACGCTGGCCGCCCGCCGCCGACATCTGGGTCCTGCTGGGCGCCCGCTGGGTGGTGCTGGGGCTGCTGGTATGCTGTCTCCTGCCGCAGATGCGGGCGCATGACCTGCTCGAGTGGAAGGCGCTGGGGGTCTATCTGCTGCTCTGCCTTGGCGTGGCGCTGACCTCGGCGATCTACAAGGCCAATGGCATAGCAGCGGCCGAGACGGCGCAGATCGTGGTGGTCATGGCGGCCTTCCTGCCCCTTGGCATGCGCTTCTACCAGGCGCTGGCGGGCAGCCTCGCCATGGTTGGCTTCACCGCCCTGGCCGGACTTGCGATCCTTCCCCAATCCCTGTGGCAGGGACAGGCGGCATTGCTGGCCGTGATGGCCATGGCCGTGCCGGTGGGCGCGGTGGGCAGTTATTTGCGCGAGCATGCCGACCGCCGCCAGTTCCTGCTCGGCGCCATCCTGCAGCACCAGGCCCAGTTCGACCCGCTGACCGACCTGGCCAACCGGCGCCTGTTCCAGCGCCACGCCAGCGCGGCCCTGGCCCATGCCGGCCGCACCGGCGACGGGCTGGTGCTGGCGGTGGTCGATATCGATCACTTCAAGGCCTTCAACGACCGCTTCGGCCACACCGCCGGGGACGAAGCCCTCCGACTGGTGGCCGAGGTGATCGGCGATGCCGCCCGCCGCCCCATGGATATGGCGGCCCGCCTGGGCGGCGAGGAATTCGCGCTGCTGCTCTACGGAACCGATCTTGACCAGGCCGGGCCCATTCTCGAGACCATGCGGCGGCGCATCGGCGACATCGTTCTCGCCGCCGACGGCAGCGTCACCATCAGCATCGGGGCCACGACCTGCAATGACGGCGAAGACCTCGAGGGGCTCTATGCCCGCGCCGACGCCCTGCTCTATGCCAGCAAGCGCGAGGGACGCGACAAGCTCACCCTGGGCTGACAACGTCCTCCCCACTCCAAAGCCTTCGACCGCGCACAGAAAAGCCAGCCGCGTGCGGCTGGCTTTCTTGAGGATCGCTACGATCAGCGGATGCGATAGGACGATATGATGTCGTTGTTCCGTCCACCAAGGCTCGACCGGCTGCGGTCCAGCACGGCGCAGCGCCCGTTGAAGTTATAGTCTTCACACACCTGCACCTGCGCGTCTCCGCGGACGCGGATGGACGAGATGCGGTCATTGAAATTGCCGAGGCTCGCATCGCGCTGCCCCGGACGGGCACAGAAGCTGGCGCCGCGATAATTGTCGTCCTCATAGAAGCAGACTTCGCCGCTGGGCCGGCCCGGACGCGGACGGAAATCGCCGCCATTGCCGATCGAGAACGAAAAGCCCGGCACGTTGAAGCTGAAATTGATGTCCGGCTCGTCATTCCGGCTATCATTGCTGCCACCGGCATTGCTGAGATAGCGGGCCGACACCCAGCCATCGGGGCCGCTGTGACTGATGCGGCACCAGCCGGACTGGCAGCGCTCGACCTGCACCCGTTCACCCCGATCGAGCACGTCGACCGCCCGATAGCCGGTGCCCGGGCCCGAGCGCACATTCAGAGCTACGGTTGCGCTTGCATTACCCGAGACGCTCGCTCCGGAATTGGAATTCTGCTGGCCGCCTCCGGCGCCACGATCGGTGAGATAGCGCGCTGAAACCCAACCGTCCGGACCGTTATGGCTGACGCGACACCAGCCGGACTGGCAGCGTTCGACATCGACACTCTCGCCCTCATAGAGCGCATCCACGACACGATAATTGGTGCCGGGTCCAGAACGCACATTGAGGGCGGCTGTGGACTGGGCGGCCTGAGCGGCCATAATCCCGACCAGGCTTGCGCCCAGCGCGATGCAAAGGGTTTTGGCGAGGTTCATGTTTTTTCCTCCTGGATTGATCCGCCCCGTGAAGGGCCAATCCCTCGCGTCCAGAAGGGTTCCTGCCTCACCAGACCGTGAGCGGCCTGTCGGCGTCTGCAGGTCAGGAGTTGCGCTGCTTTCGCGCCAGAATTATTCCGCCGCGCTCTGCTTCCCTGCGCCGAACTTGGCCTCGATATAGTCGGCGACCATGACCTTGAACTGCTCCGCGACATCGGCGCCGCGCAGGGTCGCGACCTTTTCGCCGTCGACAAAGACCGGGGCGGCCGGGGTCTCGCCGGTGCCGGGCAGCGAGATGCCGATATTGGCATGCTTGGATTCGCCCGGCCCGTTGACGATGCAGCCCATGACCGCCACCGACAGCGTCTCGACGCCTGGATAGCGCTCGCGCCATTCGGGCATGGAGGTGTTGAGATGGTCCTGGATGTCCTTGGCCAGCGTCTGGAAGGTGGTGGAGGTGGTGCGTCCGCAACCGGGGCACGCTGCCACCACCGGCAGGAACTGGCGGAAACCCATTGTCTGGAGCAATTCCTGCGCGACCTTGACCTCCGTCGTGCGATCGCCGCCCGGCTCAGGGGTGAGCGAAATGCGGATCGTGTCGCCGATGCCCTGCTGCAGGAGGATGCCCAGCGCCGCCGACGAGGCGACAATGCCCTTCGAGCCCATGCCCGCCTCGGTCAATCCCAGATGCAGGGCATAGTCGCAGCGCGCGGCCAGGTCCTGATAGACCGCGATCAGGTGCTGAACGTCGCTGACCTTGGTCGAAAGCAGGATCTTGTTGCGCGGCAAGCCGATCTCCTCGGCGCGGGCCGCCGAGAGCAGGGCCGACTGGATGATCGCCTCGCGCTGCACCGCCGCCGCCGAGATCGGCGCATCCGAAGCCGCGTTCTCGTCCATCAGCCGCGTCAGCAGTTCTTCGTCGAGCGATCCCCAATTGACCCCGATGCGCACCGGCTTGTCATATTTCAGCGCCAGCTCGATCAACGTGGTGAACTGGGTGTCCCGCTTGGCCTTGAAGCCGACATTGCCCGGATTGATGCGGTATTTCGCCAGCGCCTCGGCGCAGGCCGGATGGTCGGTGAGGAGCTTGTGGCCGATATAGTGGAAATCGCCCACCAGCGGCACGTCATAGCCCATGCTCAACAGGCGGTCGCGGATGATCGGCACCGCAGCGGCGCTCTCGTCGCGGTCGACGGTGATGCGCACGATTTCCGAGCCGGCCCGGGCCAGTTGCATGACCTGGCGGACGGTCGCGTCGATATCGGCGGTGTCGGTATTGGTCATGGACTGCACGACCACGGGGGCGCCGCCGCCCACCATGACGCCGCCCACATTGACGCCCACCGATTGCCTGCGCGCTGAAGGACCCGCCATGTGCAAACCTCTTTGTTCCAGTGCCCCCGAGATAGGACTTCCATTTGACGCTGGCAACTGAACAATAGCGTGACGCCCTGGGTAAGGAGGACGCCCATGCCCGAACAAGACCAGGCCAGCGCTAGTATCGACGCCTATATTGCGGGCCTGTCACCGCCCTTCCAGGATGCGATCGCGCATCTGCGCCAGACCATCCGCGCCGCCGCCCTCGAGGCCGAGGAGATCATCACCTATGGTATGCCGGGCATCGGCTTCCATGGCCCGGTGGTGAGCTATTGCGCCTTCAAGAAGCACTGTTCGCTCTTTCCCATGGGCAATGCCGTCTTCACAGGCATGGAAGAGGAGATCGCACCCTGGCGCACCTCCAAGGGCACGCTGCAGTTTCCGCCCGACGCCCTGCCCCCGGACGACCTGATCGCCCGCATCGTTAAGGCGCGGCTGGCCGAGAACCTGGCCAAGGCCGAAGCGCGCAAGGCCGCAAGGCGCAAGACGTGAGGCGGCAAGGCCGGCCTCACAAATGTGATCCCGCCAATCTTGAACCAGGCTAGGCCGGGGCCATCTATGGATCATGATGACCATGCTCCTCTCCCGCCTCGTCCTTTTCCGCAAGGAAGTCGTTCAGCTCTGGAAAGCCTTCTGGGCACCGGAGACGCCTGTCCACTTGAAGGCCGCAACGCTGTTTGTCGCCTTCTATCTGGTGAACCCGTTCGACGTGCTGCCCGACTTCATCCCGCTTCTCGGCTGGGTGGACGACATCGTGCTGGTGCCGCTGATGGTGAGCTGGATCGTCAGCCGGCTGCCGGTGCCGGCCTATGCCGGCCAGCGGGGCAAGACGGTGGACGGCAAGGCCCGCCGCCGCTGAGGCTAAAGCGCCGCGCCCCGATCGACTGAACAATCGTAGCTTTCCGCTAGGCACTCGAATGTTTGGTCAGCAAAGGCAAAGATGAAGTGGCGAAAGCGTTCATAATTGGCTGACCCGTGGCCAGGATGGATTGAATTCCCCTCGACCACCGATCGTAGCCAACCCGAATTGCTCACTTCAAAAACGCCACAGTACCCCAAGCCATGATCCATTAGTGGATGGGCCTGCCGAGCTTCGTCATTCGGCCACCCCAAATGATGAAGCAAACAACCTTTGAATGTGACAGTCGCCCGGTCCGTGCCTCCGTCCGCGTTGTACGCAAGCTCCGTGCCGCTACTATCGCAGACCAGGCGCAACGCAGCATCACCCCCCGAGGGGGTCGGAAGGTCAGAAACCTCCGCAACCCTCACGCGTGGATCGACCGGGTAGAAGGTCACCCAGAACCCCTCTACTCCAGCCGCACTAGCAGGTCCTTGGCGTCGATCTGGTCGCCCGGCTTGATCAGCAGTTCCGCCACCGTGCCATCGGCTTCGGCATGGATGGCGGTTTCCATCTTCATGGCTTCAATCGAGCAGAGCACGTCGCCGGCCTTGACCACCTGGCCCTCCTTGACCGCCAGGGTCGAGATGACGCCCGGCATGGGGGCGCCGACCTGTTTCGGATCGCCCGCAGCCGCCTTCGCGCGGACCTTGACGTCGCCGGCCTTGAGCCGATCCGGCACCACGATGGTGCGCGGCTGCCCGTTGAGATCAAAGAAGCAGCGCACCTCGCCCTTTTCATTGGTCGGCGCGCGGCCCTGATAGGTGACGACCAGCGTCTTGCCCTTTTCGATATCGACCAGCAGTTCATCGCCTTCATTGAGCCCATAGAAATAGACCGGCGTAGGCAGCACTTCGGTGGGGCCATAGCGATCCTGGGTCTTTTCGAAATCCGAATAGACCTTTGGATACATGAGGTATGACGCGAGCCGGTAATCATCGACCGGCTGCCCCACCTCTTCGGCGATCTTCTTGCGCTCGGCCTCGAGGTCGACATCCTTCAAATAGGAGCCGGGCCGCTCGGTCAGCGCCTGCTTGCCCTTGAGCACCTTCTTCTGCAGCGCCTGCGGGAAGCCGCCCGGCGGCTGGCCGAGATCGCCGGCAAAGAAACCCACCACCGAGTCGGGGAAGGCAATGTCCTTGTCCGGATTCTCGACATCGGCGCGGGTAATGCCGGCCGAGACCATGGCCAGGGCCATGTCGCCGACCACCTTGGACGAGGGCGTCACCTTGACGATATCGCCGAACATCTGGTTGACGTCGGCATAGGTCTGCGCGACCTCGTGCCAGCGGGTCTCCAGACCCAGCGAGCGCGCCTGCTCCTTGAGATTGGTGAACTGCCCGCCCGGCATTTCGTGCAGATAGACTTCCGAAGCACCGCCCTTGAGATCGCTCTCAAAGGCCCGGTACTGGGTGCGCACGGCCTCCCAATAGAAGGAAATCTGGCGGATCGCCTTGGCGTCGAGTTCCGGATCGCGATCGGTATCGGCCATGGCCGCAACCAAGGAACCCAGCGTCGGCTGCGAGGTGGTGCCCGAGAGCGCATCCATCGCCGCGTCCACCGCATCGACCCCGGCATCGACCGCCGCCAGCACGGTCGCCGCAGCAGCCCCCGAAGTGTCGTGGGTATGCAGGTGGATCGGCAGGCCGATTTCCTGCTTGAGCGTCGAAATCAGCTTCTTGGCCGCGGCAGGCTTCAGCAGGCCCGCCATATCCTTGATGCCCAGCACATGGGCGCCGGCTTCTTCCAGCTCGCGGGCCAGGGCAACATAATATTTGAGGTCATATTTGGACCGGTCAGGGTCCAGCATGTCGCCGGTATAGCAGACCACGCCCTCGCAGACCTTGTTGGCCTCGATCACCGCGTCCATCGAGACGCGCATGTTCTCGACCCAGTTGAGGCAGTCAAAGACCCGGAAGATGTCGACGCCGCCCTTGGCCGCCTGGGCGACGAAGAACTTGACCACATTGTCCGGGTAATTGGTGTAGCCCACCCCATTGGAGCCGCGCAGCAGCATCTGGGTGAGGATATTGGGCGCCCCGGCGCGCACCTTGGCGAGGCGCTCCCACGGGTCCTCGTTGAGGAAGCGCATGGAAACGTCGAAGGTCGCCCCACCCCAGCATTCGAGGCTGAAGAGGTTCGGCAACCCGCGGCTATAGGCCTGGGCAATGCGGGTGATGTCGAACGAACGCATGCGCGTGGCCAGCAGCGACTGGTGCGCGTCGCGCATGGTGGTGTCGGTGAATAGGACGCGATTCTGGTCCTTCATCCATTTCGCCAGCCCGGCCGGGCCGTCACGATCGAGCACCTGGCGGCTGCCCTCGACCACCGCGAGCGGCGGGAATTCCGGCACGATCGGTGCGGCGGCATCGGCGGGCGGGCGCGGCCGGTCGCGGACCTCCGGATGCCCGTTCACGGTCACGTCGGCGATGTAGCTCAGAAGCTTGGTCGCGCGGTCCTTGCGCGGCTTGAAGTTGAAGAGATCAGGCGTCGTGTCGATGAAGCGCGTGGTGTAGCGGTTCTCGAGGAAGTCGGGATGGGTGATGATGTTTTCGAGGAAGGCCAGATTGGTCGCCACGCCGCGAATACGGAACTCGCGCAGGGCGCGATGCATGCGGGCAATGGCCTCGTCAGCCGAGGGCGCCCAGCAGGTGACCTTTTCCAGCAACGGATCATAATAGCGGGTGATGACCGCGCCAGAATAGGCCGTACCGCCATCGAGGCGCACACCGAAGCCGGTGGCCCCGCGATAGGCGGTGATGCGGCCATAGTCGG
Source organism: Devosia salina (assembly GCF_019504385.1). Classification (NCBI taxonomy): domain Bacteria; kingdom Pseudomonadati; phylum Pseudomonadota; class Alphaproteobacteria; order Hyphomicrobiales; family Devosiaceae; genus Devosia; species Devosia salina. Next base: position 3,687,914 of record NZ_CP080590.1, read on the forward strand.
GAATGAAATTCTGTTCCGGGTCCTCGGTGGTCACCCGGCACTGGATGGCATTGCCGTTGAGCTTGATGTCTTCCTGCCTCGGCACGCCCGATTCCGGCGTGCCGATCACGGCGCCGTCGAGCAGGTGAATCTGCGCCTTGACGATGTCGATGCCCGTCACTTCCTCGGTGACGGTATGTTCCACCTGGATGCGCGGGTTCACTTCGATGAAGTAGAACTTGTCGGTATCGGCATCCATGAGGAATTCGACCGTGCCGGCACCGCGATAGTTCGCCGCCTGCCCGAGGCGCACCGCGGCGTCGGTCAGATCCTTGCGGACCTTGTCGCTGAGATAGGGTGCAGGCGCGCGCTCCACCACCTTCTGGTTGCGGCGCTGCACCGAACAGTCGCGCTCGAACAGATGCACGAGGTTGCCGTGATCGTCGCCGATCAGCTGCACTTCCACATGCCGGGCGCGCTCGATCAGCTTTTCGAGATACATCTCGTCCTTGCCGAAGGCCGCCTTGGCCTCGCGCTTGCCTTCGCTGACTTCGTGAACCAGCGTCGATTCATCCATGATCCGGCGCATGCCGCGCCCGCCGCCGCCCCAGCTGGCCTTGAGCATGAGCGGATAGCCGATCTCGGCGGCCATCTTCTTGACCGCGTCCATGTCGTCGGGCAGCGCTTCGGTGGCGGGGACCACCGGCACGTTCGAGGCAATGGCCATGTTGCGCGCGGCAACCTTGTTGCCAAGATCGCGCATGGTCTGGGCCCGCGGGCCGATGAAGATGATGCCGGCATCCTCGCAGGCATCGACGAATTCCGGGCTTTCCGAGAGCAGGCCATAGCCGGGATGGATGGCATCGGCGCCCGAGATGCGTGCGATGCGGATATATTCGTCGATCTGGAGATAGGCTTCGACCGGGCCCTTGCCCTTGCCGATCAGATAGGCCTCGTCGGCCTTGAACCGGTGCAGGGCCAGCTTGTCTTCTTCGGCATAGGCCGCCACGGTCTTGAGGCCAAGTTCATTGGCGGCGCGGAAGACGCGAATGGCGATTTCGCTGCGATTGGCGACGAGAATTTTCTTGATGGGCATCGATGTCCGTTCCGAGCAGGAGGGGGCAAGGACCGCTTGGGTCCGGCTCAGCAAAAGCCGACGGAACGGACGGTTGCCCGTCCAACCGTCGAAAGCGTGATATCAGTTCTGACCGAGATAGCCGGCCAGGTGACTCATGTCGTATCCCGCTTCAGCCGCCTGGGCGATGATCTGGTCGGCCGGGGCGTCCCCCGCCTGGCTCAGCGCCCACAGCGTGGTCGAGCGCGTGCCCGACCGGCAGAAACAGAATACCTTGCCGTCGCTCCCCTCAAGCACGGCCTTGGTGGCATTGACGAGATCGGGATTGACCCCGTCCCGTCCCAGCGGAATGGCATGATAGGTCAGCCCGGCGGCCCTGGCGGCCGCTTCTATTTCCGCGCCAGCCGGCTGGTCCGGCGACTCGCCGTCCGGCCGGTTGTTGACGATGGCGACAAAGCCCAGGTCCTTGAGCGTTTTCACGTCATCCGGCTGGATTTGTCCCGAGACGCTGACGTGATCGTTGATCCGCTTCAATTCCAAGGCTTGTCACTCCCATAAACCCTTGCGGCCCGTCCCCGGACGTGGTGCTCACATCCGGCGTCTCGCCACAGGCCTGGCGCCGGCACGCATTGGCCCGTTATAGCCACGGCGTTGCGCCGGACGCAACTGGCAGCGGCGCAAACCTGTCATGGAACTGTCGCAGCCTCTCAGGCAGCGCAGGTCACCTTGTGAACGGCCAGTGGGCCCGGACGCCCCAGGTGATAGCCCTGCAGCGCCGTGCAGCCGGCCGCGATCAGCATCTGCATCTGCTCCTCGGTTTCGATCCCCTCGGCCACCACCTCGAGCGAGAGCGACCGGGCAATGTCACACACGGCCGAAACGATCATGGCATTGACCGGATTGGCCGAGAAATCGGCGACATAGGTGCGGTCGATCTTGATGATGTCGAAGGCGAAATCGCGCAGATAATGCAAGCTGGCATGCCCGGCCCCGAAATCGTCGACGGCGACGCGGATGCCCATGGCCCGCAGCGCTGCGAGATTGTCCATCTCCATGCTGCCGGCCGCCAGCGGCGCATTCTCGGTGATCTCGACGATGATGCTGGCGGGCGATGTGCCGGTTTCGAGCAGGATGTCGGAAAAGCTCTCGACAAAGTCGGGCCGCCGCAACTGCACCGGCGAGACGTTGACGGCAACCGGGCCCTTGAGCCGCGGCAGGTCGGCGCAGGCCCGGCGCAGCACCCATTCCCCCAGCCGGTCGATGAGATTGCTCTGTTCGGCCACGCCGATGAACTGGCCCGGCGCGATGGTCCCCCGCACCCGATGACGCCAGCGCACCAGCGCCTCGTGCGAGCGCACCTCCAGCGTCTTGCTGTCAAACACCGGCTGGTAATGCAGCTCCAGCTCGTCCATCAGGATGGCGGCGCGCAGTTCGCGCTCGACGAAGCGCCGATGGCGCTCGTCGCCCAGCATGTCCGGGTCAAACGGCACCACGCAGCCGCGTCCTCCCTGCTTGCCCTTGTAGAGGGCGAGATCGGCAATGGCGATCAGCTCATTGGGATCGTCGCTGTCGAGCGGGGCCAGCGCCACCCCGATCGTGGCCGACAGGCGCGTCATGCGGCCGGCGATATTGTGCGGCTCGCCCAGCTGGCGCAGCAGCCGTTCTCCCAGCCGGCACAGCGCCGGCTTGTTGTCATGCCCGGGAATGAGGACGCCGAATTCGTCGCCACCCAGCCGCCCGATGATGGCGCCGGGCATCAGGGCCCGCATGTCGCGCACCAGGGCCACCAGCGCCGCGTCGCCCGCGCCATGCCCGGCGCTGTCGTTGAGCACCTTGAGATTGTCCATATCGATCTGCAGATAGCCCAGCGCCGACAACGTACCCTGACGGGCGAAGCGATTGAGCTCATCCAGAAAATAGGAGCGCGTGAAGGTGCCGGTCAGCGCGTCGCGATGGGCCGACGCCAGCGCCTCGGTCACGGCCAGCTGCGCCTCGGCCATGCGCTGCCGCATCAGGTTCTGCGCGGCCAGCAGCACGACGGGAAGGGCAATGGCGAGCCCCGCCATGGTCCAGGCGATAGCCCCCTGGCTTCCCAGGCCGAACACCAGGGCAAGGCTCAGGGCGAACAGCAGGGCCGCCAGGATGCCTATGGTCAGACGCAGCCACCCATAGGCCTGGTTGACGAGCGCGAAGATGGGACGGACCTGCATGGGATAGCCTGGATGATCGACGCTTTCGCGCACCATGCCAGAACAAGTCTGAATCAATGCTAAACGACTGAAATTCTAGGAGAAATTAGCCATGGCCCCGGCGGAGGGGCGCCACGCTATGCATTGCATGCGACAATGCGATGACAGCGCGGGCGCCCCTTGCCTTCACGGTTGACGAAGCGTTTCCGCCTCAGCCCTCGCCGACCCCCGGCGTGTAGCGGGCCAGGGCCGTGATGATGCGCTTGGCCGTCACCCGGCCGATCTGCTTGCCCGCATCATTGGTGACACCCACCCATTGATGCTCGGCGAAATAGGGCAGCACGTCCTCGCAGCGGGCATCGGCCGGCACCTTGTATTCGCAGTCCTCGAAGTCGCCCCGCTCCATGATGGTGCGCACATGAATGGCGCGGGCCTTGTTCACCTCGCGCACGAATTCCTCGATATGCTCATTGGCGGGCTTGAGCACGATATCCTCGGGCTTGCCCTCCTGCTGCACGGCCCCGTCCTTGAGCACGGCAATGCGATCGGCGATCTTGAGCGCCTCGTCGAAATCGTGGGTGATGAACAGGATGGTCTTGCCCAGGCTTTTCTGCAGCTCGATCAACTGGTCCTGCATGCCCGAGCGGATCAGCGGATCGAGCGCAGAAAACGCCTCGTCCATTAGGATGATGTCAGTGTCCAGCGCCAGCGCGCGGGCGAGGCCCACCCGCTGCTGCTGTCCGCCCGAAAGCTGACGCGGCCGGCTCTGCTCATAGCCGGCAAGGCCCACCGTCTCGATCCACTTGGCGGCCTTTTCCATGCGCTCGGCCTTGGCAACGCCGCGCACTTCCAGCCCATAGGCGACATTGTCGATCACCGAGCGATGCGGCAAGAGGCCGAACTTCTGGAACACCATGGCCACGGTGTTGCGCCTGTAGGTCCTGAGCTCTGGAAGGCTCATCTTGAGCACGTCATTGCCTTCGACAATGATCTCGCCCGCGGTCGGGTCGATGAGCCGGTTGACGTGGCGGATCAGCGTCGACTTGCCCGAGCCCGACAGGCCCATGACCACGAAGATCTGGCCCCGCGCAATGTCGAGCGACACATCGTCCAGCCCCACCACATGATTGGTCTCGGCCTGCACCTCGGTCTTGGATTTGCCCTGACGGAGCAGTTCGAGCGCCGCCTCGGGATTGTCCCCGAAGATCTTGGTGACCCCGCGCATGCGGATGGCGAGGCCGGTATCCTGTTTCATGTCATGCATGTTAGCGCGCCTCCGCCAGGCCGATACGGGCCTGCAACTGCTTGCCGAAACTCTGGGTGATGCGATCGAAGATGATGGCGAGGACCACGATGCCGAGGCCGGCAAACAGCCCGCGGCTGACTTCCAGCCGGCCAATGCCCTGCAGCACCTGGTAACCCAGGCCACCGGCCCCGATCATCGAGGCGATCACCACCATGGAGAGCGCCATCATCGTGGTCTGGTTGATCCCCGCCAGGATGGTCGGCAGCGCCAGCGGAATCTGCACCCCCAGCAGGCGTTGCCGGGGCGTGGTGCCGAAGGCCCGGCTGGCTTCCATCACCGCCGGATCGACCGAGCGCAGCCCCAGATCGGAGAGGCGCACCAGTGGCGGCGCCGCATAGACGATGGTGGCGATCAGCGCCGGGATCTTGCCCGGGCCGAAGATCATCACCGTGGGGATGAGATAGACGAAGCTGGGCAGGGTCTGCATCAGGTCGAGCAGCGGCGTGATCACCTGCCGCACCCGGGCCGACCGGCTCATCCACACCCCGATCGGGATGGAGATGACGATGGCGGTCAACGTCGCCGCGATCATCAGCGCCATGGTGGTCATGGCGTCCTCCCAAAGGTCCATGACCCCCAGGAACACCAGCGACAGAAGGACGATGACCGGCAATTGCCAGCGGCGGGTGGCCAGCCAGGCAATGCCCACCAGGATCGCCATGATCAGCCACCAGGGCGTCGCGATCAGCAGGTCTTCGATGGATTTGAGCAGCATCAGCAGCGGATAGGCCGCGGCCTCGAATTCGTCGCCCCAATTGCGCACGACCCAGTTGAGGCCATCATCGATGGCGCGGCGCCAGGGGCGGGTATCGATCAGTTCTGGAAACATCTTTGCTCTTTCTACGGAAAAGAGAACCGGAAGCAGCGTGCGATCCCGAAGCCAGCAAGGGTTGGTTTGGGGATCGGACGCGCAAAGCGGCCGGGTCGGAACCCGGCCGCCGTGAGGAAAGCTGAACGCGGAATTAACCGAGCGCGGCCAGCACCTTGTCGGCAACTTCGGCCGGGACCCACTGGGTCCACACATCCTGCTTGGTCTTGAGGAAGTTTTCGGCGGTCGCCTCGGCATCAGCCTGGTTCTCGTCGCCATAGACCAGCAGTTCGGAGATCTGCGCATTGGTGAGGCCGACCTTCGAGAAGTACTGAGCCACCACGGGCGCTTCTTCCTGGATCCAGGCGGCAGCACCAACGACGGCGGGGCTGGACGGATAGGCCGTCACGCCGGCCGGCTCATCGCATTCCGGATCGGTGTTGCACTGATAGACGTCCATGTCCGTCTCACCGATATCGAGCTGCACGGCCGGGTACTTGCCCAGAATGGCGGTGGGACCCCAATAGTAGAACAGGATCGGCTCTTCGCGGGTGAAGGCACGGGCGATCGAGGCATCGAGCGCACCGCCCGAACCGGGCGAGAACAGGTTCCAGTTCTCTTCCATGTCGAAGGCTTCGAACAGCGCCGAGGTCGAGAGTTCGCAGGCCCAGCCCGGCGGGCACGAATAGAGGCGCCCCTGATCGGGCTCTTCCGGATCGGGGAAAAGCTCGGGATGGGCGATCACGGCTTTGGCCGAGGTCAGCTCCGGATTGGCTTCCTGGGTATATTCGGGGATGAACCAGCCCTCGACGGTCCCATCGGTGATGGCGTCGGACAGCTCCACCACGGTGCCTTCGGCAATGGCGTCGGCCCAGGCATCCTCGATGGCGCTGGTCCAGAGTTCTGGTGCAACGGCCGGGGTGCCGCGGCTCATCATCGAGGACGAGGTCGGCACCGTGTCACCGGCCACGATCTCGACGTCGCAGCCATATCCTTTTTCCAGGATCGTCGCATGAATATGCGCCAGGGCTGCAGCGGAGGGCCAGGTCATCTCGGCGATGTCGATGGTGCGATCGGTACCGCACTGGGCGGCATCTGCATCCTGGGCAAGGGCGGGAAGGCTGCCGGCCGACAAAAAGGCAACAGCCATCGCGGCGGCAATGCCACCGGATTTCAAAATCATCAGGTCAACTCCTGCGGTTGTGGATGCCGCGGACCTTAAAGATGGCAGAATTGTGTGTCAAATCTGGCAATATTTGACCAATAACAGAAATTGTCGGCGCACTTTTCTTCGCCCGTCTGACTGGAAAACTTGCGAGGGAAATCGACACAACCCAACGTCTTGACTGCTCAAGAAGCGCGCATATACAAAATCGACTGGCTGCAAGTCGAAAAAATGTCCGGAATTCTGCTCCGGATCAGAACGGCGCCGCCACCCAGCCCTGCCAGAGGTCCGCGCGCTCGGACACGAAATGGTCCGCAACGGTCTCCACCGTTGCACCCGGTTCGTTGAGCCGGGCCAGAAGCGCATCCATTTCGCCGAGCGGCAGGCTGGCCCGCTGGAAATAGGCCGCGATCACCGGGGTATCGACAAACAGGCGCTCCGCCAGGGCAATGACCACGCTGTCGGGCGGAAAGGCCGAGGGTTGGGGATCGGCGCAGCTGCGGTCGGCAAGGCACTGCGCGGCCGCTTCGTCATAGGCACCCATGTCGATGGGGGTGAAATCGAGCTGGGCGAGGATGGCATTGGGTTGCCAATAGTAGAAGAGGAACGGCTCGCGCCGGTTGAGCCCCTCGGCAATCAGCCGGTCCATTTCCAGCCGGTTCGCCGGTTCGATCAGCTCGACCAGAGCGGTCAGTCCATGGGCGGCGATCAAATTGCGGTTGATCACCGAGCAGGCCCAGTCGATAGGACAGGAAATGAATCGCACCCGCGCCCCGGCCTGCACCTGCGGCAGCAGTTCGGCCAGCCCGGCCGCGGTCGGGGTCGCCGTCAGCGTGGCAGCCAGCGTGGCGGGCATATACCAGCCCTCGAACTGGCTTTCGGTATAGGTGGGGGCGGCGCTGCGCAGCTGCTGGCCTTCCATGGCCCCGTTCCACAGATCGGCAATGCGGTTGATCCACATTTCCGGCGCCACCTGGGGCTGTCCGGTCGAACCCATCGAGGAGGCGGTTGCCGCCAGATCGCCCTGCACCACCCTGACTTCGCAGTCGAATTCCGCCGTCAGCAGGCGCGCGTGGATTTCCGCCAGCAGCGCCGCGGAGGGCCAGCTCATCCGCGCAATGCTGATGGGCCGCCGGCCGCAGGGTGGCTGGACTGCCGAAGTGTCGGCCTGTTCGGTGGCCGTGCTGTCCGGCTGGCTGTCCTGGGCGGTGTCGAGCACGGTGATCTGCCCCAGCGCCGGCTGCGCCAGCGCCACCAGTGAGAGTGCAGCGATGAGGTGGCGAACTGTCTTCATCTCGGCCCCTTGCCGGTCCCCGCCGGACCGGGTGCGAGTCTATGCCCAACCCCCTGACGTTAAGCAACCGCAACGACAGGAAGAATTGGCGCGCAAATCCCGGTGACATCGCCGCCCCGATTATGCAACAGTCCCCTCCAGCGGGGCGCGCATCGTGCCCCCTTGCCAGTTGCCGCGCCGCAAGAAGGAGGTCAGCAAGACCACCCGGCGCGCAACGAGAAAACAGAGGGACATCCATGTTCAAGAAAACCCTGACCCTGGCGGTCGCCGCCACCACCCTGACCATCGCCGCCCTGGCCCAGGACAGCGGCGCCACCATCGGTTTCATCGGCGGCTTCACCGGCCCGATCGAATCCCTGACCCCGCCGATCTTTGCCGGCGCCGAGCTGGTCGTGAAGCAGGTCAATGAGCAGGGCGGCGTCCTGGGCGGTGAGCTCAAGATCCTCTCCGCTGACGGCGCCTGCGATGCCACGGCCGCTGCCGCTGCCGCCGACCGCCTGATCAACACCGACAACGTCACCGGCGTGGTCGGCGCGCTCTGCACCGGCGAAACCATTGGCGCCTTCAACGGCTCGGGTCTCTCGGGTGGCGTGGTCTTCATCTCCCCGGCCTCCTCGGCCCCGGCCCTGACCACGCTGGAAGACAACGACCTCGTTTACCGCACCACTCCGTCCGACGCCCTGCAGGGCGTGAAGATGGCCAATCTGCTGCTCGCCAAGGGCGTCAACGACATTGCCATCACCTATGTCAACAACGACTACGGCAAGGGCTTTGCCGACGCGCTGGCCGCGGCCTATGAAGCCGGCGGCGGCACCGTTGCTGCCAACCTCGCCCATGAAGAAGGCAAGGCCGACTACCGCGCCGAGCTGGGCAACCTGGTTGCCAGCCAGAACCTCGTCATCCTCGCCTATGCCAATGCTTCGGGTAACACCATCCTGCGCCAGGCTGTCGAGAGCGGCAATTTCACCACCTATGTGGGCGGTGACGGCATGGTCGGCGACGACCTCCTCAACGGCATCGACGCCTCGGCTGTCGAAGGCCTGATCGCCACCCGCGCTGGCGCCCCGAGCGGTGAATCGGTCGATATCTACAACGGCTTTGGCGGCGAAGGCTTCGAGGCCAATGCCACCTATGCACCCCAGGCCTATGACGCCGCCTTCCTGATGGCCCTTGCCATCGAGAAAAACGGTTCGGCCTCGCGCGAAGGCCTCTCGGCTGCGCTGCGCGATGTCGCCTCGGCTCCCGGCGAGATCATCCGTCCGGGTGAATGGGCCAAGGCCAAGGAACTGATCGCGGCTGGCACCGACATCAACTATGAAGGCGCCGGTGGCGCGCTGGACTTCGACGAAGCCGGCGACGTCGACGGCATCATCGTCGAACTGGCCGTTGAAGGTGGTTCGTTCGTCGAAAAGGGCCTGATTCAGTAAGCTGGATCCAGTGCTGAACTGAATGCAGAGGCCCGGGAGCAATCCCGGGCTTTTTGTTTGGAGGACAGCATGCCCGATCCAGAAACCCTCAAGTTCTACGCCGACAACGCCGCGACCTATGCGCAGCATGCGCAAGGCGCGACGCCACAGTTGGCGGGATTCATGGCGCTCTTGCCCCCAGGCGGCTCCGTGCTGGAATTGGGCACAGGCAATGGGCGGGATGCGGCGGCCATGCTGGCTGCCGGCTTTGCCGTGACGGCCTCGGACGCATCGCCGCAACTGGCGATCGAGGCCGAACGGCGGCTGGGCGTAGCAGTAAAAATCATGGCCTTTCACGAACTGGACGATGTCGCGGCCTATGACGGCGTCTGGGCCTGTGCCTGCCTGCTGCATGCACCACGTGCCGAACTGACTGACGATCTCGCCCGCATCTTCCGCGCGCTCAAACCCGGCGGCTGGCTGGTCGCCAGCTTCAAGGCAGGCAGCGGCGAAGGCCGCGACGGCCTTGGTCGTTACTACAACTACCCAGATCGTGACGAACTGCTGGCGCACTACGCGGCGGCAGCGGATTGGTCCGAGCTGTCCATCACCGAACGGGACGGCACCGGCTACGACAATGTGCCGACAGGCTGGTATTGGGTGCAGTCGCGCAGGCCCGCCTAGCCGCACACTTGACAGAAGACCATCGTTCTCCTAATTAGAGACCACTGGTTTCTTATTGAGGACTTGTGCGATGGCCTATTCAGAACACGACATACCCAGCCTTTCCGGCAAGACTGCCGTCGTTACCGGAGCCACCGGTGGCCTCGGCTACGAGACCGCCCGGATGCTCGCCGAGCACGGCGCCCGCGTCATTCTGGCCGGTCGCAATGCCGGCAAGGGCGCCAAGGCGCTCCACGACATAAGGGTAACTGCGCCTCAGGCAGACGTGACATTCGAAAAGGTCGACCTTGGCAGCCTAGCCTCGGTCGCCGCCCTCAACGACCGCCTCAATAGCGCAGGCAACCCCATCGACATTCTGGTCAACAATGCGGGCGTCATGACCCCACCAAACCGCCAGACCACCAGCGACGGTTTCGAGTTGCAGTTCGGCACCAACTACCTGAGCCATTTTGCGCTGACGGCCCGGTTGATGCCCCTGCTGACGGCAGCACCCGCCGCTCGCGTCGTGTCGCTCTCAAGCCTTGCAGCCAGGCAGGGGCAAATCGACTTCGACAATCTGCAATCGGAGACCTACAGGCCGGTGGCCGCCTATAGCCAGAGCAAGCTGGCCTGCTTGATATTCGGTTTCGAACTGCAGCGCCGAAGCACCGCGAATGGCTGGGGCATCACCAGCACCGCGGCGCATCCCGGCATTGCCCGCACGGACCTTATCGTCAACGGCATGGGCGAGCGGAGCCCCTTGGCGTTTGTGCGGAAATACATGTCGTTTCTGTTCGCGCCTGTGCCGCAGGCGGCGCTGGCGAGTGTGTTTGCGGCGACGGAGCCCAATGCTATTCCCGGTGGCTATTATGGCCCAACGGGCATGCAGGAGATCCGGGGCCGGGTTGGCGTGGCCCGGACCCCGGATGCAGCGCTCGATACGATCCTGGCACGTCGGCTGTGGGATATTTCGGAGGAACTGTCGGGAGTGAGCTTTCCTCGCGCCGCTGTCCCGGCATAGATTGGACTAATGAGTGCTGCGCAAGTTTTCCAGCGGGCCCGCAAGCCCGAAGAAATCAACCTCCGCCGCGAGCAACTCCTCGCGGCGGCAGCCACCTTGTTCGACGAACAGGGTCCGACGGGCGCGGGCCTCAATGCCATTGCTGCCAAGGCCGGCTTTACCAAGTCCAATGTCTATCGCTATTTCGAAAGCCGGGAGCAGGTTCTGCTCGAATTGTTCCGGGCCGAGTTTGCCGCCTTGGTGGAGGCGCTCGAAGTGGCTATCGGTGCCCAGCCACCGGGAGATGTAGCGCGCCTCGCCGAGGCCATTACGGCCACGTTTCTGGCCCGCCCGCGTTGCTGCGAACTCATTTCCATCCTGTCCAGCACACTGGAGCAGAACGTCTCGGAAACGACGATCGCCGAGACCAAGATCTATCTTAGCCATCAGAATGCCCGCGCCGTTGCCGCCCTGGCAGCGCGCCTGCCCAACAGCACTCCGCAGGACTGCGCCTGGGCCATCGCCATGGGAGGCTCGCTGATGGCCGGCATGTGGCCGGCGGCAAACCCGCCCCCCGCCGCACAAGCCGTGCTCGCTCGCCCAGACATGGCCCACCTGCGCATCGTGCCCGAACGTGACTTCAAGCGGGCGATGACCGCCCTGCTTGCCAGTATTGCCTAGCTTACCCTTCCCGCTTCACCACTTCCGGGATCAGTCCCCTGGGCGCGAACCTGAGGGCAATGGTGATCACCAGCCCCAGCACGAAGACGCGCATCTGCGCCGAGCGCGCTTCGATCTCGGGAATGGCGCCCCAGCCGGCATTGGTCGACCAGTAGCTGACAAAGTCGAACACGGCCTTGGAGAGCGGCTCGGAAATGACCCAGACCAGCCAGAGCAGGATGGCGCCGAACAGGGCGCCCCAATTATTGCCCGCGCCGCCCACGATCACCATCACCCAGATCAGGAAGGTGTGGTTGATCGGCTGGTAGCTGGAGGGATCGAAAATCTGCACGAAGCTGACCAGCATGGCTCCGCCAATACCCATCAGCACCGAGCCGAAGACGAAGATTTCGAGCTGCCGCGCAGTGACGTTCTTGCCCATGGAGGAAGCCGCGATGTGATTGTCGCGGATGGCGCGCATCATGCGACCCCAGGGACCGGCATAGGCGCGCGATATCAGCCACATGACCACCGCCAGCACCACCAGCGCCAGGATCAGATAACCGGCCCGCGCCGCCAGCAGCGAGGACGAGATGTCCATGCCATTGGCCTGGTAATCCTGCGGCAACGGCGTGGGCCAGGGAATGGGCGAGACGGTGAGCGTGCCGCGGGTGAGCCAATCCATGTTCTTGATCAGCGCGCGGATGATCTCGGAAATGCCGATCGTGGCAATGGCGAGATAGTCGGTGCGGAGGCCAAGACAGATCTTGCCGATGATATAGGCGATACCGGCCGCCAGCACACCGCCGAACAGCCAGCCCAGAACCGGATGGGCACCCAGCCCCCCGACCCAGCCGCCACCGGCGCTTTCGATATAGGCCGCTGCCGGATCGAGCTGGCTGCGATAGAGCACATAGGCCACGAACCAGGCGAGCACGATGAGCGCGCCCTTCCACCTGCCGGTAATGCCCACGCGATGGGCCTGGCGCGCCGCCAGCACGACCAGCGCACCCGCGGCAAAGGCCAGCAGGGCCCGCCCCAGCATCATCGGGCCATCCGAGCCCCAGAACTCGGGATTGACCGGGTAGGAGATGAAGGTGACGGCCGCGCCACCCACCATGAGGAAGCCCATGATGCCGAAATTGAAGAGCCCGCCATAGCCCCACTGGATATTGAGCCCTAGCGCGATCAGCGCATAGGCAGCCGCTTCGACCAGGCGCGAAGAGGTAAAGGGCAGGCCCATCACCCAGCCAACGACGAGGATGAGGACGAAAAGCCCGCCGAACAGGGAGAGCGAACGCTGGATCATGACGAGGCTCCCTTGAAGATACCGGTGGGTCGCACCAATAGCGTCACCACCAGGATGACGAAGGCCACGGTGAGCTTGTATTCGGTGGGCACCAGCGCCAGGGTCGAGGGCAATTGCAGCCAGTCGGGCAGCACCGCATTGAGCGGCCGGAACAGCATGGTCCAGTTGAACACTGCCAGTGTTTCGGCAAAACCGATCAGCAGCCCGCCGGCAATGGCGCCATAGGCCTGGCCGAGGCCACCGACAATGGCGGCGGCAAAGATGGGCAGGATGATGTTGAACGCCAGGTCAGGCTTCAGCGTCACGTCGAGCGCCAGCATGGTGCCGGCCATGCAGGCCAGCGCCCCGGCGATGACCCAGGTCACCCGCACCACCAGCGCGGTATTGATGCCCGAAACCTGCGCCAGGTCGGCATTGTCGGCCATGGCGCGCATGGCCTTGCCCAGCCGCGAGCGGGTGAGGAAGAAATGCAGCGCGATGACCGAAACCAGGGTGACGAGGATCATCAGCACCTGCGGCTCGGTGATCACCAGCGGGCGCGTGGAGCCGATGGCCGAGGTGTCGATGCGGAAGATTTCCTTGGGCTCGTTCTCGAAGAAGGAATAGGAGCCGGCCCCGAAGAACAGGCGGATAAGTCCCTGCACCATCAGCGTGACGCCGATCGAGGCAATGAGCAGCGTCACCGGCTTGGCCCCGCGCTTCCTGAGCGGCGCATAAAAGCCCTTGTCGATGCCCAGCGCCAGAATGGCCGCCAGCACCATGGCAATGGGCAGCACCACGAAGCCGGTGGGAATGGGCGTGACAATGCCCCAGGCGGCAAAGGCCGAGGCCAGGAGAAAGGCGATGAACGCGCCGCCCGTCATCAGCTCGGAATGGGCAAAGTGGGCAAAGCGCAATATGCCGAAGATCAGCGTGATGCCGATGGCCCCCAGCGCATAGATGCAGCCCAGCACGAGGCCGGAGATGATCACCTGATTGATGAAGAAGATGATTTCGGTCACGGCTCAGCCCCCGAGGAACGACTTGGCGACTTCAGGATCGGCGATCAGCTCCGCCCCGGTGCCGGTATAGCGGTTCTGCCCGCCCGCAAGGACAAAGCCCTTGGTGGCGAAAGCCAGCGCCTGGCGCGCATTCTGCTCCACCATGAGGATGCCCACGCCTTCCTTGTTGACGCGCTGGATGGTCTCGAAAATCTCGATGACATAGCGCGGCGAAAGGCCCGCCGAGGGCTCGTCGAGCATCAAAAGGCTCGGCTTGCTCATCAGCGCCCGGCCCATGGCCACCATCTGCCGCTGCCCGCCCGAGAGCTCGCCCGCCGGCTGACGGCGCTTTTCGGCCAGCACCGGAAACATTTCATAGACCCAGTTCATGGTGCCGTGAAAATCGTCCTGGCGGGTGAAGGCCCCCATTTCGAGGTTTTCTTCCACACTCATCGAGGTGAAGACGTTCTTTTCCTGCGGGACGAAGGAAAGGCCCTTGGGGACGAGCTTGTCGGGCAGCGAATTGGCGATGTTCTCACCGCCGAAATCGATGGTCCCGCCGGTGACCTTCAACAGCCCGAAAATGGCCTTGAGCGTGGTCGACTTGCCCGCCCCGTTGGGGCCCACGATAACGCCGATATCGCTCTTCTCGATGGCCATGTTGACGCCGTTGAGGATCGGAGCGCCGCCATAGCCGCCCACGACGTGTTTCAGTTCGATCAGGGGCATTAACGGGTCTCCCCGAACAGTGGGAACCGGTTTTCGGATGGGAAGACGCGCATCAGGAATTGGCCTCCACCGGCGTGCCGAAATAGGCCTCGACAATGGCCGGGTTGGCGCGAATTTCGGCCATGGGGCCTTCGGCGATCTTCTCGCCCTGCGCCATGACGATTACCGGATCGCAGAGACGGCCGATCAGGTCCATGTCATGCTCGATGACAAAGAAGGTGTATCCCAGCTCGCGGTTCATGCGTTCGATATTGGAGGCCAGGTCGTTGAGTAGGGTCTTGTTGACGCCCGCCGCCACCTCGTCGAGCAGCACCACCTTGGCATCGACCATCATGGTGCGCCCCAGCTCGAGCAGCTTCTTCTGCCCGCCCGACAGATTGCCCGCCAGTTCATCGCGCACATGGCCGAGCTTGAGGAAATCGATGACGTCGAGGGCCTTCTTGCGCACCTCGGTCTCGCGGCTCTTCACCAGGCCCGGCCGGAACCACACATCGACCAGATGCTCGCCGGGCTGGTCGCCCGGCACCATCATCAGGTTTTCCAGCGCCGTCATCTGGCTGAACTCATGCGCAATCTGGAAGGTGCGCAGCATGCCGATGCCGAACAGCTGGTGCGGCGGCAGGCCGGTGACATCGGCGCCGTCGAAGATCACCTGACCTTCATCGGGCACGATATTGCCGGCCACCATGTTGAACAGGGTCGACTTGCCCGCGCCATTGGGGCCGATCAGCCCGGTGATCGAGCCGCGCTGGACCGAGAGCGAGCAATTGTTGACGGCGGTGAGCCCGCCAAAGCGTTTCGAGACGTTGCGAACGTCTATGACCAAGTCGGAGGACAAGTTGTCAGAAGCCCCGGTTTCCTGAATGCCTGCATGCCCGGTTCAATCCGGGCGATTTTGGGGCATCTGCTCACAAGACTAACAAGCGGTCAACCGCCGGGCCGCCCTCAGATCGCCGCCAGCACGGCGTCTGCTGTGGATTTGTTGTTGGCCAGCGGCACATCGTAGAGCGTGGCGAGGCGCGTCAGTGCCTTGACGTCCACATCATGCGGCTGGGCCGAGAGCGGATCGATGAAGAAGATGAGGACGTCCAGCCGTCCCTCGGCGATCATGGCGCCCAATTGCTGATCCCCGCCCAGCGGCCCGCTCTTGAGCAGATGCACATCGAGCCCCGTCGCCGCCGTCACCCGGCTGCCGGTCGTGCCCGTGCCCCAGAGTTCGTGCTGGCGCAGCTTGTCCTTGTTCGTGTCCGCCCACCGGCAGAGATCATCCTTCTTGTCGTCATGGGCCACAAGACCGATCCGCGCCATGCTTCGCCTCCAGTGCTGGTCGGCGCTTTCTTGCCTTCATGGCGCCAAAAGGGCAATGGGCCATAATCCGGCAATGGTCAGAGGACATGCCAGTGGGCAGCGAGCGCGGCATTGTCCGGCGCCGGAAAGGTTTCGGATGCGCCACCCGGCCCGCTTTGCCCATCGAGCACCTTCGCCAGGTTCAAGAGGGCTCCCGCACCCTCCAGGGCCGTCTCTATGGCCAGCTTCGCTTCCATTGTTCTTTGCCGGTCCGCCGCCAGCGCAGTCTCGAGCTGCTGCGCCAGCATAGCCCCCTCATCCAAAGCCGCATGGCGTTGGGCGTCGCCGGCCCCTTCCGCCACCAGCACGGCGCGATGCGCCTCCAGATCATCGCAGAGCCGTTGCACAAGCCCGGCGACATCGGCCAGACCATGTTGGGCATCGGTCGCGGCCCGCAGGGTCGCGGCGTGATTGACGCGCAATTGCGCGGCAAGCTGGGCAAGGCCCGCAGCGAGGGTGCGCATGTCACCTTCCAATCGCTCGTCCGGCCCCGGCTGGCTCGGCGGCCCGGCAAGGCGCGAGGCCAGGAGGCCGGCCGCCAGGCCCAGGGCATCGGCCTGCTCGCTCAGCATCGCCTGCTGGTCGCTGCCGTGCGCGTCCGCCAGGGCGCCACGAACCGCCTCGACCGCGCCACCGACCTTGCGGCACCGACGCTGCAACGTCCGTGCCTGTCCGCTGGCAGTACTGCGCTTGAGGGGCAATGACGGATGCTCGCCCTGCGGCGCCAATATCGCCGTCAGCGCCGCCGCCTTGTCCACCCACGCCACGCGTCCGGCCACCAATTCCCGTCCGCCGTCGAGCACCTGGCGAGCGAGGGTTTCGACCGACCGGCCCGCGACCTCGAGGTCGGAGACCAATCCGATCATCCGGTCCGCCAGTTTTTCGGCCCCGGCATAAAGCGGCGCCAATTCGGGTGATGGTGCCTCCCCGAGAGCGGGATGCAACTGCCCCTCTGCCGCCCGTTCCAGCATCTGCCCGGCCTGTTCGGCCATGCGGTGCAGCCTGGCCCGCTGGCTGGTCGCTTCGTCCTGGGCGTCCAGGCGCAGCCGCTCGGCATAGCCGGCCATGGTAAGGTCGAGGTCGAGCAGCGCCGCGCTGACCAGGGCCGCGAGCCCATCGGCCGTGACTTCGGCAGCCTTGAGGACCACGGCCGGGTCCGGAGCCCCCAGCAGCGCCAATGGCCCGCGGCGCGGCTGCACCGCCTCCGCCAGAACGTCCCGCATCACGCCCTTGAGCACGGCATCGAGGATGATGGCATAGCTCCCGATATGCCAGCGCGGATCGACGCCGATCCGGGCATGGCGCTGGCCTGTGCGCTGCGCGGCATCGGCAAAGGCGGCATCGACCTGCCCGGCCACCAGGGCGCGCCAGTGCGCCGCGGGTCCGGCGCCGCTTCCCTCCACGCGTTCCCGGCCAAAGAGAAAACGCGCCGCGCTTGGCGTTGCGGCGGCCTGCGCGTGAAAGCGCTCCAGCGCCCGTTCGAGGTGATCGGCCGCCCGTCCGGCAATGGGCGCGAGCCGCACCTCGACGCCTTCGCCGAGCCCGATGAAGTCGAGCCTTTGCTGAAGTATGTCCGGCATGGTGACCCCTCAAAGATGCGCCCTGTTCTCAAGGTCAATCAGAGCGCTTCGGGGTAAACACTATGGTTAACAAATCCCTATCGGCTTTTACGTAGGCCCGGCCCGGACCCGAGCGCGATTGCCTCCGCCACCAGCATGGCGATCCCCGCCTCGGGCAGAGGAGCGCCTGGATAAAGGCGCATGAAACGGCCCTTCTTGAGGTGCTCGCCCTGCAACAGGCCCTCGGGGTCTTCCAGCATCCGGCCCCGTTCGAAATAGACCGCGACGCGGTCCTCATAGGGGAACACCGCGCAGACCAGTCCCGCCCGCCCATGCCGGAAATTGACCGAGCGCCAGCCGAACTTGACGCTGCCATCCAGGCCCGGCGTCGCGGCAAGCAGGGAGACGACCGATCTGCAGAGCTCGCCGATCGCCTCGGGCAAGGGCGCCAGCAGCCGATCGAGCCCGTCCATCGTGATCCGTTCGGGACCCTGCATGACATCTCCAGAAGCCAGGGCGCGCCGGCCGCGCCGCAGCACCCTTCTGGAACGACGCCCTGACAATCCGCGTCAGCAGGACCGGCTAGAAGGCTTCCCAGTCGCTGGCGAGCGCCGTATTGCCGATACTGCGCGGGGCCGGTCTGGGCTTGGCCGGTGGCGCCTGTCGTTTGGGTGCCGGTGCCGCGTTCTGCGAGACACGGAACACCTCGACAATACGGTCCAGCTCCCCGGCCTGGGCCTCTGTCTGCTCGATGGCGGCATTGGTCTCTTCCACCAGCGCTGCATTGTGCTGGGTCATCTCGTCCATCTGCCGGACGGCCACCGTCACCTCCTCGAGGGACGCCGACTGCTCGCCATTGGCCTGCGCAATGGTGTCGATGAGGCTGGCGCTTTCTTCGGCGCCGGTCTGGATATCATGGAGGGTCTCGGCTGCGCGCGCCACCAATTGCGTGCCGTTGCGCACCTCGGCAGCGCTGGCGTCGATCAGTTGCTTCACCTCGGCCGAGGCGTTGGCCGCGCTCTGCGCCAGGCGCCGCACCTCCACCGCCACCACGGCAAAGCCCTTGCCCGCCTCTCCGGCGCGCGCCGCTTCCACCGAGGCATTGAGGGCCAGGAGGTTGGTCTGGAAGGCGATATCGTCGATCAGCCCGATAATATTGGAGATCTTGGCCGAGGAACTTTCGATGGCCGTCATGGCCTCGGTCGCCTCGCCCATGACCGTCTCGCTGTCCCGCGCATTGCCGGCCAGCTTGCGCGCCGTATTGCTGGCGGTCACGGCGCGCTTGGCATTGTCCAGCACGGCCGAGGACAATTGCTCGATCGAGGCCGTGGTCTCTTCGATCGTGGCTGCCTGGCGTGTGGTTCGGTCGGCCAGGTCATTGGCGCCCGAGAGGATTTCGCCGGTGGCGGTCTTGAGCGAACGCGATGTGCTCTGCAACTGGCCGACAATCTCGGCGAGCCGCTCGGCCACACTATTGGTATCGTCCTTGATCTGGTCGAATTCGGGTTCGAGCGCTTCGGTCACCCGGCAGGTCAGGTCCCCCGCAGCCACTTTCCTGAGCACCGCGCCGGTGGCTGCGACCGCTTTCTCGATCTTGGCCTGGGCCGCCTGTTCGGCGTCATGGGCGTCGGCCGTCAGCTTTTCGAAATAGGCCGTGACACCGATATCGACATCCACCAGCATGGCCTTGAGCACCGCGACCAGGACGCCGGCCATGGCATCGGCGTCAGCCAGCACCGCTTCGGATGAACGCGGGGCCGGACGCCCGAAACGCTTCTTCTCCGGGCGCAGCGCCTCGGCCATCATGTCGTGCACCAGGCCGCGAATAATGGTGTCGATGATGACGCCATAGCCCCCGATATGCCAACGCGGTTCCAGCCCGATCTTGGCATGGCGCAGGCCCACCCGGCTGCTGGCTTCGAGATAAGCGTCGTCGAACTGGCCCGACGCGATCGCATGCCAATGGCCGACCTGCTTGGACTTGGCGCGGTCCATCTGCGGCTTGCCGTCGAAGAATCTGGACACCGCCGGCACCGTGCCGATCAGCGCATAGAACCGCTCCAGCGCCGGCACCAGATGTGCTTCGATGGCCGGGCCGGCCTGCTTGAGCTGATCGAGGGCGGCTTGATCAAGCCCGATGAAATCCAGTCGGGTCTTGAGAGTATCGGAGAGATCGGGAGACATGTTGAGGGCCTGCTTTAACGCTGTTCCAGTCCCTTGCATCGAACAAGACTCCCAAATCTTGACCTCGATCAAGGCACTGTAATTTAACAGTTTTAGGTAAATTGCCGGTAAATACATTCCATCCCGGAATGAATTATCCGCCTAGGCCTCGACCCAGTCACCACCGACCACCCGGCGCAGGGCGGGGCGCTCGCCCCGGCGCGGTGTGGATGGCGTCCGTTTGGGGTCCGTGTCATGACGGAACACGGCAACAATCTGGTCGAGCTGCCCCGCCTGGGCCTCGGTCTGCTCGATGGCGGCATTGGTCTGTTCCACGAGGGCCGCATTGTGCTGGGTCATTTCGTCCATTTGCCGCACGGCCACCGACACCTCCTCGAGAGCGCCGGACTGGTCGCGGTTGGCGCGCGCGATCTCGTCGATCAGCACGGCGCTTTCCTCCGCGCCCGTGAGAATGTCCTGCAGCCGTTCGGCGGCCCGACCCACCAGATGCGCGCCAGTGCGCACCTCGCCGGCGCTGGCCTCGATCAGCGCCTTGACGTCGGATGAGGCTTCGGCGGCCGATTGGGCCAGCCGCCGCACCTCGATGGCCACCACGGCAAAACCCTTGCCTGCCTCCCCGGCCCGCGCCGCTTCCACCGACGCGTTGAGCGCCAGGAGGTTGGTCTGGAAGGCGATGTCGTCGATCAGCCCGATGATATTGGAGATCTTGGAGGAGGAGGATTCGATGGCGGCCATGGCGGTTGTCGCCTCGGCCATCACTGCCCCGCCATCGGTGGCGTCCTGGGACACCCGGCGCGCCTTGTCGCTGGCGGTGACCGCACGCCTTGCATTGTCGGCAACGGCACTCGAGAGCTGTTCGACCGCGGCCGATGTCTCCTCGATGGTCGCCGCCTGCTTGGTGGTGCGGCTCGACAGGTCATTGGCGCCGGAAAGAATTTCCGCGGTTGCCGTACGCAGTGTCCCCGAGGCCTGGCGCAAATTGGAGACGATACCCTCCAATTGCGACAGGGACTGGTTGAAGGCCTGCCGCAGCGCCTCGTACTGGCCGGTAAAGACCGTTTCGATATGCCCGCCCAGATCGCCTTGGGCCATCCGGCTCAGGCTTGCCGTCAGTTCATTGAGGATGTTTTCGCAGCGCTTGCGCTCGGTGATGTCGGTGGCGAACTTGATGACCTTGACCGGCTTGCCGGCGGCATCGAAGATCGGATTGTAGCTGGCCTGGATCCAGACTTCCCTGCCACCCTTGCCAAAGCGCTGGAACTCGGCAGCGGCATATTCCCCGGCCCGCAACCGGTCCCAGAACTGCCCATAGGCCGCCGATTGCACATAGGCGGGGTCGCAGAACATCGAATGGTGCTTGCCCACGACCTCCTCGAGCCGGTAACCGACCGTGGCGAGAAAGTTTTCATTGGCGGTGATGATGGTCCCGTCCAGGTCGAAGGCGATCACCGCCTGCACCCGCGAAATGGCCTCGATCTGGGCCGCATGGTCCGCCGCCCGCTGGCTCTGGTCGGTGATATCGGTGGCAAACTTGATGACCCGGACCGGCTTGCCGGACTTGTCGAGCACGGGATTGTAGCTGGCCTGGATCCACACCTCGCGCCCGCCCTTGGCGAAGCGCTGGAAGGCGGCGGACTGGAAGCGGCCCTGCCGCAGGCCCTCCCAGAACGCCTTGTATTCCCCCGATTGGGCATAGCCAGGGTCGCAGAACATCGAATGGTGCCGCCCCTGCACCTCCTCCAGCGCGTAGCCCATGGCCGAAAGGAAATTCTCGTTGGCCGTGAGGATCGTCCCATCCAGCGCAAACTCGATCACCGCCTGGCTGCGCATGATCGCATCGACCTTGCCCTGGTTGTCCTTGCTGCCGCCGCCGAACCCGAACCGAACCATCTGCACGCTCCTTGTGCCCGGCCTGTCACGCCGGTTTGTCATGTCAAGGCTGCGCCGAGAGAGTTAACAATTCGAATAAATGACAAGTAATGAAATATACTGACATAGTACACTGAAGAGAAAAATCTTCCATGCGCCGTTCTGATCAGTAATATCGGAAAACACATACGGACATTTCCGTATATCAAGAAACCATTCGCCGCGCATCGCAGCAAAAACCGCTTGATGCCTGACCTGCCGGCGTCAGAATGGCCGCCGGCAGGCGAACTTGCTGCAATCCGAAGCGCTAGAACTCGTTCCAGTCGGCCGAGATGGCGGCATTGCCCTGGCTGAGATAGGCCGTGGCGGCCTGCCGCACTTTCTGTGCCGGCCGGGGCGCCGCTGCGGGCCGCGACCTTTCCATTGTCTCCTGGGCGTCGCCGCTCCCGGTTCGGAACACGGCCACGATCTTGTCGAGTTCGCTGGCCTGGGCCTCGGTCTGCTCGATCGCGGCATTGGTCTGTTCCACCAGCGCCGCATTGTGCTGGGTCATCTCGTCCATCTGCCGCACCGCGACCGTCACCTCTTCGATGGCGGAGGCCTGTTCGCGGCTGTCGCGGGCAATGCCTTCCATCAGGCTCGAATTGGACTTGGCCGCCTCGAGCATGGCCTCGAGCTTGGCGGCCGCCTCGGCCACCAGCCTTGTGCCCGCACCCACCTCGCCCGCGCTGGTCTCGATCAGCGCCTTGACCTCTGCCGAAGCGCTGGCCGCGCTCTGCGCCAGCCGCCGCACTTCCACCGCAACGACGGCAAAGCCCTTGCCGGCATCCCCGGCCCGTGCCGCCTCCACCGACGCGTTGAGCGCCAGGAGGTTGGTCTGGAAGGCGATGTCGTCGATCAGCCCGATGATATTGGAAATCTTGGACGAGGAACTGGTGATCCGCTCCATGGCCTCGGTGGCCTTGCCCATGACCACGCCGCCATCCTCGGCCGTGTTGCTCACACTCTGGGCAATGGCATTGGCGTCCCGCGCCCGGTCGGCATTCTGCAGCACCGTGGTGGCCAGCTGCTCCATGGCCGCCGAGGTCTCCTCGATGGTTGCCGCCTGCTTGGTGGTGCGTTCGGAAAGGTCGTTTGTGCCTTCGAGGATTTCGCCGGTTGCGGTCTTGAGCGCCCGCGAGGTGGTCTTGAGTCCGTTGACCACCTCCGAGAGCGTTTCGGCCACGGTGTTGGTGCTGTTCTGCAGCATGGCGAAGGCGCCCTTGTAATCGCCCTCCATGCGCAGCGTCAGGTCGGTTCGCGCCAGCGCCTCGAGCACCTTGCCGGTCTCGCTGATCCCCTGATCGACCGTTTCGACCAGGGCATTGACCGAGCCGGCCAGGCTGTTGAGCTCGGCATCGGGGAAGGTCGCATCGACCCGCTTGGAGAAATCGCCCGAGACGGCCGCATCGACCACCTCGCCAAAGGCGAGCTGCAGCTCGCTCATCATGGCCTGGCGCGCCTGCTGGTCGGCGATGATCCGGGCGGCCTCTGCCTCGGTCATCTGGCTGATCCGCAGGCCATTCTCGCGGAACACCTCCACCGCCCGCGCCATGCCGCCGATTTCGTCCTTCTGTCCGCGATGCGGCACCTCGACATCATAGGTCCCCTGCGCCAGCGCGCCCATCAGATCGGTCATGCGACGGATCGGCTTGGCAATGACGCCTGCGCCGAACCAGACCAGGACCAGGATACCGGCCAGCAGGATTCCAGCGGCCACCAGCGCCATGTTGCGCATGGCATCGACGCCGGCATAGATGGTTGCCGCCGGAACCGTCATGATCATGGTCCACTGGTCGGCCACGCCGGCGAATTTGAGCGGCGTGGTGACCACGAACGTATTCACGCCCGTCTCGTTGACATAGGTCATGCCCTTGCCCATGAGCTCGGTATCGAGCAGAGCGCCGGAAATCTCCGGGGCCAGCTTCTGCCCGACAAGGGCCGGATCGGGATTGGCAATCCAGGTGTCGGCATTGCTCACCAGCAGCACCGAGCCGACATCGAAGGGCTTGAGCTGGCCGATAACCCCGGCAATGGTGTCCAGCGTCAGGTCCGAGGTAACGATGCCGGCCGGCTTGCCATTCTTGTGAACCACCGCGCTGATGGTCGTCATCAGCACGTCCACGCCATTGATGGGGTAGGTATAGGGCGGGGTCAGGATGGTGCGGTCTTCCCGCAACGGCATGTCATACCACCCCTCCGTCCCGGCTTCAGGCGACATGTCGAGCTGTTCGACCGAGACCTTGCCATCGGCTTGGGTGAAATAGGGCACCATGCGGCCGGTCGCGTCGGAATAGGCGTGGCCGGTGAACATCTCATCCAGGCCATCCACCGCATTGGGTTCGAATGCTGCGGTCATGCCCACCACCGAGGGGCGGGACAGCAGGGCGCGGGTCACCACTTCGCCGATCTCGTCGCGGTCGGCCGCGCCGGCGATCAGCGCCTCGATCACGGCACTCGTGGTCTGGGTATGGGTGATGACATTGCCCATCTGCCCCACGGCCAGCTGGCTGTACTGGCCCAGAAGGGCGCGAGCCCGCTCCTGGGCTTCGCTGCCGGCTGTCTGATACATCAGGTACAGCCCGCCCGCGATCAGGCCACCGGTAGCCAGGAGGAAAAGGACCCCGGCTCCCAGGACCAGTTTGAGTTGGATGGACAGATCGCTCAATTTCATCGTGACTGACGCTCCACGGTGCCGCCCCTTCTGGAGCGGCAATTGCCAACGCATGTGCCGCATGCGCAAACGGCCGCCCGTCGAGGCGGTAATCTGAAGACGGACGGGAATGGACGCCCGTCGAGACCAGCCGGCACACCACCGGCGATCATCTAGTCGAGTTCTGCGTCCAGGAGGAAATTACCGCGGCGGCTGTTAAGCGCGGGTAAAGCACCAGCGATTTCGTGATCGAAATTGCGATAGGGGCGCTTGACGCCCCGGGCACGTAGCGGGCCCGGCCGCAAGACGAATGCCGGGCCTTCCGGCCTGTCTCGCCCGCGCACCCATTGAGGGCCAAAAACGACTGCGGCCCCCAAGAGCGGGCCGCAGCAAATCATGGGCGTCGGTTGGGTCTCAGAATTCGTCCCAATCGGCCGACACAGCGGCATTGCCCTGCGTGAGATAGGCCCTGGCGGCCTTTGGCGCGGCTTTTGACACCGGGGCGGGAGCATGGCCCCGCGCGGCCGGCGCCGCATGCTGGTCGCCGCTGGCGGGGTCGATGGCAAAGATCTCCACAATGCGATCGAGCTCGGTGGCCTGGGCCTCGGTCTGCTCGATGGCGGCATTGGTTTCTTCCACCAGAGCCGCATTGTGCTGGGTCATCTCGTCCATGGTGCGGACGGCCGAGGTGACTTCCTCGATCGAGGTTGCCTGTTCGGCGCTGTCGCGGGCAATCGCTTCGAGCGACTGGGTGTTCTCGCGGATCGCCTCGAGCATGCTGGCCAGCTTGCCGGCCGCTTCGCCCACCAGCTTGGACCCGGTGGTCACCTCCACGCTCGACTGCTCGATCAGTGCCTTGACGTCCGAGGACGCGCTGGCCGCGCTCTGGGCCAGGCGCCGCACTTCCACGGCCACCACGGCAAAGCCCTTGCCGGCATCCCCGGCGCGCGCCGCTTCCACGGAGGCGTTGAGGGCCAGAAGATTGGTCTGGAAGGCGATATCGTCGATCATGCCGATGATGTTGGAGATCTTGGCCGAGGATGCGGTGATCCGCTCCATGGCCTCGTTGGCCGCATCCATCACCTTGCCACCCTCTTCGGCCGTCTGGGTCACCCTGGAGGCGCTGGCGCTGGCATTCTTGGCGCGTTCGGCATTGGACAGCACGGTAGAAGCAAGTTGCTCCATGGCGGCCGAGGTTTCCTCAATGGTCGCTGCCTGCTTGGTGGTGCGTTCGCTCAGGTCGTTGGCACCGGACAGGATTTCCCCCGTCGCGGTCTTGAGCGAGCCCGACGTGCGGCGCAGCTGCTGCACCACTTCGGTCAGCTTCTCGCCCACCGAATTGATGTCGGTCTTGAGCTTGGCGAACGCCCCCTCATATTCGCCGGTCATGCGGCGCGTGAGGTCCGTGTCGGCCATGGCGCCAAGCACCTCGCCCACTTCGGCGACACTGCGGTCGAAGGTCTCGACCAGATTGTTGACGCTGCCCGCCAGGCTGTTGAGCTCGGCATCGGGGAACTGGGCATGCACGCGCTTGGTGAAGTCGCCCGACACTGCGGCATCGACCACTTCGCCGAAG
This sequence comes from Devosia salina, assembly GCF_019504385.1. NCBI lineage: Bacteria > Pseudomonadati > Pseudomonadota > Alphaproteobacteria > Hyphomicrobiales > Devosiaceae > Devosia > Devosia salina. The sequence goes on from NZ_CP080590.1 coordinate 3,713,704, forward strand.
GCGGCCTGCAGCTCGGTCATCATCAGGCGGCGCTTTTCCTCGTCCGCCACGATGCGGGCGGCTTCCGCCTCGGTCATCTGGCTGACGCGCAACCCGTTCTCGCGGAACACTTCCACGGCCCGGGCCATGGCCCCCACTTCATTGCCCATTTCGGTGAACGGGACATCGACGTCGTAATTGCCCTGCGCCACCACATCCATCGTCGCGGCAAGCTTGGGAATGGGCCGGGTGATCAGGCGCGAGGCGAGGAAGCCGAGCAGGCCGAAGCCGATAACCGCCGCGCCCCCCACCAGGGCGATCAGGTTCAGGACACTATTGGCAGCAGCCTCGACATTGGCCATCGGCGTGCCGACGAAAATGGCGCCCATAACCTCGCCGCTGGTCTTCTGGATCGGCTGCAGCGCGGTCTTGTAGGCGGTGCCGCCGATCGTGATCTGGCCCAACACCATTTCGCCCGCCATAAGCCGGGTCACCGCATCGCTGTCGGCTGGCAGGATGCCCCCCGTATCGCGGGTCCCATCTGGTAGCTCAATGCTGGTAGTCTTGGCCACCATGTCGCCGGTGGCCGTGTCGATCACATAGATGGCTGCGTCCTGGCGGGTCACCCGCGTCACCGAATCGATGACTTCCGTGTCGTAGAAGGGAGGAATGGCCCAGCTCTGGAACGTGGCGATCTCACCTTCCTCGGTCCAGGTCAGCACCGAACCGGAAATGCGGCGCTCCAGAATCGTGGCGGCAACGCCAAGATTTGTCTGCTGCTGCACTTCGCCATCCGCAATGGCCTGGCTGTGAAGGCTCATATAGATGGCCGCCGATACGGCACCAATCGATCCGATGATCGACAGCATGACAAGCACCAGGATGGTGGTGGTCATGCGCACATTTCCCAAAAGGCGCGCAATCTGTTTCATAGCGTCTTCTCCCCCATACGGCACCGGCAATGGCCTTGGGGAGGCATCCCCGGAACCGGCTCAATGGGACAAGACGCTATGGGAAACTATTTACCGAAAACTGTACGGATTTTTCCGCAATCGATTTCGACAGTCACTTTGTGACATTTCTGCCCAAAAAATCGCCCTGAAGCCCGCAAATTTCGCCGACCCGGCCGATTCTGGGCATGGGGGAGGGCTTTGGCCTCGGCGCAGGGGGACGTCTGCGCCAATGATTCTATCTGCCCTGCCCTCTTCAGAATTCGCTCCAGTCGGTGGCCAGCGCCGCATTGCCTTGCACCCGGTGGACACCGGCGGCGGCCGGCAACCGCCCCCGGGCCTCCGCAGGCGCGCGCCTGGCCTGCCCAACCGGCACCAGCGCCGGCGCAGCCGGAGAGGTCACGGTGAACACATCGACAATGCTGTCGAGCTGCGTCGCCTGGGCCTCGGTCTGCTCGATGGCCGCGTTCATCTCTTCCACCAGCGCCGCATTGTGCTGGGTCATCTCGTCCATGGTGCGCACCGCAGTATTGACCTCGTCGATCGAGGCGGCCTGCTCCCGGCTCTCTTGGGCGATCGAATGCATCAGGTCGTTGGAGGTACGGGCGGCCTCGAGGATCGCGGTCAGTTTCTCCGCCGCGTCGGCTACCAGGCGCGAGCCGCCCCTGACCTCGGTGGCGCTCTGCTCGATCAGGGTCTTGACGTCGGCAGAGGCCTGCGCCGCCGATTGCGCCAGCCGCCGCACTTCCACGGCCACCACCGCAAAGCCCTTGCCCGCCTCGCCGGCCCGCGCGGCCTCGACCGACGCATTAAGCGCCAGAAGATTGGTCTGGAAGGCGATATCGTCGATCAGCCCGATAATATTGGAGATCTTGCCCGAGGAGGTGGTGATCCGCTCCATGGCGTCGGTGGCATTGGCCATGACCTGGCCGCCATCCTCGGCCGTGCGGGTCACCAGGGCAGCGCTGGCACTGGCCTCCTGCGCCCGCCCGGCATTGGTGAGCACGGTCGAGGCCAGTTGCTCCATGGTCGCCGAGGTTTCCTCGATGGTCGCCGCCTGTCGCGTGGTGCGCTCGGAGAGATCGTTGGCGCCCGAGAGGATTTCGCTGGTGGCGGTCTTGAGCGTGCCCGAAGTCTGGCGCAATTGGCCAACCACTTCACCGAGCTTGTCGGCCACCGCATTGGCGTCGTCCTTGAGGCGGGCCAGCGCCCCCTCATAGTCGCCCTCCATGCGCTGCGTAAGGTCCGTATTGGCCAGCGCGTTGAGCACCGAACCCACCTCCGTCACGCCGCGATCGACGGTCGCCACCAGATTGTTGACGCTTGCCGCCAGCCCATTGAGCTCGGCATCGGGAAATTGCGTCGTCACGCGCTTGCTGAAGTCGCCGGCCACGGCCGCGTCGACCACCACGCCGAAGGCGCCCTGCAACTCGGCCATCATCTGCCGGCGGTGTTCCTCATCGGCCACGATGCGCGCCGCTTCCGCTTCGGTCATCTCGCTGACCCGCAGGCCGTTTTCGCGGAACACCTCCACGGCCCGGGCCATGCCGCCGACCTCATTGCCGAGATCGCGATAAGGCACTTCGGTCTCATAGGCTCCCTCGGCAATAGCGCCCATGGCCGTCGCGATGCGCGGGATCGGCCTGGTGATGACTAGGCTGACGACATAGCCCAGCGCCGCCAGCACCAGGGTCGTCCCCAGCGCGATCACCAGCAGGAACCCCATCATCTGGCTGACCGAGGCCGCGACCGCTGCCACCGGTTCGCCGACGAACAGCGCGCCGGCCAGCGCCCCGTCCTCGCGATTGACCGGGAAATAGGCCGAATAATAGCGGCGCCCCGCCAGTTCCTCCTCGCCGAACCAGCCCTGGCCGGCACCGAGGGCGGCCATGACCGGACCCGCCGCGTCGATGACGGAGCCCTTGAGGCTCTCCCCGTCATCGCTCGCAAGCGTCGTCGTATTGTTGACCAGGAGGCCGCTATCCTTGTCGGTGATATAGATGGCGGTCTCGGCCCCGATCACACGCGAAATGCCGTCGACCAGTTCGGTATCGAAGAACGGCAGCAGCGCCCAGCCGGTCACCTGGCTCATGGCGCCGTCCTCGGTCCAGTGGACCACCGTGCCGCCCTTGTTGTTGGTCGCCGCGGCAAAGATCGTCGCCGCCGTCTTGAGATTGGTCTCCTGCCGGTCCCGCCCCTGCTGCATCATGGTGCTCGAGAAGCTGAGATAGATGGCCACTGCCACCACCCCGATCGAGACCACGATGGCGGCCATGACCAGGCCCGAGATCTGCAGCCTCAGGCTCAGACGACCAAACAGCTTACCCACGAAACCAGACATCCCTGCCCCCAGCGATTGCACCCGGGAGCAAGAATATGGCCCTCAAATTTAATCAAATATTACAATAACTTAGTGTGGACTCATTTTCATTTGCCATTGCCCGGGCTGTAAAATCTGGCCCTGCAGGGCCTCTTTGGGACCCCAATTTTCACCGAAGCACGCCCCTCAGCGAAAACCCGGCTCTCCCTGGCATGCCCGTCCCGGCCTCGGCGGGGCTAGAATTCGCTCCAATCGGTCGCGACCGCGGCATTGCCCTGGCTCAGATAGGCACGCGCCGCCGGCTTGATTCTCTCGGCCCTGCCGGCGACCGGCTGCCGGGCCCGCTCGGGTGCCTCGACAGGCTTGGGCGCCTCGTCCCGCCCGGCGATCCGGAAGACCTCGACAATGCCGTCGAGCTGCGTCGCCTGGGCTTCGGTCTGCTCTATGGCCGCGTTCATCTCTTCCACCAGCGCCGCATTGTGTTGGGTCATCTCGTCCATGGTGCGCACGGCGGTGTTGACCTCCTCGATGGACGAAGCCTGTTCGCGGCTGTCCGCGGCGATGGAGTGCATCAACGCATTGGAGGCCCGGGCCGCCTCCAATATGGCGCCCAGCTTGGTGGCCGCATCCGCCACAAGGCGCGAACCGCCCTTGACCTCGGCGGCGCTCTGCTCGATCAGCACCTTCACATCGGCCGAGGCCTGTGCGGCCGACTGCGCCAGCCGCCGCACTTCCACCGCCACCACGGCAAAGCCCTTGCCCGCTTCCCCGGCGCGCGCCGCTTCCACTGAGGCGTTGAGGGCCAGGAGATTGGTCTGGAAGGCAATATCGTCGATCAGCCCGATAATGTTGGAGATCTTGCCCGAGGAAGTGGTGATCTTCTCCATCGCGCCGGTGGCCGCATCCATCACCTGGCCACCCTCCTCGGCGGTCCGCGTCACCAGTCCGGCGCTGGCACTGGCCTCCTGCGCGCGTTCGGCATTGGTGAGCACGGTCGCGGCCAATTGTTCCATGGTCGCCGAGGTCTCCTCGATGGTCGCCGCCTGTCGCGTCGTGCGCTCGGAGAGATCGTTGGCGCCCGACAGGATTTCGCTGGTCGCGGTCTTGATCGTGCCCGAGGTCTGGCGCAATTGCCCCACGACATCGCTCAGCCGGTCGGCGACCGCATTGGTGTCGGACTTGAGCTGCGCCAGCGCGCCCTGATACTCGCCCTCCATGCGGCGGGTCAGGTCGGTATCGGCCAGGGCCCCGAGCACGGAGCCGATCTCCGTCACGCCCCGGTCGACCGTGGAGACGAGATTGTTGATGCTGCCCGAAAGTGCATTGAGTTCGGGATCGGGGAATTCCACGGTGACCCGGCGCCCGAAATCGCCGGCAACCGCCGCATCGACCACCACGCCGAATGCATCGCGCAATTCGCTCATCATGCGCTGCCGCTCGTCCTTGTCGGCGATGATCCGCGCCGCCTCGGCCTCGGTCATCTGGCTGACGCGCAGCCCGTTCTCGCGGAAGACCTCCACCGCCCGCGCCATGGCCCCGATCTCGTTGCCACGATCCACAAACGGCACCGCGACCTCGAAATCACCCTGTGCAATGGCATCCATCGTGCCGGCCAGCCGGGGAATGGGCCGCGTCAGCACGCGCGACACCAGCAGACCAAGCGCTCCCATGACCAGCAGCAGCACGCCGCCCATGGCCGCCAGTCCCGGCACCGCCATATTGGCGGCCGCATCGGCCAGGCCCACATCCTTGCCCACCCAGAAGGCACCGATCAGGGTCCCGTCGAGCTTGTGGATCGGATAGGCGGCCGCGTTGAAGGTGCTGCCCTCAAGCGTCATCTCGCCCTGGAACGGGCTGCCCGCCGCCAGCGCCTGGGCAGCCGGGCCGGCGGGATCGAGCACGAAATCGACTTCGCGTTCGCCATCCGGGGTCTCAAAGCTCGTGGATTTGGCGATGAACTGGCTTTCGGCATCCAGCCCGAAGATCGCGGTTTCGCCACCGGTGACCCTTGTCAGCGAATCGACGGCGCCGGTGTCGTAGAAATTGGGGATCGAATAGGTGGTGAAGCTGACAATGCTGCCATCCTCTTCGTTCCAGGTGATCACCGAGCCCGACAGGCGCTTCTCATAGACCGTTGCGGCGGTCTTGAGGTCGGCGCTCTGCTGCGCCACGGCCTGGCCGATGGCCTGGCCGCGCAGGCTGAGATAGGTGCTCACGCTATAGGCGATGACAGTCACGCCTATGCTGGCGACCAGCAGGCCTGCAATGGCCGTGGTCAACCGGATATGCCGCAGCGCCGAAAACAATCTCATGGATCCCCCTCCGTGTCCGGCGCAGGAACCCCCGCCCCGCGCATCGCCAAGCTAGCGCCATTGGCTTAACGCAACTCTAATCTTGTATGGTAGTTACAAGGACAAGCAAAAGGGCGCCCGGGGGCGCCCTTGATGTGGCTAGAACTCGCTCCAGTCGCTGTCGACCGCGGCATTGCCCTTGCTGAGATAGGAGCGGGCGGCGGTGCTGAGCTTGGCCTGCAGCCCGCGTGCACCCTGGGCGATGGCCTGCACCGGCCCGGGATTGGCCGCCTTGGGCTGGGCCTTGGACGCCCCACCGGCCGGCCGCTGTTCGAGCGCGAAAATATCGACGATCTGGTCGAGCTGGCTGGCCTGCGCTTCGGTCTGTTCGATCGAGGCGTTCATTTCCTCCACCAGCGCCGCATTGTGCTGGGTCATCTCGTCCATGGTCCGCACGGCCGTGTTCACTTCGTCGATGGACGACGCCTGTTCGCGGCTTTCGCGGGCGATATTGTTCATCAATTCGCTGGACGAGCGCGCCGAGGCGAGGATTTCCGCGAGCCGGCCGGCCGCATCGGCCACCAGCTTGGAGCCGCCCTTGACCTCGTCGGCACTCTGCTCGATCAGCGCCTTGACGTCGCTGGAGGCCTGGGCCGCCGACTGGGCGAGGCGCCGCACTTCCACGGCCACCACCGCAAAGCCCTTGCCCGCCTCGCCGGCCCGCGCAGCTTCCACCGAAGCATTGAGCGCCAACAGGTTGGTCTGGAAGGCGATGTCGTCGATCAGCCCGATAATGTTGGAGATCTTGGCCGAGGACTGGGTGATGCGTTCCATGGCCTCGGTCGCGCGGCCCATGACCTGCCCGCCTTCTTCGGCGGTATGGGTCACTCCGGTCGCCACGGTGGAGGCTTCTTTGGCGCGTTCGGCATTGGCCAGCACCGTCGAGGCCAGCTGTTCCATGGCCGCCGAAGTTTCCTCGATGGTGGCCGCCTGCTTGGTGGTGCGCTCGGAAAGATCGTTGGCGCCCGAGAGGATTTCCCCGGTGGCGGTCTTGAGCGTCCGCGAGGTGTCACGCAACTGACCCACGATGTCGGTCAGCTTGTCGGCCACCGCATTGGTGTCGGCCTTGAGCCGGGCAAAGGCGCCCTGGTAGTCGCCCTGCATGCGCTGGGTGAGATCGGTATGGGCCAGCGCAGCCAGCACCGAACCGGTCTCGGTGACACCGCGATCCACGGTCTCCACCAGCCCGTTGACGGAACGGGCCAGCGTGTTGAGTTCGTCGTCCGGGAATTCGGCGGTCACGCGCTGGGTGAAATCGCCGGCAATGGCCGCGTCGACCACCTGGCCGAAGGCCCGCTGCAATTCCTGCATCATGGCGGCGCGCTCGGCCTGGCTGGCCACGATGCGCGCAGCCTCCGCCTCGGTCATTTCGTTGACCTTGAGCGCATTCTCGCGGAACACCTCCACGGCGCGGGCCATGGCGCCGATTTCGTCGGCGCGCCTTGCGCCCTTGACCTCGACTTCGAGATCCCCGCTGGCCAGCGCATCCATGGTGCCGGTCAGCCGGCTGATCGGCTTGCTGATCGAGCGGGCAAAGAAGAAGCCGATAACGGCGGCAATGGCCAGCAGCACCCCGCCAATGGCCAGGGTCATGTTGCGCATCTGCACGACGGCCGCATAGGCCTCGTCTTCCGGCTGCACCGCAGCAACGGCCCAGGTGACGTCGCCGACGCTGACCGGCTGTGCGCGCACCACCATCGGGGCGCCGCGATAATCGGTGCTCAGCCCCTCGCCGGTCTCGCCGGCAAAGGCGCCGGCAATGACATTGGAGGTGAGCGTGGTCGTAAGGACGTCGGTCTCCTCGGTGCGCGGGGATTCCGAGCGCAGCAGGCCATCCTGGCCCACCACCACCACCTCGCCGCTCCGTCCCAGGCCCGAAAGCCCGGAAACCCGGGTGCTCATGGCTTCGGGCGAAATGGCCAGCACCATGACACCGGTCTTCTCGTCCTTGTCATAGACGGGCATGGCCATGAAGCTTTCCGCCGTGCCGCTGGGGGCGTAGACGGAAAAATCGACAAAGGCGGCCTCGCCTTCGGCCAGATCCTTGGCCGCGGCAAAGGCCTGCCCCAGCCCGGATGCGGCCGCGGCGCTGTCGGTCACCACATTGGTGGCGAAGTCCGGGTTCTTGGCCACCGAATAGACCACGTCGCCGGCAGCGCTGATCATCAGCACGTCCGAATAATCGCGCTCCAGCCGGAGCGTACGGAAACCCGGGTGATAGCGCTTATGCACCGGGTCATAGCTGGCGCCCATGGCGCCCACGCTGTCCACGGCGGCGCGGTCATCGGGATTGGGATTGTCGGTCACATAGGCGGTCTGCAGCTGAATGGCGGCGCGTTCCTTCAGGCCCATGCGCAGTTCGTCGAGCGCGCGCGTCAGGTTCTTCATCGCCGTCACGGTGTCGGAACGCTGCACGAAGAGCTTGAGGTCCACCTCGGCGCTGGAAAAATAGTCGCTTACCAGCGACGTCGCCGTGGTCAGCGAGGCCTGCATCGACTGGTCGCGCTGTTCCCGCACGGTGCCCAGGCCGATCAGATAGCTGGCAATACCCACGCCCGCGCTCACCACCAGAGCCGAACCCACCAGCGCCAGCGGCAGTTTCTGGGCAATCTTCAACTGCGGAAAGAATTTCATGACTATTCCTCGGTTCCCCCTCGGCGGCTGCTTCCCCCTGCACCCTCCGGTTCCGGGCCGGGCATGGCGCAGACAGCCACTTGACGCCCAACGGCGCCAATTTGTGGAAACGATATAGTGCGGGGATTAATCACTTCTTACGGATAAATGCCGATAGCCCATTTCTTGGGCAAATGCCTAGCAATGCAGCGTTTTTCCGGCCAGAACGCAAAACGCCCCGCCGGGACCCGGCAGGGCGTTCATTGTGCGATTGCGAGCGCTGATCAGGTCAGCGCGCCGATCACCGCCTCGATGCGCTTCTTCATCGTCGAGGCATCGAAGGGCTTGATGATGTAATTGTTGACGCCAAAGGAAATGGCTTCCTTGACCTGTTCCTTGTCCGAACGGCCGGTCGCCATGATGAAGGGCATGGCCTGCGTCCTTGGATGCTTGCGGATGACCTTGAGCAGGGTCAGCCCGTCAATGTCTTCCATGTTCCAGTCGGAGATAATCAGGTCCACATTGGACTTTTCGAGCTTGCCCAAGGCGTCGCGGCCAGACTTGGCCTCGATGATGTCCTTGAAGCCCAACTGCGTCAGAATGTACTTACAGATGCCACGCATCGACTGCTGGTCATCAACGATCAGGACGCTGACAGCGCTCGCTTTTGGCATGGTGGTTCTTACCTCTACGCGCCAAGGGCTCTTCTAGCCCCGTACTTGTTTCAAACTCTATGGGCCAAGCGTTACAAATCTCTCAACCGACACGGCAGGATTGTCGCAACGCTGTCAGGCGGCCGATTTGAGCTTGACCAGGGCATTGGCAAGCTTGGCCGCAATCTGTTCCACGGCCGCCTGTTCCACCACCGCGCCCTCCTCGAAGGCGACGCGCGGCATGCCATAGACCAAGGCCGAAGCCTGGCTCTGCCCCACCGTATAGGCGCCGGCGTCGCGCATGAGCTTGAGGCCCCGCGCACCGTCACGGCCCATGCCGGTCAGGATGGCGCCAACGGCCATCGCGCCCACGGTCTTGGCCACCGACTCGAACAGCACGTCGACGCTCGGCCGATGCCCGCTCTCGAGCCCATCCTGGCTCAGCCGGCACTTGAGCTGGCCCGACGATTTCTCGACCCGCAGGTGGTAATCACCCCGCGCGACATAGGCATGGCCGGGCTGCAGCACCATGCGGTCTTCCGCCTCCACCACCTTGAGCGCGCACAATTCATCGAGCCGGGCGGCAAAGCGCCCAGTAAAACCGGCGGGCATATGCTGGGCAATGACCACGGGCGGGCAGTCGGCCGGCATTTCGCTCAGCACCGCGCGGATCGCTTCCACCCCGCCGGTCGAGGCGCCGATGGCGATCAGCGCGCCCTCGGGCGCGGCTGCGGTCTTGAGCGGTGCCTTGGCGGTCTTGGGCGTATCGGCGCGGCTGGCCGAGCGGCCTCGCACGTCCGATTTCGCCGCCGCCCTGATCTTGTCCCTGAGGCCGGCCCCGAAGGCATCCAGGCCCCCGGCAAATTCAGCGCTCGGCTTGGCCACGAAATCCACCGCGCCCAGTTCGAGCGCCAAAAGGGTTTCGCTGGCGCCCTTCTTGGTCAGCGTCGACACCATCACCACCGGCGTTGGCCTGAGCCGCATCAGCCGCTCGAGGAAAGCCAGCCCGTTCATATTGGGCATTTCGATATCGAGCGTCACCACGTCGGGATCGAGTGCCTTGATCTTTTCGCGCGCGTCGATGGGGTCGGTGGCGGTGCCCACCACGTCGATATCCCCGTCCCGCGTCAGCATGCGGGCCAGCACTTCGCGGATAAGCGCCGAATCGTCGACGACCAGTACCTTGATGCTCATCATGCAGCTCGCTTGCTCAGTTTTTCTTTGGACTGGTAGATGGTCTTGCCCACCAGCCGGAACCCTTCCCCGCCCGACCCCAGGTTTTCCGAGTGGCCGATATAGAGGAAGCCTTCAGGCGCCAGGAGTTTCGAGAAGCGTCCGAACACTTCCCCCTGGGTCGGCTTGTCGAAATAGATAGCGACGTTGCGACAGAAGATTGCATCGAACGGGCCTTTCATCGGCCACGGCCCGATCAGGTTCAGGGGCTTGAACGACACCAGTTCGCGCACCGCGCCAGGCACCCTGATGGTGCCCTCGCCCCGTTCGAAGGGTCGCGCGCGTTCTGCCGAAAGTCCGCTCAATTCGCTTTCCGGATAGACGCCACCGGCCGCCTTGGCGATCACCGCCGTATCGATGTCGGTGGCCAGGATCTTGAAGTCCCAGCGCTTGAGCTCGGGAAAGGCGGCAAGGAGGTCCATGCCGATTGTGTAGGGTTCCTGGCCGGTCGAACAGCCGGCCGACCAGATGCGGAGCCGCGTGCCCCGCGGGCGCTCCGCCATCAGCGTCCCCACATAGGTGCGCAAATGTTCGAAATGGTGGTCTTCGCGATAGAACCGCGTGAGATTGGTGGTCAGCGCGTTGACGAAATCCTGCCCGTCCTGGGCCGAGCCATTGCGCTCGAGATAGTCGACATAGGCATCAAAGCTCGGCAGGCCCAGCGCACGGACGATTTTCGAGAGCCGGGACAGGACCAGGGTCCGCTTGGCATTGCTCAGGGAAATGCCGGCCACGGCATAGACCCGCGCCTTGATCCGCGAAAACTCGCGCTCACTAAGGGAGAATTCCCCCTGTTCCATGCAACCACCCCTTTTTTGCCGGTTTCTTCCGGCTCTAGCTGGCGGCGCGCTGGTCGAAGCCGGTCTCCTGACCCGCCCGCTCAACCAGCGGCCCTGCGGCGGTCCGCACCGCCTCTTGGCGCCGCTCGACCTCCACAATCGGGGCAATATTGGCCGTGCCATTGCTTAGATTGCGTAAATTCTCTTTCAGCGCCGACGTGATTCTTTGCAGCTCGCCTGCTTCGTCGAGGCCGATGCGCGCCTGCGCCCGCCCCTTGTCGGCAATCACCCGGATGTCCTTGGCCGATCGATTGGTCACCTGCGCGAGCTGGCGCACCTCGTCGGCCACCACGGCAAAGCCCGCCCCCTTCTCCCCGGCCCGTGCCGCCTCCACGGCGGCATTGAGCGCCAGAAGGTTGGTGCGGAACGACACATCCTCGATGCCCGCCGTCATCGTGTCGATTTCCTGGGCCATGCGCGCGATCTCGCTGACCAGGGCCCGCGTCCGTCCGGCCGCCTGCTCGACCTGCGCCGCCATGCGGCCCGCCTCGTCGGTCCGGCGCTGCGCATTGGCCAGCTGCGCTTCGAGCCCGGCCATCTTCTCGACCCCGGCCGCCAGCGCCTGGCGCCCGGTCTCCGCGGTCTGTTCGAGTTCGGCCGCCCGCGCCTCGAACTGGGCCAGCAGCGTCTTGACCGAGGCCAGCCTTGTTTCCAGCGCCACCCGCGCCTGGGCTTCGTCGCGCTGCTGCTCGTCGAGGCCGGCAAACAGGTCGATCACCATCTGCGCCTCGTCCGCCAGCGGCAGCGCTGCATCGGTAATCGCCTCGCCGGCCATGACCGACCGCAATTGCGTCACGCCATCATCGAGCGCCTCGAACGCGCGATTGAACCCGCCCAGCGCCGCGCGGGCCGCAACCGCCTCCGCGTCGAAGCGGAACCCGGTCTGCCCCTGCCGCAGCGCCTCGAGCGCCGCCTCGAAATTGTCGTCCTCGATGAAATGGCCGGCCGGCTTGAGTTCCAGCGCATAGCGTCCCGAGGGCAGCGCCCGGCGATGGGCCACCAGCCTTTGCCCCTGGAGCATGACCAGCGCTTCTTCGGGCGCGCCACCCCCGCCTTCGAGATAGCCGGCCCCGAACAGCCCGTCGAGCGTCTCTCCCTCGACCGCCGCCGGTGCCAGGCGCTCCATGCCCTGGCTGGCGGCCAGGATCACCCCATGCTCGTCGATCACGAGGACCGGGGCTTCGAGCGTCCCCAGCGCCGCGCGGAAATGATGGGCCCGTTCCAGGCGCCGGCCCAGCCGGGCCACGATGCCGGCAATCGAGAGCGTTTCGCCGGGCTTGTCGCAGAGACCGGCCGCCTGGGCCACGGCCGCTAGCCGGGCCGCCTCGCGCCGATCGACGACATGTCCGAAGATCAGGCTGCCGGCAATGGCCAGCCCAGCCAGGCTCCCCGCCGCCGCGAACCAGCCCGGCCCCGGCCCCAGGGCCAGCAGCAGCCCGCCGGCCGCCGCGCCAGAAAGCGTCCAGAGCCCGGCCGCGGCCGCCATGAGGCGTAAGCCCCGATGAGGCGGACGCGAATCAACAGTAAAGGCGGCGTGGTCCGGCATGGTCGGACCCTATCCGCATAATGGTTAACCAAGTCTATAAGGGGACCGGGGGCGGTAAGACTTTTGAAAGCACCGCCCGCCCCGGCCGTTTCTAGAACAGTTCGATATCGTCCACCGGTGCCGGCACCACCACGCGGCGACGCGCGATCGCCAGTTCTTCCTGGGCCACATTGGCGCCGGCATCGCTGTCGAGCCGCTTGACGAAGGCCCGGCCCGAATGCGGCTTGAACAGCACGCGGCGGGCAAACGTGCCTCCCAGATCCTCGCTCATGGCGACATAGCCTTCATCGCTGAGGAACTGCCGGACGAATTCGATATTCTTGGCACCCACATCGTCGAGCGCCGAATTGATCTTGCCGCCGCCGAACACCTTGATCTCGAGATTGGCCTTCTTGCCGGTGCCCTGGCTCAACACCTTGTTGATCAATTGCTCCATGGCAAAGGCGCCATAGCGCGCCGAGGCCCCGTAGCGATCCTTGGCCGATCCCGACTGTTCGGCGAGCAGGAAATGGTTCATGCCGCCCACAAGGGCCACCCGGTCCCGCACGCAGGCAGAGATGCACGATCCCAGAACCGTCGAGAACGTGATGTCCGCGGCATTGGAAACGTGGCAGTCGCCCTGATGGACGGTCGTCACCACCCCACGATCGAATTCGGGTGGCAGGGTATTCGAAAGGGCCATTTGGTCGTCATCTACCTCTGCGGGCGAATTGGTTCCGATGGTAGAGGTAAACTCGTTAGCCAATTGCTAACCACGACGGCGGAGTTCGCTGGTCACCATTGATTCAGCAAGGAGAGGTTTAGAAATCGCGCTATAGGGTTGGCAGAACGGGGCTAGGAATACGTATCAATGTCACTGCAGAAACTCGCACGAGAACTGGACGAGACGGCGCGGCAGACCGCTTCCATGCTAGAAGGCATCACCGAAGCGCTCGAATTGCTCGCCGAAAAGCAGCTCAGCAAGGACCCGACCGTCAGGGAAGCGGTCCAGCTCATCATCACCGCCCTCCAGGGCCAGGACCGCATCGAACAGCGCTGCCACAATATGGCATTGGCCGTGCGCCAGTTCGCGCTGCTGCCGCCCACCGCCCCCGATTCGGTCTATGACGAAATCTGGGCGAGCCTGACGCTCGACGAATTGCGCGTCCCCGCCCTTTCGGGCATCGCCGCCCACCAGGCCCACGGCGACGCCGAACTGTTCTAGGGCTTTTATCCGGTCTGTCGACGCAGGCGCCGCAAGGCGCCTTTTTGCGTTTATCGAGGTACGAACCTCAACCATCACCGCAAAGCACTCGCCGCATTGGCGCAAGGGATACCCTTCACCCAGCCAGCCCCGACACGGCGGGGGACCTGACGAATCTGGCGCGAGACCAGTGCCAGCGCCAAATCCTGCTTGCGCCCGATGTCTGCTCCCCCTACTTCGGAGAGGCCGGGCAGAAATCGACGCCGTTGTGGTCATCGAGCCCATACGATGAGACGACCAGAACCTGCCGTCGCCCCACCCACCGCGAGTCACCATCGGCCTTGTGCCGAGGGCTCTTCACTTGACGATCTCGTCCCAGAGGTTGCGCCATTCAGGATCGTGCTCTTCTATCAGCGTCTGTTTCCCGTGGCTGCACTGGTCGCTTGATTTCAGCAGACCGGCGTTTCCGACATCTTCTGCGTCCAAGCATGAATGTCAAAATTCGTACCAGGGTCTGTTCTTGAGCCACCGTTGACCTTCTGGTGTGTGACCAAGCACGAGTCGGAACCGGTGGAGTCGCGAAAGCCCCTCTAAGACAACAAGGAACTGCTCGAACTCACTTGCCGTCAACTCAGGCAATGGAATTCGAGACGCCCCGCCACGTTGCCTGACGATGAGTAGATTGTCTTCGATAGGGCGATACCCGCCGCCAATTGAGCCCACTACGGTAGCCACAGCTTTCACGTCCGACCATGGTACATAAAGCGTCCCCCACATACCCGGTCCGACAATTCCATCCCTGTCCATACCAACAGGATAGATCAACCAACTGCCACGATAGGATGAGCGCCGGTAAAAAAGCAGAACAGCGGGAACAAGTAGAAGGACCATGGCCAGGCCGAAGGAAAATCTATGGCCACCATCTTCCACGTACCATGACAGCGTCACCAGAAGAGCTATTATTCCGGTCCAGACAATGATGTTTCTTATAGAGAAATGGTAACTTCGCCAGGGCAAAAATGCAGTTAGTGCAGCGGTATCGAACTCAGGTTGCATTTGCGACTTGTCTCTCACCGCATCCAAGTCGCAAGCTTGGCATAGTTGGGACCGTCAGAAAATACTACCCTCGAAACAACAAGGGCGCCTCGCGGCGCCCTTGTCAAAACTCTTGGTGCGACAGACCGGCCCTAGCCGTCCATCTTGGCGCCGGAGACCACGGCGTGGAGGTCGATCAGCCCGACCATGCGGCTTTCATGGGTGACGATGCCGTTGAGCAGTTCGGTATCGATCGAATTGCCTTCGGGCACATTGTGGATGTCGTCGCGATTGACCGTGAGAATGTCCGACACCGCATCGACCAGGATGCCGACCCATTTGTCGCCGACGCTCATCACCACCACGACATGGTTCTTGGTGGGCGAGGTCTGGCCGTCGCCGAAGCGGGCGCGCAGGTCGAAGATCGGCACGATGGTACCGCGCAGATTGATCACGCCGCGCACGAATTCGCGGGTATTGGGCAAGGGGGTCGCACCGTTCCAGGCGCGGATTTCCCTGACCGTGGTGATTTCCACGCCATAGGTCTGTTCGCCGATCGAAAAGGCGATCAGCTGCAATGTGTTCTGGCCGGCTATGGCCGACTTGTCGCTTACATCGTCGCGAAGGCTCAGCGCTTCCATCTTTCTCGCCTTTTCTGCCGCCCGTCCTGGGCCACTTTCCTTCAGTCTACCGCGCCAATCGACGCCAATTGATTAACGCGCGCCGCCGGGTTAGGCCGCGTTCTGGTGCAGATGCGTCGAGCGCAGGCCTTGCACATCCACGATCAGCGCCACATTGCCATCGCCCAGGATGGTGCCGCCGGCAATGCCATCGACGCGCTCGAAGTTTTCTTCGAGCGACTTGATGACCACCTGCTGCTGGCCGATGATGTCGTCCACCACCAGCGCCACCTTCTGGTTGCCCTCGGTCTCGCACAGCACCACGAACTGGTCGGACTGCGCGACCTCGGTGGCGAGGCCAAAGCGCTGCCCCAGATCGATCACCTGCACATATTCGCCGCGCACCTGCAGCACGCGGCCGCCCGAAGGCACGCGCTCGAAGCTGGCGCGGCTGCACTGCATGGTTTCCACGATCGAGGAGAGCGGCACCACATAGGGGCTGTCGCCGACCTTGACCAGCATGACATCGAGCACCGCCAGCGTCAGCGGCAGCCGCAGAGTCATGCGCGTACCCTTGCCGGTCCAGCTGCGGACATGCACCGACCCGCCGATCTTCTTGATGTTGGAGAGCACCACGTCCATGCCGACGCCGCGCCCGGAAATGTCGCTGATGGCCTCCGCCGTCGAAAAGCCCGGGGCAAAGATCAGCTGGTCGATCTGTTCGTCGGTAGGGGTGATGTCGGGGGCCACAATGCCCTTGTCGCGGGCAAGCTTGAGCACCCGTTCGCGATTGATGCCGGCACCGTCGTCCTCGACGATGATCAGGATATTGCCGCCTGCCTGTTCGGCCGAAAGCCGGATCGTGCCGCTTTCCGGCTTGCCGGCGGCCAGGCGCTTTTCCGGGGTCTCGATACCATGGTCCGCCGAGTTGCGGATCATGTGGGTCAGCGGATCGGACAACTGCTCGATCACCGTCTTGTCGATTTCGGTGTTCTCGCCAATGGTCTCGAGCTTGATCTTCTTGGACGTCTTGGTGGCCAGTTCGCGCACCAGGCGCGGCATGCGGCTGAAAACCGATTTGACCGGCTGGGCGCGGATGGCCATGACCGAATCCTGCAATCCACGCGTGGTCTGCGCCAGCACTTCGAGCCCACGCACCAGTTCGGTATAGCGGGCGCGCAGGGTCTCATCCATCTGCTGGGTCAGCATGGACTGGGTGATGACCAGTTCGCCCACCATGTTGACGACGCGGTCCACCTTGTCGAGATCGACGCGGATCGACTGCACGCCGACCGAGCGGCCACCGCCATCCTCGCCCTCGCTTGCCGCGGCGGGCGCCTTGGCGGCAACCGAAGGTGCGGCCTCGGCCTTGGGGGCCGGCGGAGCGGGTGGCGCGATCTCGGCGGCCAGGTCGGCAAAGCTCAGCGCCGGCGCCTCTTCGAACTTGTCCTGGGCACCGACCGGCTCGGCCGGGGCCTCGGGGGTAAATCCGGCCAGCGGCGCCACGGGCGCCTGCGGATTGGCCACTTCTTCCTCGGTGAGGGCGAGCAGGCTCGAGAGGTCCTGTTCGTCAGCCTCGGCTACCGCATCCGCCTCGGCGGCAGGCGCCGCGTCGAAATCGGACAGGTCGAACCCGGCCTCGGCCAGGCCCGGCACGATGCCAGCCTGCGCGATGGCGATGTCGCAATCGCCATCGACGAATTCAAAGACCTCGCGGATCGAGGCTTCGCTGAGCCCCGGCGCCACCAGGGTAATCTCCCAGGCGCAATAGACCGCGAAGGGCTCGAAATCGGAAAGCGGCGGCACCTCGCCCAGAATGGCGCGCACCTTCATGGTGCCCAGCGCCGCCAGTTCGCGGAACAGCAGCAGCGGGTCATTGGCCCGCGCATAGAGGGCGCGATGCGGGGTGAAGCGGATTTCCCACTGCCCGTCCGCGGCGGCCATGGGCGCGCTGTCGAACACGTCTTCCACCGGCGCCTCGCCGCTGGCCATGGGGGCATCGAGATTGACCATGACCGGGGTGAAGTCGATATCGAATTCCTCGACGATCTCGCCGCTCATCTCGTCATCGTCGTCGCCGGCGGTCTCGCCGCGGGCCAGCGCATCGAAGCGCGCCTTTTCCTCGGCGCCGTAATCGGCCGGCAGGTCCTCGCCCGACTGGGCGGCGTTGACGTGGTCGGCCACGATGTCATTGGCCCTGATGCACAGGGTCACCACCTCGTCGGTCAGTTCGATCCGGCCGTCGCGCACATAGTCGAGCAGGGTTTCATAGGCGTGGGCGAACCCCACAAGGGCCGAGAAGCCGAAGGCGCCCGCGCCACCCTTGATCGAGTGAATGGCGCGGAACACGGCGTTGAGCCGGTCCGAGCCACGCTCGCCCTCCTCGATGGCGGCGAACTGCTCCTCGAGCTCGGTCAGAAGCTCGGAGCATTCATCGAAATAGGTGGCCTTGAAGTCGTCGAGATCACTCATGCTTTAGGCTTCCAACCCTTCTGGGTCCGCTTCTTTTTAGGTTCAGTGCACGACGCGATGGATGACCGAGATCAGCTTCTCCGGATCGAAGGGCTTGACGATCCAGCCGGTGCCGCCGGCGGCCTTGCCCTGGTCCCGCTTGTCCTGGCTGGTTTCGGTGGTGAGGATCAGGATGGGCAGGGAATTGTGCTGCCCGGTGGCGCGCACATTCTTGATGAACTCGATGCCATCCATCACCGGCATGTTGATGTCGGTGATCACCACATCGACCTCCTGGGCCTTGAGCACGTCCAGCCCCTGCTTGCCATCTTCGGCCTGCAGCACCTCGAACCCGGCATTGGACAGGGTGTGGTGCAGCATGGCCAGAATGGTTCGCGAGTCATCAACAGTGAGTACGCGCAGCGTCATTGTTTCATCATCCCCGAAAACTGGGCTTCAAGGCCCAGTCGCTCGATGGCGGCACTCATGGCCGCGCTCGGCGCTTCAATCGTAAAATCAAAATGGTGTCTCCGGGCCGTTTCGGCGGCACTCACCAGCAGCAGCAGTGCATTGGTGGAAACCCGTTCGACCGCGCCGGCCTGGACCGAAACCGGGCCCTCCTCCAGCGCGTCGATCAACTGGTCGCGAATGCCATCGATCGCATCGAGATCGATAACCTCAGGCAAGGCGACCGTTTGCTTGGTTTGCTTGGCCATGTTCGTAAGGGTGCCCCCGGAGTCTTCTCCAGTCGGCATATTCAGCCCGAACGGTTTAAGAATTGCTAACTATGACCCGTCCGCATCGCGGCCAAACGCGCCAGTGGCGCGGTTGGAGGGTCATAGGCCCGGAGAGCTACGCTCGCAGGGCGATCCACTCGTACCCGAAGGGGCTGAGCGCCAGTGGCGCGATCCGAGCCGAAAGGTTCGGCCGCAAACGCCAGGGCCGCAAGCACAATGTCCTTCGTTACCGAGAAATCCTTGCCCCCGCTCCCGCACGGCGCTATCGCATCGGCGACACCAGAACTGGACCGCCCCATGCCCACCAAGATCGCCCTGACCGGCCTCGCCCGTGACCTCGCCCTGCGCGCCGAGCAAGGCAAGACCATTCGCGTGGGCGTCATCGGCTCGGGCGAGATGGGCACCGACCTCGTCACCCAGATGAGCCTGATGACCGGCATCGAGATGGCCGCCATCGCCACCCGCCGCCCCCATACAGCGCTCGACGCCATGACCATCGCCTATGGCGAGGATTCCATGGGCAAGGTGGTGGACACGCCCGCCGCCGCCACCGCTGCCATCGAACAGGGCAAGATTGCCATCACCTCGGCCGAGACGCTGGTGACCACCCCCAATATCGACGTCGTCATCGATGCCACCGGCAAGCCGGGCGTCGCCGCTGACTACGACCTGATGGCCATGGAGCATGGCAAGCATCTGGTGATGATGAATGTCGAGGCCGACGTCACCATCGGGCCCTATCTGAAGGCCCAGGCCGACCGGCTGGGCGTCGTCTATTCGGTGGGTGCCGGCGACGAACCCAGCTCCTGCATGGAACTGATCGAATTCGTCTCCGCCCTCGGCCTCGACATCGTCGCGGCCGGCAAGGGCAAGAACAATCCGCTGAAGCACGACGCGGTCCCGGACGACTATCGCGAGGAAGCCACTCGCCGGAACATGAACCCGCGCATGCTGGTCGAGTTCGTCGATGGCTCCAAGACGGCCGTCGAGATGACCGCCATCGCCAATGCCACCGGGCTCCTGCCCGACGTGCCGGGCATGCACGGCCCGGCGACCCATCGCGACGACATGGCCAAGGTGCTCATCCCCAAGGCGGATGGCGGCATCCTCAATTCCTCGGGCGTGGTCGATTTCACCATCGGCAAGGGCGTGGCGCCGGGAGTTTTCGTCATCGTCAAGGCCGAGCACCCGCGCATTATCGAGCGCATGGATGATCTCCATATCGGCCACGGACCCTATTATGGCTTCTTCCGGCCCTATCACCTGACGAGCCTCGAAGTCCCGCTGACCTGCGCCCGCATCATGCTGACCGGCAAGCCCGACATGGTGCCGCTGCCCCGCCCCGTGGCCGAGGTCTGTGCCGTGGCCAAGCGCGACCTCAAACCCGGCGACGCCCTCGATGCCATCGGCGAAACCTGCTACCGCTCCTACGCCATGACCGTCACCGATGCCCGCGCCGCGGGCGCGCTTCCAGTGGGCCTGCTCGAGGGCGGCAAGGTCACCGCGCCGATCGAAAAGGGCGCCCTCATCACCACCGCCAATGCGACCCCAGATGTGACCACGCGGCTTTACGCCCTGCGCCGGGAACAGGACAAGCTCTTGGGATACTGAGGAGGCCTGGCAAGCTGGGTGGGGGTATCGCCGAGCGCGCTGCGCTCCCAACCACGGTGCCGTCCTCGGGCTCGACCCGAGGACCATTCAAGATGCCCACTGCCTGCCGAATGGCCCTCGGATCAGCTCGGGGGGCGGCAGGGCGACCGCAAGCGGCGCGCTCACGCCCCCCGAATGGCGATCTTGCCATTGCGGCCGGGCTCGCCACTGGCGGCGACCGCCTCGGCCACCTGGTCAATGTCATAGGCTTTCTCGATCGGCAGCTTGAGCTTGCCCGCGGCCGCATCGGCCACCAGTTCACCGAGCAATTGCCCGATCCGTTCCGGCTTGACCGGTGGCCTGGCGCCCCAGAAACCCTTGACGGTAATGCCACGGAACAACAGGTCGCCGGCGGAAATCTTGAGAGGGCGCCCGGTCATCGCACCAAAGCTGATCACCTGCCCGCCATCGGCCAGCACGCTGAGCACCTGGGCTGCACCATCGCCACCCAGCGATTCAATGGCGCGCACGATCGGCGCGCCGCCGGTCAGCGCACGCACAGTCTCCGGCCAGTTCTCGGCATCGGTGGCCACGACATTGGCAATGCCCAGGGCCTTGAGCTGCTCCACGGCGTCCTGCCGCCGCACTAGCCCGACAACATTGATGCCGCGTTCCTGACCATAACGGGCGACCAGCTTTCCCACCGCGCCATTGGCCGCATTCTGGACGATCCAGGCGCCCGGCTCGACATCGAGCGTCTCGAGCAGCATCTTGGCGCTCAGGGGCATCGACACCAATTGGCAGGCCGTTTCATCGTCGACGCTCTCGGGCACCGGCACCAGACGCGCCGCATTTGCCAGGTAATATTGGGCCCAGGTGCCCTCTGCGCCGCCCGCCACGCGCTGGCCCACCTGCAGATGCGTGACGCCCTCACCCAGCGCCTCGACAATGCCGACCGCTTCCGTGCCCGGCACCGCCGGCAGGCCGGGCTTGAAGCCATATTGCCCGGCAATGGTCATCAGGTCGTGATTGTGGACCGGTGAGAGCACCATCCGCACCAGCACCTGTCCGGGACCCGCTTCGGGTTTCGGCGCCTCTGCGGCGCCCAGCACCTTTTCCGGGGTTCCAAACTGAGAATAGACCGCACGCTTCATGGCCGGCTCCTTGCAATTGAACCGCAGAGATAGGCCGGTTGACGCATAGGTCAACCCTGATGACGCCGAATGATCGGTGCTATTGCGGCTGCCCGCCCACCGCCTGCACGGCCCTCGCGCCGCTGGCAATGCCGGCTTCGAGACAGGCCGCATGCGCCTCGCCCCGGAGCAGCGCCGCCACGAAACCGGCGGCAAAGGCGTCGCCGGCCCCGGTCGTGTCGACCACCTTGACCAGGGGCGCCGGATGGCTCTGGATGACGCCGTCGCGGCCACCCAGTGCCGCGCCAAAACGGCCGCGCTTGATCACCACATGGCTGAATTGCTGCCCCAGCACCCGCATCTGCGCGTCGAAATCTGCCTCGCCCGTCAGGAGCTCGGCTTCCGCTTCATTGGCAAAGAGCCAGTCGGCCTGGCCAACCCAGTCGAGAAACAGCTGCGGGCCGACCTCGTCGAGAAAGCCGGTCGACGCCGGATCCACGGCAATCGGCACGCCCCGCCGGCGGGCTGCCCGCAACAGCGCCTGCACCGCATGGCGCGGACCCGAGGCGAAAAAGCTGTAGCCCGAGACCAGCACCAGCCCGACCCCATCGAGCAGGCTTTCGGGCAGGTCGGCGACCGAGAGATTGAGATTGGCGCCCCGGTCGGTGAGAAAGCTCCGCTCGCCGGACGGATCGAGAATGGTCACCAGCACGCCCGAGGGCAGGTCCCTGTCGCCCGCCAGCGCCGGCACCACGCCCAATCCGCGGAAATAGTTTTCATACATGGCGCGCTCACCGGCCCCGACCCGCGCCGCGAACAGCACATCGGCGCCCGCCGCCCCGAGCCAGACCGCCTGGTTGGCGCCAGAGCCACCCGGCCGGTTGCGGATTTCGGCGCGCCGGTCAGAGCCCGGAACGATCGGACCCTCGGGCCGCACGATGATGTCGGTCATCACGTCGCCGACCACGAGCACCCGAGCGCTCATGCAGGGCGGGACGCCAGATGGGCCGACAGCGCCACCGCGATCTCGGCCGCGACCTTTGCGTTGTTCTTGACCAGCGCAATATTGCTTTCGAGCGACTTGCCGCCGGTCAATTCGAAGATGCGCTGCAAGAGGAACGGCGTCGTCGCCTTGCCCTTGATCCCTTGCGCCTCGGCATCGCCCAGCGCCTGGGAAATGAAGGCTTCGATATCGGCCGCAGCCCAGGCATCGGCTTCGGGAATGGGGTTGGCGATCAGCACCCCTCCCATATTGAGATCGTGCTGGATCATCAGCATGCGCGCGACGTCGGCGGCGCTGTCATAGCGCTGGTCCACCTTATGCCCGCTGGTCCGCGCCCAGAAGGCGGGGAAATCCTCGGTGCCGAAACCCAGGACCGGCACGCCATTGGTTTCGAGCACTTCGAGCGTCTTGGCGATATCGAGGATCGACTTGGCGCCCGCGCACACCACCGCCACGGGGGTGCGGCCGAGCTCTTCAAGATCGGCGGAGATATCAAAACTGTCCTCGGCGCCGCGATGCACCCCGCCAATGCCGCCCGTGGCAAAGATACGGATGCCCGCCAGGGCCGCGATCTGCATGGTGGTGGCCACGGTCGTGCCGGCCATGGTGCCGCTGGCCAGAAGGCTCGCCATGTCGCGCCGGCTGGCCTTGGCGGCTGCATGGCCTTCTTCGGCGAGGCGCTCGAGGTCCTCGCCCGAAACCCCCACGCACAGCCGCCCATCCATGATGGCGATGGTGGCCGGCACCGCCCCATTGGCCCGCACCACCGCCTCGACCTCGCGTGCCATCTCGAGGTTCTGCGGATAGGGCATGCCATGGGTGATGATCGTGGATTCCAGCGCCACCACCGGCTTGCCCGCGGCCAGTGCCGCCTTCACCTCGCCCGAGACCGAAAGATAGGCCTTTGCGCTCATGTCACATCACTCCGAACAGCATGGATATCGCCCCCTGGGCGACAGAATTGCCCGTGCTTGTGCGCTGCCGCATCAGGCCGGTCAAGCCCCGCGGATTCTTGCATTTATCCGCCTTGTCGGCCCCTTGGTTTGTCGATAATTTGCCTTTGGCAAGAGAGGGAAAGGGCACTTCGCTGACCAGGTCCAGCATTGATGGCGCATTGTTCGCGCCTCGATACGCGCCCGGCTCCGGGCTGATCGCAGCAAGTTGTTCCGGCGCCTCCGGGCGGCGCCGCGCGGCCGACCACCACAAACCGTTTTCGCCATTTCCGGGGTCTCGAAGATGAGGCCCCGGGGTTGAGCCGCGGCTCTTTCCGCGGATTGCGCCCCTGGCGCGTCGAACCGGCTGTCCATGAGGACGCCACTCGCCTCCACCACAGTCCTCACAGGAGACTGAACTGATGAAAAAGTCGCTCGCCATTGCCTTTGGCGCTCTTCTGGCTGCGAGCCCTGCCTTTGCGCAGGAGGAGCCGGTGCTCAACGTCTACAACTGGTCCGACTATATCGCCGAGGACACCATCGCCAATTTCGAGGCGGAGACCGGCATCAAGGTCAATTACGACGTCTATGACAATAACGAGATCGTCGATGCCAAGCTGCTGGCCGGCAATTCGGGCTATGACATCGTCGTTCCCTCGGGCAATTTCCTCGAGCGCCAGATCAAGGCTGGCCTGATCCTCGAACTCGACAAGTCCAAGCTGACCAATCTGGGCAATCTCGATCCCGCCGTGATGGCCACCGCCACCGCGCAGGACCCCGACAACGCCCATGCCGTGCCCTATATGATCAACACCATCGGCCTGGGCTATAATGTCGCCAAGGTCACCGAGGCACTGGGCGCCGACGCCCCGATCGACAGCTGGGACCTGCTGTTCAAGCCCGAAGTGGTCGAAAAGCTCGCCGGCTGCGGCGTGGCAGTGCTCGACAGCCCCTCCGAAGTAATGGGCATTGCCCTGCACTATCTGGGCCTCGACCCCAATTCGGAAAGCGCCGAGGATCTGGCCAAGGCCGAGGAACTGATGAATTCCATCAAATCCTCGATCCGCTATTTCCATTCCTCCCAGTACATCGACGACCTGGGCAATGGCGAAATCTGCCTGGCGCTGGGCTATTCGGGCGACATCTTCATCGCCGCCGACGCAGCCGCAGCGGCCGGGCAGGGCGTGGAAGTGAACTACCTGATCCCCAAGGAAGGCGCGGCGACCCTCTTCGACTTCCTGGCCATCCCGGCCGATGCCCCGCATCCGGACAATGCCCACAAGTTCATCAACTACATCCTCGAGCCCGAGGTCGTGGCCGCCATCACCAATTATGTCTACTACGCCAACCCCAACCTGCCGGCGCTGGAATTCGTGGACGAGGAAGTCAAGTCCAACCCGGGCATCTACCCGCCCGCCGAGACCATCGCCAAGGCCTTCGTGATGCAGGCCCATTCGCCGGACTATGAGGAAACCCTCACCCGCACCTGGACGCGCATCAAGACCGGCCAATAGGCCATGATCCGGGGGCGGTTTCGGCCGCCCCCTCCATCACCGGTGCGCGGCGGCCCTTCCGATCCGCCGCCGCCGCACACGCACAAGACGGCGGCAACCGCCGCCCCAACCAGATTTGCAGAGCGTCATGGCCAAAAGACCGCAGCTTGCGATAGACACCCGTCCCTGGCGCGATACGGCCAACAACAAGCCCTTTGTGCGCATCAAGAATGTGTCGAAGAAATTCGGCGACATCATTGCCGTGCACGACGTCTCGCTCGACATCTACAAGTCCGAGCTGTTTTGCCTGCTCGGCGGCTCGGGCTCGGGCAAGTCGACGCTATTGCGCATGCTGGCCGGCTTCGAGACCCCCACCTCGGGCACCATCGAGATCGACGGCCAGGACATGACCGAGGTGCCGCCCTATAACCGGCCGGTCAACATGATGTTCCAGTCCTATGCGCTGTTCCCGCATATGACCGTCGAGCAGAACATTGCCTATGGCCTGAAGCGCGACGGCCTGCCGCGCGCCGAGATCAATGCCCGCGTCGCCGAACTGCTGGCCCTGGTCAAGCTCCAGGACTATGGCAAGCGCAAGCCGCACCAATTGTCCGGCGGCCAGCGCCAGCGCGTCGCCCTGGCCCGGGCCCTGGCCAAGCGCCCCAAGCTCTTGCTGCTCGACGAGCCGCTGGGCGCGCTCGACAAGAAGCTGCGCGAGGAAACCCAGTTCGAACTGGTCAAGATCCAGGAACAGCTCGGCGTCACCTTCATCGTGGTGACCCATGACCAGGAAGAGGCGATGACCCTGGCCACCCGCATCGGGGTGATGAACCAGGGCGAGATCGTCATGATCGGCGAGCCCACCGACATCTACGAATTCCCCAATTCGCGCTTCGTGGCCGGCTTCATCGGATCGGTCAACATGGTGGAAGGCGTCGTCACCGAGGACGAGCCCGATCACGTGCGCATCCGCTCGAGCGAACTGGGCTCGGACATCTATGTCGGCCACGGCGTCGATTGCGCCCCCGAGCAGCGCCTCTGGTGGGCGATCCGGCCCGAAAAGATGGTCCTGAGCCGCGAGAAGCCCGAGGGCCTCAATGGCGCCAATGTCGCCACCGGCGTGGTCGAGGAAATCGCCTATCTGGGCGATATCTCGGTCTATCAGATCGCGCTCGAGAGCGGCAAACGCATCCGCGTCAGCCAGACCAATTCGGTGCGCGGCAATCCCGACGCCATCACCTGGGAAGAAAAGGTCTATGTGACCTGGGACGATTCCGCCGGCTCGGTGCTGACCTCATGATGAGCAGAGCAGGCACTTTCGGCCCCTTCGGCTCCCTCCCCCTTGAGGGGAGGGTAGCAAAGCTAGGCCCTAAGGGCCGTAGCGGCGCTGGGGTGGGGGTGTCGGCCCTTTTCCCACATGCTGCGCGCGTTCTGGGCACAACACCCCCACCCCCTACCCCTCCCCTCAAGGGGGAGGGGAGCAGCACCGGACTCATGGAGGTCTGCCCATGACCACCACCCACGACCCCACCATTCCGCCGCCCCGGCGCTTGAAGCCCTGGAACGCCGTCGAGCGCGGCCTCGCCCGCGTCGGCATCACCGGCCGCATGCTGGTGCTGGCCGCGCCGGTCCTGTGGCTGCTGGTCTTTTTCCTCGTGCCCCTGGCCGTGGTCTTCGGCATTTCCCTGGCAACCAAGCAGTTCGGCCGCCCGCCCTATTCGCCCCTCCTCACCACTGAAGAGGGCACGGTGCAGCTCACGCTGCATCTCAACAACTATATCCGCCTGTTCACCGACAATCTCTATGTCGCGGCCTATCTCTCCTCGATCCGCATTGCCGCCATTGCCACCATCATCACCCTGCTCGTGGGCTATCCCATGGCCTATGCCATTGCCCGCGCCTCCGATCGCTGGCGCAATATCCTCCTGATGCTGGTGGTGCTGCCCTTCTTCACCTCCTTCCTCCTGCGCGTCTATGCGCTCACCGGTTTCATGCGCGGCAACGGGGTGATCAACCAGCTGCTGGGCCTGTTCGGCATTGAGCCGCTGGTAATGATGCAGACCGATTTCGCGGTCTATGTGGGCATTGTTTACACCTACCTGCCCTTCATGATCCTGCCGCTCTATACGACGCTGGTGAAGCTCGACGTCTCCCTGTTCGAGGCCTCGGCCGATCTGGGCGCACGGCCGGTGCACACCTTCCTCTTCATCACCCTGCCGCTGTCGCTGCCCGGCATCATTGCCGGCTCCATGCTGGTGTTCATCCCGGCCATTGGCGAATTCGTCATCCCCTCGCTCCTCGGCGGGCCGGAAACTTTGATGATCGGACGCGTGCTCTGGGACGAATTCTTCTCGGCCACCAATTGGCCACGCGCCGCCGCCGTGGCCGTGGCCATGCTGGTCGTGGTGGTGGTGCCGATCATGCTGTTGCAACGCGCCCAGGGCGCCGTGGTGGAGAAGTAGCATGCGCCGCGGATGGTTCCTGCCGATAGCTGCAGCCTTGGGCTTCTCGTTCCTCTACGCGCCCATCGTCTCGCTGGTCATTTTCTCGTTCAATGAATCGAGCCTGGTCACCGTCTGGTCCGGCTTCTCGACCAAGTGGTACGGCGCCCTGTTCAGCGATCCGCAACTGCTCGGCGCCGCCTGGCTGAGCCTGCAGATCGCCGCCATCAGCGCCAGCATCGCGCTGGTGCTGGGCACGCTGGCCGCCGTGGCGCTGGTGCGCTTCCGCCGCTTCCGCGGCCGCACCCTGTTTTCCGGCATGGTTTCGGCGCCGCTGGTCATGCCCGATGTCATCACCGGCCTGTCGCTGCTGCTTCTCTTTGTGGCCATGGAATCGGTGCTGGGCTGGCCGCAGGGCCGCGGCATGCTGACCATCGTCATCGCCCATGCCACCTTCTGCACCGCCTATGTATGCGTCGTGGTGCAGTCGCGCCTCGGGGATTTCGACCGCAGCCTTGAGGAAGCCGCCATGGATCTGGGTGCCTCGCCCGTCCGCACCTTCTTCGACATCACCCTGCCCATCATCGCCCCGGCGCTGGTCTCGGGCTGGCTCCTTGGCTTCACGCTCTCGCTCGACGACCTCGTCATTGCCAGCTTCGTTTCCGGCCCGGGCTCCTCCACCCTGCCCATGGTGATCTTCTCCAAGGTGCGGCTGGGCGTTTCACCCGACGTCAATGCGCTGGCCACCATCATCATCGGCATCGTGGCGCTGGGAGTGCTGGCGGCCACCATCATCCAGCTGCGCGGCAAGCCCAAGGCGCAAGGCTGACCGGCGACGGCTCGGACCGAGCTAGAAGCGCGCCCACAGGGCCTTGAGCGGCGGGGGCAGGACCTCGCCGATGGCCGCGGCATCGAAGGGTTCGCTTTCGGTCCGGATGACAAAGAGCACGTCTGCAGTGATGCCTTCCGGCATATGCACATGGGGCAGCAGCCGATCCGCCAGCGCGCGCTCGAAGCTGGCCAGGTCCGGCGTGTCCACCGGGTCCGAGGGCGTCCAGTCCTGGTAGAACACGCCTCTCTGGACCGCCGGCAGATGATTGCCGAAGCGCGCCAGGTCCTTGAGTGGCAGTCGCGCCCGGATTTCGTGCAGGACACCGCGCAGGCAGGCGAAGGTGATATTGTTGGTTTCCAGCATCGCCCGCTCCTTGAGGGCGGATTGCCAGCGGGCAATGCTCTCATTGGCATATTTGACATCCCTGGGATTGGTCATCTTTCCCCTGTTTCGTGAGACCCTGAATCGCTCGTGATCACGTCATGACTGGACAAGGCGGCAAATCAGTCGCAAGCTCCCCTCATGTTCAACCAAAGCAAAGGAGGTGATCCAGTGTCTTATGAGATTTTGGCTCTTGAGGAAGGTCTGGGTTTTCGTGTGTTGACTGGGAGTGATCTCGACTAGAGCGGGCTCAGGAAAAGTGGACACCACTTTTCCGTTTCGAGACCGCGCCTAGGGAACAACAAGCACACACCTCCCGGCCCTCAAGGCCGATAAGCTCAGGAAGGGCTGTCCGCAAAGGGCAGCCCTTTTCTGTTGGCCCTCCCCTTCACCAATCGCCCCGGTATGGCTTGACTGCGCTGCTCAACCCATTGATACCGCTGGCCGAGCCCAAAGCGCTTCCAGAAAAAGTGGTTGCCGGTTTTTCGGTTCGGAAGCGCGACAAATAAACTTGGAGGCAGAATTGCCCGCGTCCAATTTCGTTCTGACCCTCAGCTGCACCGATCGCCCCGGCATCGTGGCCGCCGTCACCACAGAATTGGCGGCGCTCAAGGCCAATATCGCCGAGAGCAATCAGTTCTGGGATCGGGAAACCGGCCGCTTCTTCATGCGCCTGGCCTTCACCGCGCCCGAAGGGGTCGATCGCGACGCCATCGAGAAGGCGCTCAAATCGCCCATCGAGCGCTTCGACATGAAGACGGCCCTAGTCGACGAGAGCCGCAAGAAGCGCATCGTCATCATGGTCTCCAAGTTCGACCATACCCTGCTGCACCTGCTCTATCAGATCCGCGTCGGCTGGCTCGATGCCGAGGTGGCGGCCGTGGTCTCCAATCACGAGGACGCCCGCAAGATCGCCGAAGACGCCGGCGTGCCCTTCCACTATTTGCCGGTCACCAGGGACACCAAGGCGGCCCAGGAAGCCCAGGTGCTCGACATCGTCAAGTCCACCGGCGCCGACCTCGTGGTGCTGGCGCGCTACATGCAGGTTTTGAGCGACAATCTCTCGACCCGCCTCTTCGGCCAGGTCATCAATATCCATCACTCGTTCCTGCCCAGCTTCAAGGGCGCCAAGCCCTATCACCAGGCCCATGAGCGCGGCGTCAAGATCATCGGCGCCACCGCCCATTACGTGACGCCCGACCTCGACGAAGGCCCGATCATCGAGCAGGAAACCGCCCGTGTCACCCATGCCATGAGCCCCGACGACCTCGTCGCCGCCGGCCGCGACATCGAAAGCCGCGTCCTCGCCCGCGCCGTCAAGCTGCACCTGGAAAGCCGGGTCATGCTCAATGGACGCAAGACGGTGGTGTTTGGGTAACTTCGCAGCTGGTCTGCGCAGCAGATCAAAGGCTCCGGTGGAGCCTTTGAAAGCAAGAAGGCCATGAGAGCTATGCTCGAATGGCCCGGGCGCACCTCATACGCGATGCCCCACCTGGTGGCTTCCCTCCCCCATCAAGGAGAAGCCAGAGGGTCTCGCTATTCGCTGGATTGCCGGCTCCATCGCCTCCCTCCCCCTTGCGGGGAGGGAACGAGGGTGGGGGTTCGGGCGGCACCATTGATCCCGGCGCCCGCGGCCGAAGTTGACCCCTGCCCCTCAAGTGGAGGGGCGGTTGAACCGCGTCAGCCTGAACGTGAAACCCTGGCGCGGGGTATCCCGCTTGCTGGACTTCCGGGCCCTTCGGGCATAGCCCTCATGGCCTGCTCATCTAAAATCGCTCCACTGGAGCGATCTTGCCCTGCAGGCCGATGATCAGACCGGCAAATCTTCGAGATTCAGCGAATCCGCGAGACTTGTCTGGTCCAGCACCGCCCGCGTCGCCAGCGTCACCCGCTCGAAGACATGGCGGATTTCGCAGGACCCCTCGTCCTGGCAGTCGACGCATTTCTTGTAGGCAATCTTGGAAAGGCAGGGCAGCGGCGCAATCGGCCCGTCGATCAGCCGCAGCACTTCGCCATAGGTGATTTCCTCGGGCGCCTTGAGCAATTCATAGCCGCCCATGCGGCCGCGCCGCGAATTGACCAGGCCCGCCCGTTTGAGTTCGAGCAGGATCTGTTCGAGAAACTTCTTCGGGATCGCCTGATCCTTGGAAATCTCGCCAATCATGCGGCTCTGGCCCCGGCCGGCGCGTGCCAGCGATACCAAGGCCCGCAAGGCATATTTCGCCTTCTGCGAAATCATTCAGTCCCCCTGGCGTTTACCGCCCCTAACGCTTGGGCTCCGGCTCCTCGTCCGGCGCCGAATTGTCCTGTTCCGCCGCTGTCCCAATGTCATCACCATCGCCTTCGGGCAACTGGTTTTCCCCGGACCCGGCATCCGCGTCCGGCTGAACCTCGTCCGCATCCGCCTTTGGCAGCGCGACGATCTCGTCGATCTCCGCCGGCGCCTCGCCCACCAGCGGGGTCGTCTCGACCGGCTCGAGTTCCGCAGGCGGCAGGATGATGACGTCTTCGGTTTGCCCGGCGGTCGGTTCGGCGCTCGGCGCCTCATTCGGCAGGGGCGCCTCGATGACGGCAATGCCGGCTTCGACCTCGGCCTGTGCCGCTTCGTCCGTCTTGTCCGGCGCCTCGCTTTCCGCTTCGCCAGCGTCCTCGGGCGGCGCCTCGTCCGCGCCCGCCGCCACAGCAACAGGCTCGTCCGTCGATGGCTCTGCGACCGGTGGTGTCTCGGCGTCCTCGGGGGACGCTTCGCTCAGCGCCGCCTCGGTCAGGGCCGCGCCCATCGCCGCATTGGCGAGGATATTCTCGGCCGTGGGCAGCTTCGGCTCCGCCGGCATCTCGACGCCCGCACCGGCCATGCCGGCATCGCTGCGCAGATAGGCGAGAATGCCCTTGCCGATTTCCTGCTCGCCGCGGATGATCGTGGTGGCGCCCAGATTGCGCAGGAAGGCTTCTTCCTCCTCCGAATAGGCGCGCGAGATGATGGCGATGCCCGGATTGAGCTTGCGCCCGCTCTCGCAGACCGATCCCGCTTCGAACCCGTTGGAGATCGCCACCAGCAGTGCCTTGGCCGCGCCCAGATTGGCCAGCTTGAGCACATCCTCGCTGGCGGCATTGCCGAAGATCACCTCGAAGCCTTCGGCGCGGGCCGCGGCCACGTCGTGGTCGGAATCCTCGATCACCACCAGCCCGCCGCCATCGGCCTTGATGCCAGCCGCCACGATCCGCCCCACCTGGCCATAGCCGACCAGCACGGTATGGCCGGTCTGGTGCGAGGGCTCCCCGGTATCGTCATCGGCGCCCTGCGCCCCACGGTCGATGGCGCCTTCGGATGGCGCATCGGTCGTGGCCGGCCCCTCAGTGCCCGCAGAAGGTTCGATCCGCACTTCGCTCGGTGCCGGCGGCTCCTCGCCCTTGCGGCGGGCGACGCGGGCCTCGAGCCGCGGCTTGACCAGGTCGAGCGCGAAGAACACCACCGGGTTGAGCACGATCGAGATCAGCGCCCCGGCCAGGATAAGGTCCTGTCCCTCGGGCGGCATGATCGAAAGCGCCACGCCCATGCTGGCCAGGATGAAGGAAAATTCGCCGATCTGCGCCAGCGAGGCCGAAATGGTCAGCGCCGTCGAGACGGGCCGCTTGAACAGCACCACGATCCAGAAGGCGGCCAGCGACTTGCCGATGACAATGATGAACACCACCGCCAGCACCAGCAGCGGCTGCGTCACGATGATCGAGGGGTCGAACAGCATGCCCACCGATACGAAGAACAGCACCGCAAAGGCGTCGCGCAGCGGCAGGGTTTCCTGCGCGGCGCGATGGGAAAGCTCGCTTTCGGAAAGGATCATGCCGGCAAAGAAGGCGCCCAGCGCCAGCGACACGCCGAACAGCACCGACGAGCCCAGCGCCACCCCAAGCGCGATGGCCAGCACCGCCAGCCGGAACAATTCGCGGCTGCCCGTATGGGCGGTGGCATGCAGCGCCCAGGGAATGACGCGCCGCCCCACCACCAGCATGAAGCCGACAAAGGC
Source organism: Devosia salina (assembly GCF_019504385.1). NCBI lineage: Bacteria > Pseudomonadati > Pseudomonadota > Alphaproteobacteria > Hyphomicrobiales > Devosiaceae > Devosia > Devosia salina. The sequence continues at coordinate 3,746,044 of NZ_CP080590.1, forward strand.
GGCCACCTTGAGCACCGTCAGCCCCAATATGCCCCACAGGCCCACATCGATGCCGAGGAGCCGGGTCACGAAGGACACGAAGGGGTCGTGCACGCCCTCCACCGAGCCATTGAGGCTGGCAATGGCCGGCACCAGCACCAGCGCCAGCACCATGGCCAGGTCTTCCACGATCAGCCAGCCCACCGCGATGCGCCCGCGCTCGCTTTCGAGCAGCCGCCGGTCCTGCAATGCCTTGAGCAGCACCACGGTGGAGGCCACCGACAGCGCCAGCCCGAACAGGATGGATCCGAACAGGTCCCAGCCCAGGAGGAGGCCCAGCCCCATGCCGAGCAGGGTCGCAAACCCGATCTGCACGATGGCGCCGGGAATGGCCAGCGCCCGGACGCTCATCAGGTCCTTCAATGAAAAATGCAGGCCCACGCCGAACATCAGGAGGATGACGCCCAGTTCGGCCAGCTCCGCCCCCAGTTCGAGATCGGCGACAAAGCCCGGCGAATAGGGACCAACGAGCACGCCGGCAAACAGATACCCCACCAGCGGCGGCATCCGGAACCGGTTGGCGACCATGCCGAAAATATAGGCCAGCACCAGACCCGCGACGATCGTTGTGATCAGGGGGGTGTCATGGTGCATCGGCGCCTCCGGCGGTCTTGGCTATGTCGATTGAAACAATGGGGTATTTTTCCCCGGCAGCGCAAGCCTTCCCTGCCCATGACATATCAGCCATTCGGACCGGTCGCGCGCCAAGCTCTATAGATCAGGTCAAGTATGTTGGAACTTTGACCCGTGCCTCCGGCAGAAACGCTCCGGTGGAGCGTTTCTAGGGTCAAAGGCCACGAGACCTATGGTCGAGTGGCGGGGACTCCGCCACAGGCAAAATCGAAATAGGACTCCGCCATTCGAGCATAGCTCTCATGGCCTTCGGGGTTTGAATGGCTCCACTGGAGCCATTCATCCGCTGCGCGGACTGCCCCTCAGCTCACAATGGTGATCTTCTCCGCCGCCCGCGTGATCCCGGTGTAGAGCCAGCGCGCCCGTTCCTCGCGGAACACGAAGCTCTCGTCGAACAGATACACATTGTCCCACTGGCTGCCCTGCGCCTTGTGGACGGTGAGGCAATAGCCGAAGGTGAACTCGTCGAACTGCCGCCGCTCCGGCCAGCTCATCGCGTCCTCCTCGCCCGCAAAGAACGCCTTGTGGGTCAAAACCCGGGCCTCGCCCTTGCCCTCGTCATCGGCCAAAAGCAGGCTCCATTTGCCGTTCGAGCGCCGCGTGGCGTCGGTGACGATCCAGATCTGCCCATTGAGCAGGCGTTTGCGCGGGTTATTGCGCAGGCACACCATGCGGTCGCCCACCACCGGCTCATGAAAGGGCAGGCCCTTCAATTCCCGCAGGCGGTCATTATAGGTCAGCCGCGTCTTGTTGCGCCCCACCAGCACCTGGTCGGCCTCCAGCACCGCGTCGCGATCCACCTGGTCGCGCCCCACCACCACGCTCTCGCCATAGCGGCCATGCTCGAGAAAGCCGCCCTCGCGCACCGCCATGGAGAGCTGGATGATCGGATTGTCCGCCGCCTGGCGATGAATTTCGGTCAGCATGATGTCGGGCTCTTTATTGATGAAGAACCCCGCGCCCTGCACCGGCGGCAATTGGAACGGATCGCCCAGCACCAGCACCTTGACCCCAAAGCTCAGCAGATCCGCGCCCAATTGCTCATCGACCATCGACACCTCGTCGATGACGATGAGATCAGCGTCAGCCGCCGGGCTTTCCGGGTCGAGCACGAAGCGCGGCTCGCCCTCCTTCTCGCTCACCAGCGTATAGATGAGGCTATGGATGGTCTGGGCGCCCTTGCAGCCGCGCTTGCGCATCACCATCGCCGCCTTGCCGGTAAAGGCTGCATATTTCACGCTGCGCACATCCTGCGCCAGATGCACCGCCAGCGTCGACTTGCCGGTTCCGGCCCAGCCGAACAGGCGGAATACCTGCGGGCCTTGTCTGTCCTTGAGCCATTGCGAGACCGCCACCAGCGCGGCGTCCTGCTGGCCCGACCAGACCGGCGCCATCAGGCGATAACCGTCGAAACAGTGCCCACGCCCTCTATACTGCCCTCCAGCACGTCGCGCCGCCGCACCGCGCTGACCCCGGCCGGCGTGCCGGTCATGATCAGGTCACCGGCCCTGAGCGTCACCAGCCGGCTGAGGAAGGCCACGGTCTCGGGCACGCTCCAGATCTGCTCGCCAAGGTCGCCCCGCTGCCGCACCGCGCCATTGACCGAAAGGCTGATCGCGCCGCGGGCTGGATGGCCGATGACGCTGGCCGGGGCGATGACGCCGATCGGCGCCGACTGGTCGAACCCCTTGGCCATGGTCCAGGGCCGTCCCGCCTTTTTGGCCTGGGCCTGCAGGTCGCGCCGCGTCATGTCCAGTCCGGCGGCATAGCCGAATACATGCTCGAGCGCCGCATGCTCGCCAATGGCCGCGCCATCCTTGCCAATGGCCACCACCAGCTCGATTTCGTGCTGCAAATCCTTGGTCTGCGGCGGATAGGCGATGGGCGCCCCATCGATCACCACGGCATCAGCGGGCTTGTCGAAAAAGAATGGCGGCTCGCGGCTGTCATGGCCCATCTCCCGGGCGTGCTCGGCATAATTGCGCCCCACGCAATAGATGCGCCGCACCGGAAAGAACCCGCCCCCCTGCACCGGAACGCGCACCGGCTGTGGCGCCGGAAACACCAGGTCAGCCACGCTTGAACTCCTCGGCATAGGGCGCGATCAGGTCGAGATCGACCGGGCCCAGCCGGTCCTGCGCCGTAAAGGACTGGTGCCAATAGGGGTAAAGCAGCGGCGGCCGGCTCACCGCGTCGAGCCGCGCCCGCTCCTCGGCGCTGAGCTTGAAATCGGCCGCCGCGATATTGTCGGCAAACTGCTTTTCATTGCGCCCGCCGATGATCACCGAGGTCACGCCCGGCCGGCCAAGCAGCCAGCTCAGCGCCACCTGCGCGCCCGATACGCCCCGCGCTTCGGCGATGGCGACGATGACGTCGATAGTGTCGTAAAGCTTGTCCCAATCATAGACCGGCGGCTCGCGGAACCCGCCCACATGCCGCCCGCTCTCGGGCTGGCTGTCGCGGCGATACTTGCCCGACAGCAGGCCCCCGGCCAGCGGCGACCAGATCAGCATGCCCAGCCCCTGGTCCTGCGAAATCGGCACCAGCTCATATTCGGCGTCGCGGCTATGCAGCGAATAATGGATCTGCTGGGAGATGAAGCGGGCATTGTGCCGCTGGTCGGCAGAGGCCTGCGCCTTCATGATGTGCCAGCCCGAATAGTTCGAGCAGCCGATATAGCGCACATGCCCATGCCGCACGAGCGTATCGAGCGCCTCCATCGTCTCCTCGATGGGCGTCCTCCCGTCCCATTCATGCACCTGGTAGAGGTCGATCACATCGGTCTTGAGGCGGCGAAGACTCGCCTTGCACTGTTCCATGATGTGGTGGCGGGAAAGCCCGGCCTCATTGGGCCCCTCGCCCATCCGGAACCGCACCTTGGTGGCCACCAGCGCCTTCTGTCGGCGGCCATTCTCGGCCAGGATATCGCCCAGTATCTCCTCGGACACACCGGCATTATAGACATTGGCGGTGTCATAGAGATTGATCCCGGCATCAAGGCACATGTCCACCTGCCGCGCCGCGTCGGCCGGGCTGGTATTGCCGATCTTTTCAGATCCGCCAAAGGTCATGGTCCCCATGGTCAGCACCGAGACTTTCAGCCCCGAACGCCCCAGATAGCGATACTCCATGAGATTCCTCCTTTGTTCCGGTAGCTAGGACTAAAGGGGGCGGGGATTGGGGTCAATTGGGCTGATATGAAACTGCCACCCGCCGCAATGTTGATTGCTCTCATATGTCAGACTTAGCGAGCACGAGCCGAAACCCATTCCGAGCGGACCACTTTCCATTCTAGGGGAGGTAGCGCAGCCTTGCCGCAGGGGCCGGCGATGTTCGTCCATTCACTCGTCCGTCACACGCCGCTAGCAACAACCGGAAATCCAGCAACAAATGGTGGCAGACCGTTGGGGCAGGATCGAATGAGAAACGCAAGATTTTCGGCTACCTTTTGGTTGCTACTGTTGTCGCCATACCAACGACGCGCGCCCTCGATCATCGCATTGCTCATCATAACCAGGTCAAACATCGCGGCACTCTTGTCAGCGACAGCAATGGAGAATCCGTGGGTTGAGCCTCGGGATTCCGGGGTAGTGAAGATCACGTGTGTGCCGCCAAAATACGGGTGAGCACGCAAATCTGCACGATGGACCAACCCGCCCCTAAGTTGGTAGCAGCTGATGCCATCAAGTCCCAACTCCTCTGGCCTCGTGTAAGAGTCGACAAATTCAACGTACTGCTTTTGCTTGACGAACTGAGATTTGTCTAGAGTGAGCCCCGCGCATATTTCCGGCAAGGTTAAAGTTACTAGCAGTGCAGGGTAATACAATTTTGCATTGATGGCTTGACGAATATCAAACGTAATTACCTCCAATTGGAGGGGAAGCGGCGTCAACATAGACGTTCACCCCACCTGCTGCGAGTATGGCGACCACTTCCAAGAAATCGGCAACGGCGCATTGGGTCCATCCTAGTAGAAGAGGCAAGCAGCACCTTTATCATGGCAGATACTGGATCGAAAACTAGATCGACCACCTCTTTCAAGAACATTGGCACGCATATAGATTGCGGTGAAGTGGGGTAGGCCGCGCAAGAAAGCCTGTTACAGCCGCCAAAATCGTCCAGAAAGCCCATCCCGTGCGCTCCAGCACCCTCCTTCTCCCCGTCCTGCTCGTCACCCTCGGCATGGTCTTCACCCAGACCGGGGCGAGCTTTGCCAAGATGCTGTTTCCCCTGGTCGGCGCCGGCGGGGCCACGGCCCTGCGGCTGACCCTGGCGGCGTTGGTGCTGATCGCCGTCTTCCGCCCCTGGCGCCATCGCCTCGGCCCGGCACAATGGCGCGCCGTGCTGCTCTATGGCGGCGCCATGGGGGCGATGAACCTCTTTTTCTATGCCGCGCTCGAACACATTCCGCTCGGCATCGCCGTGGCGCTCGAATTCACCGGCCCGCTTGCCGTGGCCCTGTTCGGGGCGCGCAAGCCGCTGGATTTCTTCTGGATCGTGCTCGCCGTTTCCGGTTTCGCCCTGCTGCTGCCCTGGGCGCAGACCAGCGGCGACATCTCCCCGCTGGGGATCGCGCTGGCGCTCTGCGCCGGGGCCTGCTGGGCCGGCTATATCGTCTTCGGCCAGCGCGCCGGGACCGGCGGCGGCCCCCATATCGCCGCGCTGGGCGTCGGAACGGCGGCCATCATCGCCCTGCCCTTCGGCCTTGCCACGGCGGGCGCGAGCCTGTTCGACCCGGCCTTGCTGCCCCTCGGCCTCGCCGTCGCACTCTGTTCCAGCGCCATCCCCTATGCACTCGACATGGTCGCCCTGCCCCATATCCCGGCCCGTCTCTTCGGCATCCTGATGAGCGGGCAACCCGCGCTGGCCGCGCTGTCTGGCCTCGTCATATTGGGCGAAGTGCTGACCGCCGGGCAGGTTGTCGGCATGGCCGCCATCATCGCCGCCTCGATCGGCGCCACCCTCACCATTGCCCGCCGCGTGCCGCCGCCGGAGGTCTTGGAATCCTGACCTGACAGGAGCATAGTCCCTGCCGCTGCCAGCAAGAGGTCGGAAAAATGCTCTATGCCATCCTGTGCTACAACGAGGAAAACGCCGTCGCATCCTGGACCCAGGAAGAGGACGATGCCTGCATGGCGCGGCTGATGCATGTGCAGTCGGGCATGGCCGGTCGCGGCAAGCTGGGCCCGGTGGTGCGCCTCTGGAACACCGATGAGGCCAAGACGCTGCGGAAAACCAATGGCGCGCCGGTTGTCTTCGACGGCCCCTTTGCCGAAACCAAGGAACAGTTTCTGGGCTTCTACGTCGCCGACTGCGCCGACATGGACGAGGCCCTCGCCTTCGCCAGGGATCTGGCGGAAGCCAATCCCGGCCTCGGCTGCTACGAAATCCGCCCCCTGCGCTTTTTCGGCGACAACAAGCTGGCCGGCGCGCCCCAGATCATGGCGGCCGAGTAGGCCTTTCCGGAAACGAGCGTCATGTTCATCGTCTCCCTCCCCATAGTGGGCTTCGCAGCGGCCCGAAGGGCATATCGCTCCGGTGGAGCGATATGAGCGGAGAAGGCCAGGAGAGCTATGCTCGACTGGCAGGGGCCGGCGCTGCCGCCGGTGTTCATCGCCTCCCTCCTCCCCTTGTGGGAGAAGGTGCCCGAAGGGCGGATGAGGGGTTCGAACTGGCCGTAGGCAAATTCGCGCCAATGGAGCGAATTTAGGTGAGAAGGCCAGGAGAGCTATACTCGACTGGCAGGGGCATCGCTCGGCCCCCTACCCCTCCGGCCCAATCACCAGATTATCGATCAGCCGCGTGGCCCCCAGATGCGCGGCCACCGCACAGAGCGCCCCGCGCGCGCCCACCGTGGTGATGGCCCCCAGGCTCTCGGGGTCCCGCACGTCCCAATACTGCACCTTGATCCGGTCCGACTGCGCCAGCATCGATCTCCCGATCTCGGCCAGCCTTTCCGCATCATGTTCGCCCGCCGCATGGGCCGCGGCCACCGCCTGCAGGCTCTTGTGGATCAGCGGCGCGGCCGCCCGGTCTTCTGCCGAGAGATAGACATTGCGTGAACTCAGCGCCAATCCATCGGCCTCGCGCACGATCGGCCCGCGCGCGATCTCCACCGGCACGTCGAGATCGCGCACCATGCGCTCGATCACCGCGCATTGCTGCGCATCCTTCTGCCCGAACACGGCCACATGTGGCTGCACCAGGTTGAACAGCTTCAGCACCACCGTGGTGACGCCGCGGAAGTGCCCCGGCCGCATGGCCCCGCATAGGGGGCCGGAAACCAGTGTCTCCTCCACCAGCGTCGAGGCACCGGTCGGATACATGTCCTCCACCGTTGGCAGGAACAGCGCATCGACCCCCGCCCGTTCGAGCTTTTCGATATCGGCTTCGATGGGGCGCGGATAGCGCGACAGATCCTCGTTCGGCCCGAACTGCAGCGGATTGACGAAAATCGAGGCGATGACCACGTCGGCCGTCTCCCGCGCCTGGGCCATCAGGCTCATATGGCCCTCATGCAGCGCCCCCATGGTGGGCACGAAGCCAATGCGTGTCCCCTCGGTCACCTTGGCGCGCCACGCCCTGAGGCTGGCCTTGTCGCGCAGAATGAGTGTCATGCGATGAGATCCCAGATCTGCCGGGCAATCTCGCTCTTGGGTCCCAGCGCCAGTTCGTGGCGCGCGCCCTTGGCCGAGAGCAGCACGCCGGCATTGGTGCCCACGGCAAAGCCGGTCTGGCCGGCCGCGCCCAGCCTGGCGACCTCATTGGCAAAGAGGAAATCGAGCCCCTTGGCCTTGAGCTTGCCCGCGCCATGCGCTTCGACATCATCGGTCTCGGCGGCAAAGCCGAGGAACCACTGGCCGTTTGCCGCCTGCCTCAGGCTGCCCAGCACATCGGTGGACGGGACAAGATCGAGCGCGATGGCGTCCGAGGCGCGCTTGAGCTTGCTCGCCGAGGGCGCCGCCACCGCATAGTCCATCACCGCCGCCGTCGCCACGACGCCGGTGGCTTGCGGCAATCTTTCGAGCGCGGCCGCGGCCATCTCCTCGGCGGTCCGCACCTCAACCAGGTGAAGCCGCTCCTCGGTTCCGCGTGGCGGCTTGGGCCGCACCACGCCCTTGTCGACACCCAGCACATAGTCGACCACCGCGCCGCGTTTGAGCGCTTCCTCGGCCATGGCCGCGCCCATGCGCCCGGTCGAATGATTGGTGATATAGCGCACCGCATCGATCGCCGTCGTGGTCGGCCCGGCGGTGATCAGAATGCGTTCATCTTGAAGGTCCTGGACCCCTCCGGGCCGCAGCGCCGTTTCGATGGCAGCGACGATCGTCGCCACCGGCGCCAGCTTGCCCACGCCCACCTCGCCACAGGCCAGAAGCCCCGACGCCGGCTCAATCACCGTCGCGCCGCGCTCGACCAGCGTCGCAAGATGTTGTTGCACAACGGGTTTTTCCCACATCACCGTATTCATCGCCGGCGCAATCAGCAGCGGCGCTTCGGTGGCCAGCGCCACCGTCGAGGGCAGGTCATCGGCCAGCCCTAAAGCGAGGCGCGCCAGCATGTTAGCACTCGCCGGCGCAAACACCATCACCTCCGCCCACCGCGCGAAATCGATATGCTCGGTACCGGAGACATCCGGTCCGAACTGCTCCACCCGCGCCTTGCGGCCGCTCAGCGTTTCGAGCACCAGCGGCGACACGAACTCCTTGGCGCTGCTGGTTAAAATGCACTGCACCTGATGCCCGGCCTTGCCCAGTTCGCTGACCAGATCGGCTGCCTTGTAGGCCGAGATCGACCCGGAAACGGCAATGAGAATATTGGCCATGGCGTCAGTCAGCCCGCCGCGGCAGCGGAATAGGCCCGCGTAAAGCCTTGGTTTCACTGACATACTCGCCCACCGCCGCCTTGATGATCGCGGCGACATCGGCGCGCGGCCGGGCAAAACTCGGCGGGGGCGCGGTATTGAGGCCGATGAGGTCATTGATCACCAGCACCTGTCCCGCGCAATCCTTGCCCGAGCCGATGCCGATGGTGGGAATGGTCAGCATATGGGTGATTTCGCTCGCCAGCGCCGGGGTGACGCATTCGAGCACGATGGCAAAGGCGCCGGCCGCCTCGAGCGCACGGGCCTCCTGGCGCAGCCGTTCCGCCGAAGCTTCGTCCTTGCCATGCATGTAGTAGCCGCCCATCTGGTGCACATGCTGCGGCGTGAGGCCAATATGGGCGACCACGGCAATGCCATGGGCCACCAGCCGCTGGACCGTCGGCACCATGGCGAGCCCGCCCTCGATCTTGACGGCCTCGACCCCGGTTTCCTTGATCACCCGGACGGCATTGCGGAGCGCCGTATCGGGATCGGTCACCGAGCCGAACGGCATGTCGCAGACCAGAAGTGCGCGCTGCGATCCTCGCTTGACCGCAGCGGCATGGCGGATCATGTCATCGAGCGTCACCGGCAGCGTCGTCTCGTGACCGAGCACGACATTGCCTAGGCTGTCACCGACGAGGATCATGTCGACCCCCGCTGCCTCGACCAGCGCGGCCATGGTAGCGTCATAGGCAGTGAGCATGGCGATGGCCTCGCCGCGTCGTCGCATGGCGGCGATATCGCGCGTGGTCAGGCGCCTGAGTGGGGTCTGGGTCGACAAATTCAGTCCTCCAACCCGGCCAGGTCCAGAATGGACCGGCTGTTGGCGGGGAAATAGGGCAAACTGAACCCCTGCGCCAGCCCTTCATTGGTGCTATGCGCCTGGCGCTCGGCGGCGCTGCGGCCCCATGCTGGCACGCACTTCGCGCCACTCGCCCGGCGCCAGCCCCTCCAGCGTCCAGTCCGCAATCCGCCAGCGCACCAGTCGCAAGGTCGGATGCCCCACCGCCGCCGTCATCCGCCGCACCTGCCGATTGCGGCCTTCGGTGATGGCCAGTTCGATCCAGCTGTCCGGCACGCTCTTGCGAAACCGCACCGGCGGATCACGCTCCCAGAGCGCGGGCGCCTCGATCCGGCGGGCCTTGGCCGGCCGCGTCGGTCCATCCTTGAGGTCGACGCCCTTGCGCAATTGGCTCAGCGCGACCTCGGAAGGCTCGCCCTCCACCTGTACCAGATAGACCTTTTCCTTGTTGAAGCGCGGCGAGGAAATCTGCGCCTGCAACTGCCCGTCATCGGTCAGCAGCAGCAGCCCTTCGCTGTCCTTGTCGAGCCGCCCCGCCGGATAGACCCCCGGCACCTTGACGAAATCGGCCAGCGTCTCCCCCGGGCCGCCGCCAGTGAATTGCGACAACACCCCGAAAAGGCTTGTTGAAGAGGATGAGGCGCGTCATCGCAATCAGCCTGCCATTGGACGAAAGACACGCGCCGGCATGGCGGCCGCGACGCTCAAAGTCAATGTCACGAGGAAAGGAAGTGGCGGAGAGAGAGGGACACTCCGCCACAAGGAGCTGAAACCCCCGGAAATCCGGGATTTTCTGACCTGAAAACACGCGATCAGGGTTCAGGGATACGTTCGGGAGTACATTAGGCAGTACAGCCCGCCGCAACAAGCCGGCACGCAAGGGTTTTCCACGTGCCTGCGCGGGGTACCATGGATTACCTCTGGGTGAAACAGGGGTTGAACATGGCCAGGCTGCTGTTGGGGTTGGCGCCCCAATGGCGGCCGCCTTTTGGCGAAGACGACTGCCGTACCTGACCGTCGACGTCATTGCCGACACCGGGAACCTTAGCCCGGCCGATGTTTCCATCGGATGAATCGGCTGACGATTTCCGGGGTCGGCACGCCGGATTTTTGCCTTGAGATCAGTCCGCCGCCGCGGCGTTTCGGCGGGGCGCCGCCCCCGCCGCCCGCTGTGTCCAGCGCCTACCCACCTCGGAACGGGGAGCCTGGGGAACTGGGCCCGGCGGCCAGTTCCTGTGCCTGGTCTTGTGTCATGTGGCGGTAGCGGATGATATCCTTGGCCAGCGCTTCTTGGCGATCAGGGTCGATCACGCGACCGACAAGGTCGGTCTCGTCTTCGGCAATCTGTCCAAGAACACCCATAAGCCTCTCGAGCGCCTGCTGGCGGGTCTCCGTGGTACAGCGCGCCAAAGCGGCCCGAGCTTGCAACCATGCGTCGACCAAGGCTTCCTGGTGAATGTGAAGGCGCTCATCGGCAACGATGTTCTGTAGGTCGGCATCCATGACGACCAGCCCGGCCCTGGTTGCTTCCTGGGCCATTTTCGCTCGCCATTCCGGCTTGCCATTGACGGTAATGGTTTTCCAGCCCCTTTCCTTTGCATGTGAGATCATGAACGGGATTACGTCGGCATTGCTTGATTGCGCGGTCCACGTCCGATCCGGCGCCAGGGTCAAGATCGCGCCGGATTTGAGAGTCACCCGACGTCGCTCGGCATCGAGTTGCTCGACCCACTTGAGGTGCGGACCGTATTGCGCAGGCAGTCCTGCAAGCTCGGCCCGATAGCGATCCCGCCAATTCGGAACGCCGATGCCCGCCAGATCCCATGCGGCCTTCTCGCCTGCGATCCGCAGCCGCAGTGCCTCATGTTGTCGGCGCTTCCTGACCTCTTTGACAATCTCGTCTTCGATCTGCAGACGGATTTCGCGGGCGCGGCCCGCGGCGGCGCTGTGGAGAGCATCGTCCAGCTCCACCAGTGCGGCCTCCTGCTCAAAGGTGAGCTCAGGGGTGTGGTCGACGGCGCCAGTCGCTGGGACCTCCCCATCCGTCATGGTCTCTGGCTGCCTGGGCGCGGACACTGGCACACGGTCCAGATGAGTGATGGAAAAGACCCCGGCCACAAAGCCCGCTAAGGGAAGCAACTCGCGCGCAGAAGGCAAGACCATGCCCCTGAGCCGGGCAGTCAGATCTGCCTTGCGAATGGCCTGCCCGCTCTGGCGCTCGCCGCCTTTGTTGATGGCGCGCAACAGCGGGTGAGTCACGCCGGCTGGCGAAACAACGACCGGGCATTTCTCACCCTGGGCAAGGCGCAGACCAGAGTCAGCCAGGGCGGCGCTGAATGCCGGTCCGGTATCCGAGCGTCGCCAAGCCGCAGCGCAGCGGCGCCAGACTTCGTCGACGGAAAGGTCCTGCAGCCGCTCTGCCGTAGCCCGCTCCACCGAAGTGGGGGAGGCGGCTGCGGTCGTCTTGTCGAGCCCGGCCCGTACCATGGCGTCTGCAATCTCGGGCCGACCCTCTTCGCGGAGCCTGGAAATGACGGACTTGTTGAAAACGCCCGACGTAAAGCGCTCACCCGCCAGGAACTCGGAAATTCGGCTGACCTTCTCTTGACGGGCAGCGGAATGACTGGTCGAGGCGACCCTGCCATCAGAATCGATGCGGAGGTGGACGCGATGCACATGCATGGACGTCCTTCCTCCCTCACCATACTTCAGATGATACACTTCGACGCAAGGAAAGCCGACGAGGCCGAACTCGGCCTCATATTCCTCACGATGTCTCTCCCAATCTGCGTCCGAATAGGTCATCGAGGGGCTGGCCCAGGAGTGGATGATGGGCTTGCCGGTGCGAGAGCCGAGGGCCATCAACCGCAGCTCAGCAATGGCATCGGCGATGGTGTTTGCCGACAGCCCGCGGGTGCGAAAGGTGACGCGCTCGTTGTCATCAACCCTTGCGAGGTGGATCGCCAGGGCCGGATGCCCGTCATGGAGGACCAGGCCACCGATCACGTCACACGCTCCAGCAACGTGCGAACCTGCGCCTGGAGGTCCTGCAGGTCGCGATGATGGGCGGCAAGGATTGCGCGAACGCTAGCCGATGGCCCAATGGCGGGTGTCTTGAGCATCGTCAGTTTCATAAGTCCAGCGACATGACCCATGCTGCGGGTCAGACCAGCAAGGAGGACGCGATCACTTTCGGAAAGGCCACCGGACTCATTCGGCGGAGATGCCGGATCGCGCATGCGGCGCCGCAGATATTCGGCCCGGGTTGCGCCTTCGCGATCCGCCAGGCCCGTCAGCCGGTCATGCTCGGCCATGGTCAGGCGCACCAGCACCGAATGCGATTTCCGTCGAGTTTCGCTGCCGCGACCTGCCATCTCCGTCTCCGCTGACGGCGGGGTTCCACAGGGGCATTGCCCCTTGGCCGGCTGGTTTTGATATCGAGCCCGCAGGGCGCGGATATCAGAACCATCGCTGGCTCGCTCGCTCGCTCGTGCACCGTCACCCCATCCAAATATTCGGGATCCTGGCAAGACAGACTATGGAATCTGCACAAGCGGTGACGATTTCATGGTCTCGCTTGCGTGAGTGCGTGATTGTTTTCGGGAGGCCCAAACCCGGAGACCTCAATGAACAACGAATTTCCCTACGATGACGAGCCGAACTTTGACGCGACGCATGCAGCGCCGCCGCCGGATTACTGCACTGAGGATGAGCCCACCATTGTTCCCCCGCCCCCACAGCCGGTGAACGGAAAGCCGACGCCGGTGCCACGCGCCCGCCGCCAGCTGAAGGATGAAGCGGAACTCCTCAAGCAGGCGCTGAAGGTGCTTAAGGAGCGCGAACTGGGTGAAAATGCTCATCTCAATCACCGCGCCATCGACGCGCTGGTCTGCGCGATGCTGGATCTTCAGCTGCCACTTGATGCCGACAATCCCCATGTCGCTCGCCGTCGCGAACAGGCGAGGCACGGACAGCTGAATGCCTATGTAGCATTGGCCATGGATGAGCTCGAAGATGCTCTGGCAACGCTGGAAGCGGCGCTCGCGGCCCTCAAGGCCATTTCCCTGCTCGACGAGCCTATTCCCGCCGAATGGGGTAACCTTGGTCCCATACCGCTCGCCCGCAAACTCAACGGCCTCGGTCACGTCCTGCTTCGCGGCCGCATCGCGGGGGTGAACATCTGATGGTGCACCCTGCAACACAACGTGTGGTCAAGGCCACGATCGTCGCACTCAATGCATCACTGGACATCGGCATGGTCTTCCCGCCCAAACCCGGCGCGGATCGTAGCGTCGGCATATGGACCAATCGCGATCTCCATGCCGACGAAATTCTCGCGATGGTGCCCCGCCTCGCATCGGCCAACACGCGGGGCGGCAATATCTTCATGCGCGTTGGCCCCTTCTCGCGAGACGCGCACCCTGGCATGGTCATGCTCGATGATCTCACCATCGATGCCGTCGAGCAGCTGTCGCGCGATGGCTTTGAACCCTGTCTGGTCATCGAGACGAGTCCTGCAAATTTCCAGGCTTGGGTCAAACTCATCGCCAATGGCGCGGTCGACTATGGCCTCCTGACCCAGGTCGTGCGCCGCCTGGCCAATGACTACGGCGGTGACGAACGCGCAGTCAGCCCGCGCCAGCCCGGTCGCCTGCCGGGTTTTACCAACAGGAAGGCTAAGCATCGGTTGGAGGACGGCAAGTTTCCCTTTGTGAAGCTGACCGAGGCCCGCCCCGGGTGCGTGGCCAGCAAGGGGGTCGAACTGATTCACCAGGTTTCAAGGTTCGACACAGCCGGGGCGGCGGCAGGCGCCGCGCCCAAACCGCCGCGTTCCGCGGCGGTCAGGTCCACCGAGCCGACACTGGAGGTCACGAACAAGTTGCAGGCCATCCATTTGGCACAGAAGAACCGCATCCTGCGCGAGGTGGCTGACGGGCGAAGGTCGCCGAATGCGGCATCCGCTTCCGAAGTTGATTTTGCGGTGGCGAAGATGGCCTTGGCTGCTGGTATCGATAAGGATGACATTGCCCATTGGCTCAGGTGCACCCGGGCTCAGAAGGATGAAACTTATCCGGAGAGGACGATTCATGCCGCGTCCTCTTGGCCTTTCAACCTGAAATAGCCGGGAAGCCACATTGGCCTTTGATCATCGGGCGGTTCGGAGTCCCGAAACGCCATACTGTGCTGGCTCGACGTCTCGAACCATGGTCCATGAAGTCGCGGAGGAGGCTGGTATTGGACCGAATTAAAGCAGACGGACCGCTTTTGGTTCTCAAGTCTCAAATAGCGGACTGTCCAAATTGACGCGCAGTGCTCGCATCGAAGCCTCATTGGCATGGTTTGTTTACGCCTAGTGACCATGATGGCGAGAGGAGATAGCTAGAGTGGCCGAAACCTCAATCGAATGGACCGACGCGACTTGGAACCCTGTCGCCGGTTGCACCATCGCTACCGCCGGATGCACCAACTGCTATGCCATGCGAATGGCGGCGCGCCTCGAAGCCATGGGCGTCGACAAATATGTTGGGACCACCCGCAAGAGTGGTGGGCGAGCAAAATGGACAGGTAAGATTGTCCTGGACCCGCAGGCGCTGGCTATGCCCACGACGTGGAAGAAGCCGCGCAAGGTCTTCGTCAACTCCATGTCCGACCTCTTCCATCCGGATGTGCCGGCAGATTTCATCGCCCAGGTATGGACCACGATGGCAGCCACGCCGCACCACACCTATCAGATATTGACCAAGCGACCGGAGCGGATGGCGGAGATCCTTTCGACTGCCGAATTCGCCGTACTGCCCAACGTCTGGCTGGGAACCAGCGTCGAGGACGGTCGGGTTGTCCATCGGCTCGATAGCCTCCGCCAAGTACCCGCTGCCGTCAGGTTCGTATCATTCGAGCCACTGATCGGATCTGTCGCGGGCGCGGAATTGCTCGACATCCATTGGGCGATTATCGGCGGCGAGTCCGGGCCCGATGCACGCCCAATGGACCCGACCTGGGTCGATGAAATCCACGACGCCTGCCGTAGAACGGGTACCGCGTTCTTCTTTAAACAGTGGGGCGGCAAGAACAAGAAGGTCACCGGCAGGACCTATCGAGACCAAACTTGGGATGAACTACCGACAGTCAGTCCCGCTTGCTAAGCGCGACATTTCGTGGAGTCATGCGCCATCGGGGGGCAGCGCATGACAAGAGACGGCTTTCGATGGGTAGTTGGTCAATCAGCGCCGAAGATCGAGAGCCACAGCAATGCCAAGCTCGAACTGCTTGCAGCCTATCTAGATCGGTACTTTGTGACCGTCTCTTCTCAGCCCCAGATCGACAACATCGCCATTACATTGGTCGACGGGTTTTCCGGGGGCGGCAGGTATCAGCTTTTCGGGGAAGAACGTCCCGGCTCACCCTTGGTGCTCCTGGAGGCGGTTAAACGAGCCGAACGCCGGCTCAACGAAAGCAGGCGAAAGCCCCTGATCCTCGATGCGAAGTTCTACTTCATCGACGCCAATAAGGATGCAGTGGGTTATCTGCGTCAGACCCTCACCGACAAGGGCTATGGCGACGACATTAACTCTGGCCGCATCGTCATTCTCCGCGGCGAGTTCGAGGCTTTATGGGCGGAGGTTCTAAATGGAATTCGTTCCCGCCAACGCGCTGGTCGGTCACTATTCGTCTTGGACCAGAAGGGGTGGAATCAAGTCCAGTTCGCCACCATCCGGACCATTCTGTCAGATTTGCCCAAGGCAGAAGTGTTGCTGACCTTCGCGGTCGACTGGTTGCTGTCCTACCTCAATGAGGGGCCGGCGTTCGCGAGCGCCATGGCGAAAATAGGTATTCAGGGGCAGCAGCTTGCCGAGTATGTCGAAGCCCGCGGCGAAGCAGGCTATCAGTACGTCATTCCTCGGCTACTCGCGAGGGACATCCAACAAATGACCGGCGCGCCGTTTTTCACGCCGTTCTTTCTGAGGTCGCAGCAAGCCGATCGCAACTTATGGCTCGTCCACCTATCGAAAATCGTCACCGCGAGAAATGTGATGGTTGAGAGCCACTGGACCGTGGGAAACACGTCGCTTCACCGCGGCGCCGCAGGTCTCAACATGCTTGGCTTTGACCCGCACTGGGCGGACGGCGTCGCCTTCGACTTCGGTTTCGACGTCCAGGCCCAAGCCGACATCGAAACGGCGATGATCGACCAGTTGCCGTACCGGATCGAAGCCCTTGAACGGCAAGGCGTTCCGACCGTGGGTCACCTCATCGAGGGAATCGCAAACGACACCGCCGCTACCCGAGACCAGATGGAGGCCAGCATCATGCTGCTCTGTCGGGAACGTCAGATCGATTTGGTGAGCGCTGCAGGTTCGCAGCGGAGGCCGGGCGCCAAACCAGCGCCCGCCAATTTCATAAGGCTATCGCGGCAATTGCTCATACCCGGTATCGCAATGCCGCCGAGAGGCTGAAGATTTGCGATCTCGGTTTTCAAGTCCAAGTTACTCTTCCGCCCCTGAGCCAGAAGTGAGCTCTGCAGCCGTCCCTGAGGAACACCGATGGCGACAGCGACGGCAGTCCCGCCGGGTCCAACGAAAGCGACCATCGCGGCTTGGCTTCGGGGATCAGCAGGAGCTCGATTGTTCTGCCGCAGCCGCACGGGCACTTCATCCCGACGCACCAGTCTTCGTTCCCGTCGCGAGCCAGGACGAGCGCGCCAACCGGAACCACAGGTGGCAGGCTGTCGCCATCCACGACCTGCAGCCGAAAAGGCGGCCGCCAGCGCTCGAACAGACCGCGGATACGCTTTTGCCAACGGGCATACTCGGCCCGTATCCACTTGGCCGCTATATCGATAAGGATCATTGCTATGCCCCCAGGGCCGGGAGCCCAAGCAGCGGCTCGCGATCGCCAGTTGCCAACTCCACGTCGTCACCGCGCTTGAACTTGCCCTCGGCCGTATGGTCCTCCTCGGCCGCGGCGAGGCTGAAGAAGGTCCGCGCATAGCCACTATTGTGTTCGTGGCGGAAGGGATAAAGCCGGGCAAGGAGTTCGTTCACTGCCGCCGCGGATGTCCGCATATTGAGCGAGATTACCGAGGGAGCCTCTTCCACCATGCCCTTGATGTATCCTTCCTTCACCTTCTCACGATGGACGTCGGGAGCATTCAGCTTGAGATATTCCGCTTCCAGCGCCTCCGGCGTGTAGACGCCGCGGTCCGCAAGGGTAGAGCCACCTGGATAGACATAGTCGACGCGTCCGCACACGTCCGCGATGACCGTCTTGGCAGACGCCTGACGGGTCGGAATAACGACGCCCAAATCAATGATGGGCATCAAGAAGGCCGAGCCCATAAGGTCGGCAATGTATCGCGCCTCAAGGGTATCGACGCAACACAAGATGAAATCGCAGTCGGCGCCCGCCAGGACGGCTTCGCGATCAAGGATTGACCGCTCGACAGGAACGAATACTCCCTGCCCACGGTGGCTCTCTGCAGCCCGAAGCATGACCTGAACCTTGGGGACTTCAGTCTTCGCGTCGGCGATGGTGGTGTTGAGGATGCGGTTGAGGTTCTTGAATTCGGTGAAGTCATATTCCACGCCGACGACCCGGCCGAACCCGAGACGGAGCAGCTGCTCAATCGTCGGCGAGCCAGTACCCGAGGCGCCGATGACCAGCACGGAAAGCCGACTGTTCTGCGCGGTCATCTCCGAAGTGAAGGCAACTGGCGCCCGCTGGTTCTCGTCTCGGTCGGCCCAGTAGGTAAGGATGTCATCGCCAGGGACGATGACCAAGTCGAGGTCGGTGGCGATGCCGTCGCGGTACATGCGAGCCCGGATTGCGCCCGACGGCATCATGATGGCCGAACCGTGATCTGCCTCATAGGCGGCATGAAGGGCACGAACCGTGACCGCGTCGCTCTCGTTGTCGACATGCGAGAAGGCAAAAAAGCCACCAGGGTGCGAATGAACGAGGACAACGGATAGTCCCTCGTCCTCGCCGCGATCGATGGCGTCTTCGAGGTAGCGCCCGGGCCAGGAGATGTAGTCGGGGGTGCGCGTGGCACAGTCGCCGTGGGGCACCGGGATGAGGCGCTGCGCAAGAAGGCGCTTCCGCACGCCGGGAGACCGGGAGCAAAGCAGGATGGCGGCGGCTTCGCAGCCGTCGCCAGGAAACAGGTGAGCTTTGAGGCCGGCGTGGACGCCGGCGGGGATCACAAGAGCTGAGGGCTGGGTCACTGATTGACCTCACGGCTCAGCGCACCATCGACGAGCGTCAGGTGGGTGCGAACGTTGTCGATCTTGGGGTTCCAGGGCGAGGCCTGGCCGCGGTGGCGCGACCAGCGCTGATAAGTGACGCCACCAATGGTGATCAGCGTCTCGGTCGCGCCGATCCGGTTGCCGTTCGCGAGCAGCAGCACGGGCGCCACATAGAACATGTCGATCTGTGCACCCGGATAGGTATTGGGAATCTCGAGCGCCATGGCGACGGCCGTCGACGAGAAACCCGGCGGCAACCGGTAGTCGTCGATGATCAGCCAACGGCGGCCCTGGTCCAGCACCGTGCGCCAACGCCAGCCGGACTGCGCGAGGAACGCCTCATCGACGCCGAGGAGGCGGAAGCCGTTACCGGCCTCCCCGTTGTTGACGTCCCTGGGCGTCAGGCGCAGTTTCTCGATGCCGTGAGTGCGCAGGTCGACATCGAAGTCGAGTCCGACTTCCTGCTTCGGCTGGCCGGCGACCTTGAGGAAGATGTGCCAGGGCTGGGCGGGGTCAAAGCCTGCCTTGTTCATGGCATCGCGAACCTTGATGGTTGGCAGGTCGGACTGGATGACGGTGTCCTGGACCTTGATCTTCCACGTCTCGTGGACTGTGTAGAAGCGCTCCACGCCCGCCACGGCAAGGTCAACCAGGTCGCGGTTGCCGATCACCGTGTCGGGCTCATTCTCGACGGACAGCATCAGCTGGAGATCGTTCGCGATGCCAGCGAGCTTGCGCACCGTCTTGCCGGTGACGTACTGCGCCGGCCAGTCGTACTGTTCGCCGTCGACCTTGAGCCGGAAAGCGCGGTCTGCGCTCGTTACGACGAAGCGGTCGTTGACGTCATCGATCGGCGCGACTTCCGATGCGAGGATCGGCACAAGCTCGCCGTCGTCGAGGAAGCGCAGGACGAACGGGTCGTTGTCGGGCAGGACCTCGGCGGCCGCCGCGATCTGGGCGCCGGTCGGCGTTGGATCGACGATACTGACGGCCTTGAAATTCAGGTCGAGACCCGCGATCTGGATAGTGATGGTGCTGTTGGCGGGGCGATTGCCCGCGGCGTTCTGGCTAGTCATTTTCGCTTGCCTTTCGGGCAGTGTTGCTACTGACGAGATGTGCGCGGCTGCAGCGGCCATTCGGACATGCGATTTTTTTCGTTGGGGATGTCCGAGGAAGGTTTCCTGGATCGCACTGTTGTCCAGGGAGGGGGAAAGGACGTGCACCCATGCTGCAGGATGCAGCCGAAGAGTCGGACGCGTTAAGCGTCGACGAATTCATGTCAGTGCTTCACGGGCTGACGGACGCACAATGGGTCCGGCTTCACGAGATTGGCCGCTTCCACAGCAAGGTTTGTGGCTCCCTGGAAGACGACCTGATCAACGAAGCAATTTTCCGGGTCACGGAGGGCAAGCGAAAATGCCCCCGAGGCGTGGATCCTGTTGCCTTTCTCGCAGAAGCGATGCGCAGCGTCTCCTCCGGCATCCGCCAGAAGGCACGACGTCTGCTGCCCATCGATCACAAGACGACTGGCAAGGACGGAAAGAGCGTGCCCTTTGAACCGCCTGACGCGTCACCGACCGCCGAGCAGGCGCTCGGCGAGGCGGAGGCGACCAAGGTTGTTGAGGCAGCGATCCTGGATTTGTTCAGTGATGACACGGTGGCCCGCGACTTCGCTGATGGCGTGATGGCGGGCCTCGAAGGTGAAGAGCTGCGAGCATACACTGGGCTGAATGGCACCGCCTTCAATTCGATGCGCAGGAAGTTCCGGCGTAGAGTAGACGCAGCATACCCGAACGGGTGGATGTTATGAGTAGCACCAACAGCGAGAGTGACCCAATCGGCCGGCTGGTCGATATGCTCGTCGAAGACATTTTGCAGACCTCGGACGAGGACCTGCTAAAAGAGGTGAAGGAACGGGGAGATGACCCAAAGGCCATCGCCGGCCGCATGCGTGCACTGTTCGGCAAGGCCGAGCTTGCTCAGGGTCGTCGGCGGTTGATGGCCGCCCGAGAAGCCGTTAACGCGGACGCCCAACGACGTGCAGGACAAAGTGCAAAAGATCCGGCGGCCGCCCGCCGGCAACTGGACACGATCATGCAACGCTTCCCAAGCGCCACGGCCAAGCTGACGATGGCTGCACGCAAGGGCAACGGCATGTCCGATAGCGATGTGCTGTCCTTGCTTGCCGATCTCGAGGAGCTTGGGATCACGGACGAGGGAAGCGAGTGAACCAGTTGGCCCCTGCCGAGCGGCTGCTGATTGGTCTGGGTGTGCAGGACCCGGTCGATATCGATCTGGACGCGATTGCCTGGACGGTGGGGGTGAAGGTCAAATACGCCCCGCTCGACAACTGCGAGGCCCGCATCGTTGGCACCGCAGATCGTGCGATCGTGACGATCAGGGAAGACGCTACGCCGGGCCGGCGCCGGTTTTCGCTCGGGCACGAACTTGGCCATTGGCACCATGACCGTGGAAAGTGCCTGGTCTGCGGGAGCGACGAGATCGGCAATCCGCTGGCGAACAACTCGGAGCGGGCGGCTGATCGTTATGCGGCTGACCTGCTGATGCCCCGGTTCCTGTTTGATCCTGCAGTGCGAGCCGCTGGAAAAGTCAACTTCGCCATGTTCCGAAACGTGGCCAAGACCTTCAACACCAGCGTTACTGCGGCTGCAATCCGGGTAGTCGAGGGCAAACGCGTTCCAGCAATGCTCGTTTGTCACGGAGCTGGAGGGCGCAAGTGGTTCGTACGTTCCCAAATGATCGACGACCGATGGTTTCCGCAGGAACAGCTTAGCGCCGACAGTCCCGCCTTCGATGTCCAGTTCGGCGGTAAGCCCGAAATCAACTTGCCAATGAAGATTGGGGCCGATGCCTGGTTCGATCGGCACGATGCGAGCTGGTATGAAGTTCGCGAACAGTCGATCCGAGTGCCGGGCAATGAGACGCTGACTTTGCTTCTATTTGACGATGATCGTATGCATGCTCGCTAGGGTGTTTTTGTCGAGACAGCCTGAGATACCTCTATCAGCTCATACATCACTGCCATCCGGCGAAGTTGCGCAATTGTCGAAGGAGTGTCGCTTGGCCTCTGTGGATTTCTGGCCGTAGGACCGACTAAAATCGCGGCAAAGCTACTCTCGCTGTTAATTTCATTCGGCGAGGGCTAGCGTCTGCGATCGAATGGACTCGAAGAATTCGTCAGATGGCCGACGCAACTGCCTCCCCCCTTACCGACCCCGATCCCATCGAAGAAGCCTTGAGGGGCTACTACTCCGCCAACGGCTTCTCCCTGGTTGGCATCGATCTGTTCTGCCTCGGCACCATCCGCGCTTCCAAAGCACTGGCGCTCATGCTGACGATGGTCGGCGGCGCAACGCACCCGGAAAGCGGCCGCTCGCCATTCTCGCGCGTCTTCATCGCCTATCCCAAGACCGCGATGACGGGCGACGCGGCGGCTAAACTCCTTGCAAGTATCGCTGTCCAAGTCGAAAGCAACAACACCAAGCTGCCGGTTGGCGTGGAGCCGACGCAATGGGTCAGCTTTGAGCCAGTGGACCTACGCGCTGAGGTGCTGGTGGAGCTCGCTGATGGCCTGCCGGAGAACTCAGCACTCATCATCCTGCGCGCCGCGGACTTCCGCGTGGAAGACCTTGCGGCGGTCGACCTTGCATCCGCTGCCGTGCCCGAAGACGTATGGGCTCCGCAGGTGCACAACCTAGCTCGCATGCTCCTCGACGTTAGCAAGCGCCGCTCGCTGCCGATCATATTGGAAGCAGGCCGGGACCTGCCGAGCAATGAGACCCTGAGGAAGTTGCTTCAGTCCCTCGATGGCGTCGGACTGATGGGCATTGAGGCCCAGCCCGCAGACGCCTATATCGCCAGGAACATCGCACGCTGGGATGGACTTCTCGCCGAGGGGCGCATTGGCGAGGTTCTCGACGAGATCGAAGGTGCGACCGAATGGCCGTTGCGTGCGCGTGAAGTCTATCGGCTTCAGGTGCTGTACCGTGCGGGGCTATACGGCCAAACGATTGAGGCGATCGAGAACGTAACTTACCTTGCGGAGCTCGATGCTCCGTTGAAGCTTCGCTTGGCTCGCATAGCATCCGACTGTGGCGCGCTTGTTCTCGCCGGCCGTCTCCTGAACCTCGCATTGCCAGGACTCGCAACGGTGGAAGAACTCCTGACGGCTGCTTTGGTAGCGGACGAAATAGACGACTGAGCTACTCCCCAATCGTTGGACAGCTTTTGGCGTAAATTAAGCTACTCGTTGCACCTGCTGGTCGGGTTGGTTTTGGTCAATGCGCTGCCAATAGATCACGGCAGGCGGTTTTCCGCCAAGGGCGGAATGAGGGCGTCGGTTATTATAGAAGTCCACCCATTCGCGGACGCCGGCGCGGGCCTGTGACCCGGTCTCCCAGGCGTGCAGGTAGACGCATTCGTATTTGAGGGTTCTCCAGAGCCGCTCGACAAAGATGTTGTCGAGGAACCGGCCCTTGCCATCCATGGAGATGCGCACCCCCATTCGTCGCAACCGATCGGTCCAGGCAAAGGACGTGAACTGGCTCCCCTGATCGGTGTTCATGATCTCGGGCGGACCGAACTTGTGGACCGCCTCGTTCAACGCCTCGATGCAGAAGTCTGCCTCCAGCGTGTTCGAGATGCGCCATGCCAAGACCTTGCGGGTGTGCCAGTCCATGATGGCCACCAGGTAGAGAAAGCCCCGGCGCATCGGTAAATACGTGATATCCGCAGCCCAGGCCTGGTTCGGGCGCTCCACCCTCAACCCCTTCAGAAGATAGGGCCAGATCTTGTGCCCCTTGGCTGGTCTCGAGGTATTGGGCTTCTGATAAATCGGCATCAGGCCCATGAGCCGCATCAGCCGACGCACGCGCTTCTCGTTTATCACGTGACCTTCATTGCGCAGGTGCCAGGTCATCTGCCGGACTCCGAAGAAGGGCGTTTCCAGGAATTGCCCATCGATCCTGCGCATCAGGGCAAGGTTGATCTCGGTCTCGCCTTTCGGCGTGTAGTAGAACGAAGAGCGCGCGATCGACAGCAGCGTGCACTGTTTGCCAATTGAGAGCACGGGGTGATCAGGTTCTATCATCCCTCGCCTCACTTCCCGCCCCAAGGCTTGAGCTTTCTGGACAAAAAATCGTTGGCGACGGCCAGCTCTCCGATCTTGGCATGCAGATCCTTGACCTGTTCATCGTCAATCTCAGGCCTTTTGCGCCCGCCGCGCTCGAACACACCCGATGCCCCTTCGAGCAACGCCCGTTTCCATTGGTGGATCATCGTGGGGTGAATTCCGAACCGGCTCGCCAATTCCGATACCGTCTCTTCGCCCTTCAATGCTTCCAGGGCGACCTTCGCCTTGAACTCGGGCGAATGCTGCTTGCGTTTCGACATCTCTGATCTCCATCGTCGAAGACCAGCAGACAACAATTCCTAGCTTACGTCAGCGTCCCATTTTCGGGGAGTAGCTCAGACCGCCGATCGGCAGATCTGGCCGAAGCACGACTCGCAGATATCTATCCTGGCCACGGCGCCCTGATTAATCGGCGTCTGATGCGACTGCGAACTGAGGGTCATTTCCAGGAACTCGCTCAGGACATCGCCGGTGTCGATCCTGATGGCGCGAGGTTCTACCAAGCATTAGCGGATGCGCTGTCCGAGACGACATCATATCTCGATGCCGTGGCCAAGGTCGAGGAAGAGCACGGTGCTCGCGCAGGCGACATTCGCTTTCTCTTGGCACGACGCGCCATGGTGTCTGCCGCCTTTCGAGACGCTGCCGATCTGATAATGGGAGCTGCCGAGAAGGAGGAACGGCACATCGGCCTGCTCATCGAAGCGATGGAGGCCCTGATCTTACGGCAGCAGGAAGAGGCCGACAGAGACTTGATCTTGAATGGCCTGCAGCTAGCAGTCACCTTCCTTTCGGCTCACCCGGATCAAGCGGGCCTTCGTGTCCGTCTGGAAAGCCTCTTCTCATTCGAGAAGACGGGGCACACGGGCAAGACATACCTGGCCTTCGTCACGCTTTCCTTGCTGTCGCGTCCGCTGGACCTCTCAACGGACGGTCCCTTGGACACCGGTTTTGACGAGTCGTTCTCTGTTCAAGAAATTCGGCCGGCGGTCGACTGGCTGGAGGAGCGAGGGACGGTGCTCATCGGGCAGACCACGATTCCACGGGAATTGATCTCTGGTGACCCTGACCGCCTCGCGATCAACCTGATGCATGTCATCGATCGCGTCGCCGCAGAAGCCAGTGATGATGATGACGTCAAGACACTCAACCTTCTGCTCAGCGTCGTCAGCTCCATCAATGCCCATACCCAGCGCCAAAACTACGACCTTTCCGCGATGAGGTTCGCGGCTGCAGGATACATCTCTGCGGGACGCTCGCAACAGGCGAGGGATTTGGCCGAACAGGCGCTTCGCGTTTCGAGGGGGGGCGGGCAGCGGCGACGTCAAGGCTGGTTCGCTTTTGCAGACATCTATCTGCGTATCGGTAGCCATATAGAAAGCCTCGTCGGTTTCGCTTGCGCGGCCGCAGGCGAAACCAATGTCGACGGTGAGGCGGCGTGGTCAGAAATGAATGGCGTTGCGCGCATCTTCCGCGAACTCGGCTTGTTCGATCCGGCACGGCAGGCGCATCAGGGGGCAGCCGCCGTACTGCGGCGTCTAGGACTGGAAGAAGCGAATTCCCACCGGACTCGTTTGATCGGCCTCTCGATCGACTTCACCGAACTGGCCAGCGACCCCAATCCTTCTCCCGCTGCCGTGACGGCTCTCTTGTACCGCGCAGTCGAGTGCGCACGCGAGGCCACAGAGGACCATCCCGATCCCGCCCTCGTCCAGTTGGCGCAGATCATCTCCTTGGCAAATGCAAACGGCATATCCGTGGGCGAGACGGCCATTGAGGCACTCAACGCATTGCTTCCTCTAGCTTCGCGGCGCGGTTCGATCTTGGCGCGTGGCTTCGGGTCGAGCCGAGCTGACGGTGACGCCTTGTTCACGCTCTACGCGATGCAGGAATCCGCTCGTTACGCGGAGGACGCGGGCTTCGACGCGCGCAATGTCGCGTTCTTGGCAAAGCGAATGCTGTGGAACGAAGGCGATGAACTCGACGCCACCATTGCCACATTCCTGACCGAGCTTCTTGCTGATCGCGGGATGCCGCTGCCCGGCTGGGAGACGACATCTCGACCGGTCCCGTCGCTTACCGATTCTGGTCGGCCCGCAGCCATCGCTGCTGCCGTGTCTGCGGAGTGCGCCGTTGTTGCGCTGGGGCTCGACAGCAACGGCCGTTTGGCGCGGACGACCTGGGTGAATGGCGAGGGTTCATACGTGCGTGAGCCAGCGGACGTGTTCTCGTCCGCTGCTTTCGAGACCTGGAAGGAAACGCTTCCCTTTGGATATGGCGTCGATGACGGCGCGACCGCCAATTTCTTCTATACGACGACTGAGCATCTTAGAGTCACTAGTCTGCCTGACGGACCAGTTGTCGTCGTCGCGGACAGCGATCTCCAGATATTTCCTGCCAACCTTCTGAGAGTCGGGGACACCTTTGCCGGCCAAGTCCGACCCATTTCGGCTGTGCCTTCCCTATCCTGGCTCAACGCGTCGAGGGAGAATCCGGCTGGCAGCAATGGCCTACTGAAGGCCTGGATCTCGTCAAGAACCGAGGGTGGTTTTACGCTCGCGATGGTTTCGGAACGACTGGCCGAAACGTTCGCCAAGCACGGAGTCGATCTCGACGAGTCCGATCAACTTCCTGAGGATTTCACCGGGGCCGAACTTGCCATCGTCACCGCCCACGGCAGCCTCGGCGATAGTTCACAGTTTCAGCGGTTGCGCGATGAGGGCGACTTGGTCGTTTCCGCAAACGACCTTGCTTCCAAGCTTCGCAACGTGCGCGTCGCGGTACTCTTCGTCTGCAGTGCAGGACGGGCAGACAAGGTCCCGGGGGCGGCATCGACCTTCGGGCTCGCCAAGAAGGTGCTAGAGAAGGGATCCAGCGCTGTCATCGCGTCGCCCTGGCCCCTCGACTCCCGGGTCACATACCATTGGCTTCCAACGTTCCTTGACGCTTGGACCAATGGCCAGAGGTTGGACGAGGCCGTGTTCGCAGCTAACCAGGCGGTGAGCAACGGACTCGGCTACGCGCCCGAGACCACACTTGCTCTGTCGCTCTATGGCGATCCAGCGTTGATCTTCGCGGGAGCCGTGCCGGCATCCGGTTCGTCAATACCACAGTGACGCGCAGCAGCTGCGGTCGGGAGTAGCGAACTGTCGGTGACTCAACTTGCAGCGCAAAGCATCCAGTCCGCTTCCCACGCCGAAATGGTCACCGGTCGGCAAAGCACCCATGTCCATTTATGGAATCCCCGAACGCTCGTCTAGAGACCGGAATGGCCGCGTTGCAGATATTCAGGGTGCCGAGGAAGATTGAGCGAAAAATGATGAAGGTGCTGGACGATAAGCCTGAGTGTGATGCCTTTTCAGACGCTGGGTCGATTCAATGCTTTGCCGTAGCAAACGCATCGGTGGGGTGTGGAGGATAGTATGCTGTTCGCGTGCACGTCTTTAGAAGTCCATGTCCATGCTGCGATCCATCACGGCTTGAAGGTGATTGACGAGCGCATCCATCCGGTCAGTTGACGCCATGGCGCGCGCGTACTCCCCATTGGCCGCCATGGTCAGGATTAGGGGAAGGTCATTCTCGATATAGATCCGAGCCGGGCCACGGTCGCCTGACCAGAGGTGCTCGACGAAGCCGGCCATCAGTTCTATCGCTTCCCCGTCTACGTAGCCTAGCACATGACCAAACCGGAAACGGCCGTTGTGATTGTGGGGCATCATCATGGGCACCGCCCCTGCCGGGCTGTGGAAGTCGAAGGCTTGCCCATCCTTGCCGAAAGCGCCGTGGGCTACGACGTTGCGAAGCTGGCTGCGAATGAGCTTAAGGCCATCGTAATAACGCTTGGTCTCGGGTTCGTTGGTGTCCAGCGCAGCCTTGAACTTCGTGTCCCAATCGGCCCCTGCGAGCTTGGTCACCTCCTCGCCGGTCAAAGTCGTGCCACGAAGAATCGAAAGCAGGATGAGCACGTGCTCCGTCCAGCTAAAAAAGCTCTCTATCGTGGCGAGGGCCAGCCACCTTTCCTCCCGCAGCAGGCCGAAAACCGGTCGGCGATAGCTGAAGCCCGAGCCGTGCTCCACACGAACTTTTTCGTCCCTGCGAACTTCTGCTTCGGCCTTCTTGGCCGCGTACAGTTCGCCGAAGTAGCGGTAGCGCTCGAGCAGGGCGTTCGAGTGATTGTGTACGTTGAGCTTTGATAGCCCCGCCGCCTCTTGGGCCAGCATGTCGAAATACGGCTCCGCCGCCTTTACAGCCTTCCCCAGCCGTCGAGCGACGTCGGCTACCGCGGCAGCATCCTCCTCCGTGTCTGGAGCGAACACGCCCAGGCCGAACTTGCGGTGCTCGATAACCAAGATGCGGCCCTGATGCTCGATCGGCACCGACCATGCGACCTTGTCGAAGCGGCCGTCGTTGCGAAAGCCCATCAGCTCGACCAACAGGAAGTAGACGAGATAATAGGGCGGAAGAGCGTTCCCAGAGACAGTGCGCTTCGTCGACACGTGAAACTGCGTGGTGACACTGTCCGCAGGCGCCGACCTCATCGGACCGAGGACGCGACCCACCTTCGCCTGGATGGCCGAAATGTCCACTCCGTCTACCTCCGTACATGACCCAGCCAATTCAAAGAGGGTCGCAGGTCATGGTCGATGCCTGGTGCTTCTGTCGATGCTTCTATTCGATCGGCATGACTGCTCTCCATCCCAAGTTATTCCTTCGTCGGGCTCGTTAGTAGCGGCAGCTTTTAGGAATACGGAGTGAGAGCCGGAATGACCGCAATGGGCGGATCGCGGCTAGCGCGAGAACACCATCACTCGCTTGCCCGCTGTCCCGATAGCAGCCCCGCAATACCGCAAGCTAGCAAGACAGCACGGGTTGACGCTCACATGTCCGCCTGCAACTTGGCGAGGAGGTCGCCAACGGCCTCATCGAGAAGACCCTGCAGGTTCGTGCGACGGTCGAGCGCGAGGCGGTGCAGCATGTCGCGCCTTTCGCGGGACAGCCGGTAGCAGATCTGGGCACGTGCCTGGGTTTCTTCCGCTAGGTCAGGCGCGATCGCGGTTACGCGGAGGGGCGATTGCGGCGACGTGTTCATCGGCATTTACGTGTTCCACTTGCAAATGGCCGACCACAGGCGTTCGTAGTCGGCGCGGGCCGGGGCATCGGCGGACAGGTCGGCAATGGTCATGCCGCGATGGATCAACTCCGGATAGGCGAGACGGTGGGTGATCTGGTGGCGCCAAAGCGTGGCGCCTGCAGATTTGAGGCGCTCGCGTGCGATGCGGACAGCCGGGGATTCCATATCAAGGCGCAGAGGTGGCGCGGCGTTGAGCGCGACCAGCGGCGTTGTATGAGCGTTCTTCAGGACGTGCACCCATTCCAGAGCCAAAGTGACATCAAAGAGAAACGGACGTGCGCAGATCAGCGACATGCCGGCTTTCTCGACAATGGCGGTGGAGCCGCTGTAGCGGGCCGGTGGATTATCGATGATCACCAAGTCGTAGCGCGATTTGGCCCGCTCCAGCAGAGCCGCAACCGCCCCAACTTCGGTGCTATGCACGGCGAAGGCGGGGTTCGTGCTCACCGCGTGCCATTCGCTGGCCGAACGCTGCGGGTCTGCATCGAGGACTATGGCGCGGCGGCCCTCGGCGGCCGCCAGGCTCGCCAGGGCAAGTGCGGTCGATGTCTTGCCCGAGCCGCCCTTACCCCAGAGCGCGAGGACAATGGAGTTGATGTTTTTGGTCATGGTCATCCTTTCCCCGGCAATGTCGGAGGAAGCCTGGCAAGGAACAAATGCTCGGCCTACTGGCATGCGGGCTTGCTATCAACCGAGCATGCTCGCTTGCTAGCTTTCGGGCGCGTATCCCCCGAGCCGGGGACCAAGGCGATAGTACCTGCTGACGGTTCGCGCCCACCCGGCCTGTTCATCGGCGGCAAGGACCACCGAGGTGGTGATCCAACCGTCCTGCAGCAAGGGATGGCCACTGACGAAGCCGACGAAACGCACCAGCCCTGCAGGCAGCGGCTGAATAGCCCAGTCGGTTAGGAGCGGTGCATCGGCCAGATCATCCTCTCCGGGGACGAACCCGGCCTTGATGCGCTCCGCTTCGCGCAATCCAGCGGTGATGACTTCCATGGACAGGATACTCATGACGACCTCCGGCGCTTGTGATCGGGGCAGTGGGTGTTCCACCAGCCATTCCAGCTCTGCTGCGATCCTGGCGCTCCACAGACTTCGCAAACATGCCCGGAAAGATGCTCGGCGGCCGAGATGATGGCATCTCCCAGTTCGGGCAGATCGCCGTGCCAATAGAAGCGCAACGTGCCGTATTTTTCCTTGATCTGGTCCAGTGCCCAGTTTCGGTCTGAGGCGATTTCGTCGAGCCAGGTAAAGACGGCATCGAGCAGATCGGTCCAACCCGGCAGACACTCGAACCCGACCGTGGCTCGCTTGTGCTTCTGGTGAAGGGCCAAAAGATCCGCCTCAACTGGCGGCAAGGCCAGAGGCGTCAGAGGTGCGGACCGTTGCCAGCGCAAGCGCTGCACGCGCACGACTAGTTCGACGAGGGTTTCGCGGCCGAATGGCGGCTGGAGATAGTAGGCCGAACCCCCGATGGTGCTGGCCGGGATTCCAGGGGCAATACGCCCTACCAGGGTTGCCGGCGAGGCGCCGACAACTGCCAGCGTCGCCAGCGCCGGATCACCATCGAGCGCGGCTT
Organism: Devosia salina; assembly: GCF_019504385.1. Taxonomy (NCBI): domain Bacteria; kingdom Pseudomonadati; phylum Pseudomonadota; class Alphaproteobacteria; order Hyphomicrobiales; family Devosiaceae; genus Devosia; species Devosia salina. The sequence goes on from NZ_CP080590.1 coordinate 3,776,492, forward strand.
CGATCAGGCTCCGGGTTTCAGCTGCGATCGTCACGGTCGGCCTCGTAGAGAACATCTTCAATGGCGGCGAGAGCGATCTCGATCAGTGCGGCTTCGATCAACGCCAGCCAGGGGCGACCCCGGCCAATGGCCAAGGCTGCGCGGACATTGGCGGTGGTCGGGCGCTGGTCACAGGCAATGAGCGCTTCGCACTCGGGACCAGGCGGCAGGCTGCGGATGCACAGATTGATCGCATAGTCCCACGCATGGGCGGCGATACGGATCTGATCGGTGTTTTGCATCAGATCCTCCCTGTCACGGGAGCGTGGTACTCGATGGCGCCGCCAGCATCACCGGCCATGCCCGGCATTTCGACCTTGGAACCGGCCTCGAGGATAGCGGCCAGCCTGTCGCCGGTGATGACGCGCTCGACCAGCAGGACCTCGACCAGGCGGAAGATTTCGTTCCGACGCTGGCTGACGATCTTGACGGCCCGATCGTGGAGACGATCGAGCTCGATCGCAATGGCCGCCCACAAAGAGGACCCGTTGTTCCAGTGGCGTGGGTCGACGTTCTGACCCGTCGTCAGGGTGCCAAAAAGGCCGAGATCAAGCATGGCACTGCGCAGCGCCATGTTAGCGATCTCGAGGTCGGACTCCGCCCCGCTATTGGCGCCACTGCCCAGCACGGTGTCGGCTGCCCTTCCGGCCAACACCATCGTCACCAGATTCTCGACATCGCTCCGCTTGAGAAGCCCGTCCTTGAGCTTGGGCTTGACCCACCCGCCCATCGCACCGACGGCGACGATGGACACCTCTGCAATGGGCAGGTTCAGTGCATGCGCCACCACCGCATGGCCGGCTTCATGAATGGCAATGCCCCGGTCGGTCTCCGGTGAGCGGCCATCTGGTGGCGCAACAAGAGCTATGAGGTCAGTCAGGGCGAGCGGCCGCTCTTCGGCTTTGGCTCTGGCAGTGGCAGACCGGCACCAGCTCTCGATCTGCGCCGGCGTCGCTTCCACGGCCAGCCGGGCCAGTGCCGCGATGCCACTGGCATCAATTCTGTCGCCGATATAGGCCGCGAACATGCGGCGACGCTCATTGACGTCCGGGAGCAGGACGGACACCTTGTACTCCAACCGACCGGGGCGAATGAGCGCCCTGTCCAGTCGGCCAAAATGGTTGGTGGCGCCGATCAGCATGACCGGCTTGCCGGACTTGCGCAGCCGGTCGATCTCGGTCAGCAGGAAGGTAACCACCGGCGACCACCAGGACGTGTCGTCTGTGTCCATGGTTGCTCGATCGGGGATGGCGTCGATCTCGTCGAGCAGCCCAACCACCGGCTCCTGCGACAGGGCGATGTCGTCGAAGAACTTGCGGGCCGCGCGGATGACGTCACCCAGATGCCCGCCGGAAGCGGCAAACCAGCTCCCCGCCGATGTCGATGCGAAGCGCCACCCTGCCGAACGGGCCAGCGCGGCGGCAATAGTCGTTTTGCCGGTGCCGGGCGGACCTTCCAGGCAGGCAAAGCGCAGGGCGGACGCATCGACCTTCCCTTCGGTCGCATGGTGCATGAGCGCCAGCGTCTCGAAAGCCCAATCCGAGACCAACTCGGTCAATGCCAGGCGTTCGAGAGGCACAGTCGTATTGGCTTCGTCAGGCTTCTGGCTGGCGTTTGCCATGTGGCGCAGATTGAGGACGCAGTCCCGCGAGGAGAGGCCCGGCCGGATGGCGACGGTCAGGTGTTGGATCGACAGCCTCTCGACATCGGCCGGCAGCAGGCCGCGGACAGTGCGGCCGGTCACCATGCGGATGGTCTTGCGGATCACAGCCAGATCGGGATGCGGCACCGTGACGATGGCATCGGCGCCCGCCAGAGCCTCGGAAACAAGCAAATGCTCCGGATCCTGCGAGATCAGGATGACGCTGCGGCCCCTTTCGAGCAGGTCCAGTTCGGTACGCCCCTGCGGTTCGTAGCGACCGCCGGTCTTTTGCTGTTCCGTATAGGCCGCGACCATCGTCATCCGGTCCTGACCGGACAGATAGCGCTCAAGCATGGCGGCGGAAGCCTCATCGGCGGTCTTGATCACGATGAGGCGGGGCCGGGTCTTGAACAGGCGCCTCAACGAAGGCGTCCGGGCGGCCTCGAACATGCACTGGGCCAGGGCGGCGCTCGTCCGCTCCACCAGAGGAGGAGGAGTATTGTCCTCGCGATGGGGATCGTCGTCGGCTTCGGTATCAGGTGATGGGATGCGCAGGGAAGAAAAGGACATGTAACTTCTCCAGGCGGCGGCCAGGGGCCGCGCCACGAGTGAGATGAATGAAAGACGGAGGACGCGCGAGAAAGAGACCGCGCTAAAGCGCCGGTGCGGGAAGGCCGGTATCGATCGGCTGCCAACCGCCGCGGCCCTTGCTCTTACCGCCGACCACGAAATGGGCGGCGGCCGAGGCCGAGGCAAAAGCCATATCGCAGGTCAGCACATAGCTGCCACCATCATGGGCCAGTTCCAGAATACCGGCATTGTGCCAGGCGGCGCGCAAAAAGCTCACAGAGGCATTGGCGCTGGCCACGCAATCGAGGCGAATATCGGAACCGCGCAACAGCAGCCAGTCGTCATCGGCACGGCGGCAGGCGAGGGCCATGTGACCTTTGCCGAAGGCCAGTTCCATCACCTCGCCGTTCGGCGTCTCGTCGAACGCCCGCAAAGGTGCCAGGCGACCCACTTCCGCGCGGGGACCCGCCAGCACCATGCGCGGGCTGAGATTGACGAAGAGGTGCCCCTCACGGGCAAGGGCATGACAGGCCATGGCCGCCAGAAGGTTGAGTTCTTCATAGCGGTTCGACGAAACCGGCGCACCGTCGGGCGTCCCATTGACAAGGGCGACCTCCCGCGCTGCGGACACGCGAGTGTGGATGATGCGTTCGAGCACCAAGGCGTCGGCCTCGCTCAATCCGTCATGGGCGTCAGTGATGGTGATGATGGCATCGACATCGGCAATCGGCTGGGAGCCATTGGCGACGCGGCGGCCGACGTCGGACCCCATGCCGACATAGACCTGCGCGCCGGAAAGCAGGATATAAACACCGGGACGGCGCAAAGCACCCGTGCGTCCCAATGCACGGCGGGCACTGCCCGGGCTGACCAGCACGCTCGGCTGCAGGCTGGTGACGGAAAGCGCCACGACGTCGTCTGGAAGGTCTCCAGAAATCGGCATGATGCCACCCGGCGCAGAAGGCGACGGGTCATCATCGGGATCGATCGGTGTCGCGCGGGTGAGCATGGTGTGCTGGTCCAGTAGGCCCGCGCGGAGATCGGCGGTGATCAGACCGGCCGCAATAAGCACCTGGATCGCGCCAGCTGGATCGGCGTGACCGTCCAGCCCGACCATGACGTCGCCGACGCTGGCCGAGCCGAAATCCTCGATTACGCCGAGGATCACCACCTGATCGGTCGGGCTGACCAGGTCGTGCTGCACCAGTCCCGACGCGATCGCGATCGGGCTGGTCACTGCCGGGGAAGAAAAAGGGGGCTTGTTCGACGCCGCAGCGCCGCTAGAAGAAGGATAGGTCATGTATGCCTCTGGTTGGACAGGGGTTATGTGGCTCAGGCTGACGGAGGGTTTGCAGACCCTTCGTCGGCCGCCTTGCAGGGCGGCCTGCCGGCCAATCAAGCCGGAATCGGCCTGACGCAACCAAGATGCGAGTTCACCCGCATCAAAGCAAGAACATGGCTATGACTGCTCGATCGCGTGGTTAACAGCGCGTGACGTCGCAGTGGGATCGCCGAAATCGTTCGTCCGCGCAATCGGCATCTCGGCTGATCTGGCAAAGAAGAGCGAAGCATCCGCCCAATCTGCTACTCGCTGTCCCGCAAAGCGCGATTTGTTGCACCACGTCACTGCCGCCGGGCATCTCGGTGCTGGCAAGGGGTAGCAGCACGACGCACCCAGCCAACATCGCACTACTGCATCTCCAGGAGGGGGAATGCAGGTTTGGAATACTCACGGGACCGCACGTACTCCCAGCACTCGTCCTTCTTCGCCCACTCAGAGACGATCCGCTGCCCTGCACTGGATCTGAGAGCGTCATTCACCTCCCGGGACCATTGATTGATCAGAGAAACGAAGGCGTCCGAGATAGCCTGCTGCTGCCAAATCTGCGAGAGGGCGATGCGGTCCCCGAGACGGTTTGCGATCACCCCGATTGTGTAGGCCGTGATGTTGGCCTGGAAGCCCTGAAAGGCCGGCCGGATCAACTTCTCGGCGCGACGGTAGAGCAAGGCCTGCGCCATCAAGTTCTTGAATTCAGCTAGGTCGGGAACGGCCCCCTCAGCGATGGCTTCATCGTTGAAGATCTGAAAGTTCTTCTGACTGCCCAGCGCTACCAGATGCGGTTTTTGCCGCCAGGCGTGGGCGTATTTTGCCAGATCGGTCTTGGTTACCTTTCGCGAGGTCGGCATTGCCAGCTTCAGGTCCCGCAGCCTTGCCGGCGTCTTGCCCTCACGAGCCAGCATGACGTTGTAACTGCCAGTGGCACGCTCGTAGAACCATCGACCGACACCATCAGGGCAGTACGTCGTAGAGGAGAGCCGCTCCATCTCGACGTGGAACGGCTTGTTTGCAGAGAGATCGGAAACACGGACCTGGTTCTGCGAGTTCGCGAACCGCGAAATGTCGGAGATCAGGGCTTCATCCGATGCCTCGTCGCTCGAACGCAGAACGATGATCTTTGCCGGTACCCGCACCTGGGACAGATCGACTTCCGGGAATTTTCGCTTCGTGAAATAGATCGAAGCGGTGGTCTGACCGCCGTTCACGATCTGCATGCCCTTGAGCCAGCTGATGCCCGTTCCGCCATCGGGAGACGTGCCAATACTCAGTTCGTCCGCCACCACGACGATGCCGTTGTTGTAGGCGAGGAACCTGTCCGGCGAGGTTCGCAGCGTATCGCGAATGCCCTTGTTGACCTTGCCCGTCTGGCTGAGGAAGGACCTGACATTGGCCTCCAGCAGGCGGGAGCCCCACTTCTCGTAGAGGGTCCTGAGCATCGCGCCCGGGAACGCGGCCAGTGCGTAATCGTACTCCCCCGATACGCCAGGGACGTAGACGCAGGGCACAGGGCTTCCGAAGGCTTCGACAAAGTCGACCACGAGCTCATCACGCGGCCTGCCTTCGGACACGTGACGGTAAAGCCTTTCGATGTCCATGACTTCGAGCAGGACCGATTTGCCACCGATGTCGCGAGGTTTGTAGCTCTTGGACTTCGCCACACCATCCGTCAGCACGAAGACGCGGACTTGGTCGAGGTTATCGTAGCAGTCTCTGACCGTAAGGATGAGATCGTATGCCTCATCGGAAGGATCTATCTTCGACGCAAGCTTGCCGGATACGGTGTTTTCAAGGAAGCGCATGCATTGCTGCGCGGCACCCGTGATGTCGGACTCCGGCACCGAAGTCGGCTCCTGCGCGGCCAGGTAAAGGCTGACGAAAAGGTCGAGCTGATCGAGGTCCTCGGAAATGGCGTAACCGCTGAGTCGCAGTATGGCGTTGCCGAGCCGTCGCTCGATATGGAGTACCTGCGGCTCGTTCGTCATGCCGAAATCGGACATATGCTGCATGACGATCTCGGAAAAGAGCGATACCGGATGCGGGAACGGGCCGGGCTGCCCGGTTCTCTCGTTCGCTTCCCGTTGAACGTCGCTCTGCGTCTGGACCAGGAATTCCTCAAGTGTCATAGCGGCAGTGGCCCCCCAAGAGCCAGATAGATTTCGTCGAGTTCGGCCGTTGGATCGCCGACCAGATCGAGGTCCAGGTCGTACTTCGCCGATTTGATGGCCAGCGGAACCGCGCTCCGCGCCAGACGCGGAAAGTGCTCGTCCATTCTGTAGGCACGAACATCGGCATCGATGAAGCGTCGAACGTATTCATCCGCGAACGCGCCCTCGTACCCGACCATGAGCAGACTACGGCCAAAAGACAGTTCGTCGCCTTCGCCAAGGTCTTGCCGGACCTCCTCTATGAGTTCAGGCAAGCTCTGGCCGGAAGCATCGAGGGCGAAGCGCTGCGCGAGCAGGTAGATGGTCCGATCGTCGGCGTCATCGAGCTGCTCGAGCGATGCGATCCGAGCTGGAAAGCCGTTCGGTGAAATCGTCGATTTGACCTCGAGAGCGACCGTCCCCAGGGAGAAGTCTCTCAATCCGTTCGCCGGTCCCTTCCACATCCTGAGCACCTCGGAGGCCGGTCTGCCGGACCGGATCAGTCGCTGCACGACCTTCAACTCGCCAAAGAGCCCGATCTCCTCGGATTCGGAAAGCTTCCGGTCCCTTGGTCGCTCCATGAACTGCTGCCAGCTGCGGATGCGAGAAACAAAAGAGTGGTAGGCGCGCAGTTCGCTGACATCGCCAATGGATGCGTCGGATTCCAGCAGATCGGCCGCCATGATCGTAAACATCTCCATGCTCGCAGCAGGGGTTCTGGCGATGCCTATCCAGACCAAAGCGTCTCCAGCGGCATCATCGCCGACGCGAGACACTGAAAAGCCCCGAGCCTGCGGCAGATCCGATTGACCGGGTGGCCGGATAGAGAATCCCGCCAGCAGCACCTCTTCGTTCTCCGGGTACCGGATGCCCGCGCGGAATCTGCCCTTGCCGATGGCAATCGTCCGCCATCCCTCGCTGGTGTCATTCGACCTCAGCGAGCGCCATGCGGACTCAAGCTGCTGATGCTCACTCAGCGGAGCCATACTGCTGCTCCCATGCCACGTTGTTTACGGAATAGGGCACCCTCGTACCCAGCTCGCTCGTAGGAAAGCTCACGCCGATTCCGATCACCGGCACGTCGGTCTGCTGAAGTTTGGCATGCTGTGATCCTGCGGGGTCGAGCGGGTAGATCAGCAGAAGGCCGCGTGGACCATCCCCACCCAAGGTCGTACCACGCACATAGCGAACGGCGGGACCGTTCGGCTCCTCGGGTTCGCTGGTGCGTCGCCCCGGGTCCTTCTGCCAGGCAGATCGCGTTACGGTCAGTGCACGCGACCATTGCTCCTCGTCGAGATCGAGCGACTCGTCTCGCGGGGAAAGCAGTCTGCCAATGCGATAGTCCGTTGCGTCCGCAGCAGCTGGGTCCTTGACGCGCGTCACGAGAGCGACGCCCGGCAGGAACTCGAGCGTCTTGTCGCTGGCGCCACCAATCACGGCGACCGTCCATTTTCGCAGCTCACCTTCGCGGGCAAGGGAGTCGACATAGTCGGCTATGAGATTGCTGCGAGCCTTCAGTGCGCTGTCGCTCGTCGTGTAGGACCTGAGGAATTCGAGGACCCGACCGTGATCCACGTCCTCCCATATGCGACCTTTCCAGGTTTGGTCCCGTCCAGCCCTGTTTCGGGTGATGCCGGCTGCCCTGGCGTCCGACCCCAGCCCAGCGACAAGATGCCTGGCCGCTTCGTAGTTCCTCTCGATCCGGGACGGATCCGTGCTGAACGACACTGTCTCCAGCAACTGCCCGCTGAATGAGAGCATCAGCGTCTTTGCCGCGCGCATCTTCATGCGCGAGGTGACCATGAGAACGGGATGCGACTGGACTTTGAGACCGAAGTCCCGCGGCGTGCCGCCGCTCGCCGCCATCAGTTCGAATTCCTCGCGCAGCTCTTCCGAGGCGTCGGCAATATGACCAAACCACTCCGACAGCTCCTTCGTGCAGTACAGCCGACAAAGATCGATGTAGCCCGGGCGATAGCCGAACCACCGGCCCATCTGCATTAGCGTGTCGTACATCTTCGAGGACCGCAGGAAATAGCTGACGCACAAACCTTCGAGCGTTAGTCCGCGCGACAGCTTGTCGCCGCCGACCGCGATCACCTTGAGCCCGGGTCCTTTGGTGTCCGCATAGTCCAGCACGTCCTTGGCGGTCCCGTTGATCTTCCGGACCTCGATGTCGGCGACGGCATCGGGCAGGACGGCGTGGAGCTCCCCCCATTCAGGCAGAGACGCGACCTCCAGATCGGGCTGGCCACGCCGGATTCCCTCCGTCGTCGGTCGGAAGTCTCGCTCGTAGATCGATTTCAGAGCGTCAAGAACGGAGGAGTCATCTATTCCGCGAACGATGCGCTGTCGCTGCGCCTTCAGGTACGTTTCCACCTGATCGAAGACGTGACCCTGCACGGCCGTGAAGCGCGTGACATGGACGAGCATGGAGCTGTGCTCGCTGCCCTGGCCCCTCTTGTGACGTATCGCGCAGACGAGCACGAACGAGAGGATCGCCTCTTTCAGGCTCTCGGGTAGTTCAGGTCTTCCGTCGATCGTCGGGACGTGGCCGCTCTTGTGCTTCGATGGCATCCAGCCATCCGTGTCGTCGTTCGTCGACCAGTCCGAAATGTGTCGGACCACCGGCATGGCCCCGGTTCTGCCGTTCTCGCCGGGACGCCCGAAGAGACGGGCAGGGCCCACGTAGTTGCTGGGGGCGCCCAGGTTGATGATGAAAGATGCCGGGAACAGGTCAGGCCCTTCCTCTTTCGTCTCGCCTCGCTCGTGAATGAAGATGTTTGCGAACGGCGTCGCCGTATAGCCGACGTATGCCGACTTCGAGAAGCTGACGAGCAGTCGTCTGATCAGTCTGTTGATCGCCTTTGGCTCGTGGTCCTCATTGGCGCGGCCGTCCTCGTCGACGATGTCGGCCCCGGTGTCCACCGAGGCGTGATCGGCCTCGTCGTCGATCAGCAGGAGGGGCAGATTTGTCACGACCTTGCGGCCCGTGGCAGGGTCTTCATAATCCGCTACGTGGTTCCTGACCCACTTGTTCAGCTTCTCGAGAACGCTCTTGTTCTTCTTGACCACGAAGAGCCACGGCCGCTTCTCAGGGCTGATGCCCAGCTTGTTCGCCACAGCCGCATTGAAGTCGCCGCCGTTGGAGCGATTGGTTACATAGTTGGGCCGGATCGCAGGATCCGAGTCCAGTTCTCCCACACCAATGATGCGGATGGCTTCCGGGTCAGGATGGGTCTCGTAGCCCAGGAACCCCTCATCGAGACGCATCTGCGTCTGCGACCGCAGGTTGTTGTGGATGCCCGCCAGGACGATGATGATCTTGTAACCAGCATCCGCCGCCTTGCAGATTAGACCAGTGTAGTTGCTGGTCTTGCCGGACTGGACGTGGCCCACGACCATGCCTCTGCGGTCCCAGCTTCCCTCGCGCAGCGGATCCTCCAAAAGCGACAGGATCTGGTCGGTGACTTCGTCAAGTCCATCGACGACCGCGGTCGCCATCTTGCGCTCCTGGTATTCCCGGTAGCGCTGCCAGTACCGCCACTGCGACTTGCGCTGCGAGTTGAGCCAGCTCTCATGCCCAGTGTCGTTCTTCAGCGTGGTGTTCTCGCCCATCCACATGCTGAAGCGCCTTATCAGTTCGGCCTGAACCACCTCCTTGTCGATGAGCTGGCTCCAGCTGCGGTTCAGCATCAGGACCCGATCGACGATCTCATTGATCACGGCCGGCGTGACGCTCGACTTCTCCTCGTCGGCGATCAGCTCCTGAGCAAACTTGATGACCTTCTGCTCCGTGGCGGTGTCGCCCATCTAGTTGTCCTCCGTCAGAGCTGCGATGAGCTCGGGATACTGGTCGAACGGTTCGGTCCGCAGCAGGCTTGCCCGCGCGAGCTCGGGTGCCATGCCTTTGCGCCTCACCATCGAAATGAAGAGCGTTCGCGCCACCGTCATGACTTCCTTCGGCGGCTCACCACCGAAGCCCGTTCGGGGCGTCTCCTTGTCCTCGGCAGTGTCCAGCCAGATGCGCTGAACCGGAACGGTTTCCTCTATCACCCGCAGCATGGCGAGGACGTCGGCCCGCATGCCGTTGCCGGCCTTGTCGGCAGCTTCGAGGACGGCCGCCACGGCAGGGTGGTTCGGGGAGATGCGGTAGCGGGTGCCGGATCTGGACTTGCTGGTTTCCCACGCCTGACTCACCGGTTCGCGCGCTCCGTGCCCGGCGGGCGTGCCGCGATAGGCGAAAACGCTTCTTGCCCTGTCCCGGGCATCGCGGGCGATATGGGTCAGTTCCTCGCGAACCGAGGGTGGCGGCCGGGCCGTCGACTTGCGGATGTCGATCTTCCAGTCGGCATCGGCGGAGTTCGGGATGTCGAGGCGAATGCGGGCGAGCCGATACGGCTCCTCGCGGTTCCAGCCCCTCCCTTTCCCCAGGCCGAGCCACCCGCCGGAAAGGAGCAATCTATCGTTGCGGTATACGAAGAAGCCCTGATGCGCGTTCCAGCCGTCGGGCCCGCCAGCAATCTTGTACTCTTTGTCTTTCAGATGATCCTTGTGCGGCAGAACGAATGCCTGGACCCTTGCGCCCCTGCCGGCTTTCTGGAGGGGAGTCTCGGGAGAGGACCATGTCGCGGTATGATTTGCTAGAAAGGGATCCCACGGCTTCACCGGCCGTTTGTTGAGAACAAGCTGTAGTCGTCCGTCCTCCAGCAGACGATGAAAGACCATCTCAAGATGCCATTGGATACCGTCAGACAGATCCAAGAGGTCCTGCTTGGTGCCGCCCTTCGGCAGCATGCGGTCCAGCACCTCCCAGATCACCAACGTTCCGGTCTCGAAGCCTTCGAGCCTGCCGAGAACATCCTCCGAGGATGGATCGGCGCCTTCCAGCAGATGCCAGCCGCCGTCCTCTGAGTTGAGAAGATAGTCGAGGTCCCAGCGCAGCACGCTGCGGATACCGCTCTTCTTCGAGGCAACCGTAAGCCGCCGCCCCTGGGAAAACGATGCTGTCTTGAGTCCGAGACCGAAGCGCCCGAGGTCAGTTGGGTCGCGATCATCCAGCGGGCTTCGGTCACCCAACCGCATCGCACTTTCAAGAGTTGCGTCGTCCATGCCCCGGCCATCGTCGAGGATGGTGACACGGCCATTGCCGTCGTTCCATTCGATGTCTACCCGGACCGTGCTGGCGCCGGCGGCGATACTGTTGTCGATCACGTCGGCCAGAGCACTGCCGGCGGTGTAGCCGAGACCGCGGAGCGATTCTACCAGCGCTGTTGCCCGCGGGGGCGCGGATCTGGTCCGTTCACTGGACATCAAGTGCCCCCTTCAGCCTCTTGGTCCTGCTGGGGTGCGACAACCGCCGCAACGCTTTGGCCTCGATCTGACGGATGCGCTCACGGGTGACTTCGAATGTCTCGCCGACCTGCTCGAGGGTCAGCTCGTCGGCCATGCCAATGCCAAATCTCAGCCGAACGACCCTTTCCTCACGCGGTGTCAGTTCCAGCAACTGATCCGCGATCTCCTGGCGCGTCCTCCCGTCCCACATCGCATCCTCCGGGTTGGCTTGAGGATCCACGAGGCCCGTGGTCATTTCCCTCGTCAACCGCTCGACGTTGTTGCCCCGCGTCACGAGAGTGCCTGTCAGCCTTTGGAGCCTGACAAGCGCATCGAGCGAGATTTCCATCTCCTCCGCCAGTTCGGTAGCGGTGGCCGGACGCCCAAGTTCGCTATGAAGCTCCTGCCGAACTCTCTCCAGCTTGCGTGCGCGCTCCTGAAGATGAACGGGGACCCTGATCGTGCGGCAAAGGTCGGCCATCGCCCGAGTGATGGACTGTCGTATCCACCAGGTCGCATAGGTGCCAAGGGTGGCGCCTCGATCCGGATCGTACTTCTCCACCGCCTTCATCAGACCGATGCTTCCCTCCTGAATGAGGTCGAGCGGCTCCATGCCCTTGTTCCGGTATCGTTTGGCCACCCAGGCGACGAGGCCAAGGTTTGTCTCGACGATCCTGTTCAGCCGGCCTCGCAGCTCGGCGGCAAATGCAATGGCATCCTCGAACCCCTCCGCCCGCAGCTCGCGCGCCCTGCGGGCTGCGTCCTCGAACACCGTGGGTCTCAGACGCATTCCGGCCAGTTCCAGCGCCAGTTCGTTGGGTGTCAGGTCCGCATACCTTGTTGCGAGATGACTCTCCTCGTTCGGATGCTGGTCCTCCACAGGAGCTTCGTTCCGCGCAGCCTCTTCGTCCTCATCCTCGCCCGGTCCCTCTTCTGAGTCCTCCTCCTCCGAAGTATCTTCATCCTGATCTGCCGCGAAGAGCGCACCCGCTCCCTCCAGCAGTTCCAGACCACCCGGCATTCGGGCAAAGACATGAGCGAGACGTCTTCGCAGCTCCTCGGCGCGCGCCCACAGAATGGGCTGAAGTCCAAGGGCATCCTCCCTAAGTGCCCGAATGGACTCGAGGTAAGCGGTTTCAGGGTCGTTGGTGAGCAGCGAACCAAGGAACTCCGCTGCGTCCTCGAGCGCACCAGGCTCGACTTCTTTGCTCTGCGCAGCAGGTGCCTCGGCGTCGAGGACCGCCCCCAATGTGGAGGTGTCCACGGTCACGCCGAGGTCGCTCAGCAGAATTCTGATTGGACGAGCGTACTCGCGACCATTCTTCGTTCGGCTGATTCCCTCGCGCAAACCGCTGGCGGCAATGCGGCCATCACGCAGCGCATCGAGGATCAGGTCGCGCAGCGGTCCCGGCAGCTGCGGCGATGCTGAGCCGAGCTCGACTGGAAGGGCTACGGCTACCTGCGACCAGTCACTGGCGTCTACCGCCGCGCTGGGTCGCGAGAACGTTTCATGCGCGACCTCTGCGGCCGCGATACGAGCGTCATCGGCCGGGCGGGACAGGAACTCCGGCTCTGCCTCCCAGCCGTCCGACGATTGAACGTCGTCTTCGTTTGCTGACGGCTCGGCTTCGTGCAGCCCGAGCCCCAAGGCCACAGCGTCGAGCAGCGTCCCTGCAGTCGTTCCGGGAGCCTCTGTCGGGTCTTCGACTGCTGGAGAGAGGACGGGGAGAGCGTCTGCCTGCTGGACCGGGTGGGAGTCCTTGGCGCCGGCAGATGTATCGGCAATGCCGGATTCCTGAATGGCCGCGGCCTGATCAGTCGACAGCTCTATTGGGGCCGCATCATCGATCGTCAGGTCGAAACCCCATTGCGTGGCGTAGTCGAGGACCGTTCGTCCCGTGCCATCCAACGCAGAAGTGTCCGCCCCATGATCGATGAGAATCTCGCAGATGTCCTGACGGCCGCGTGATGCAGCCAGCAGCAAAGCGGTCGCACCGGTGTTGTCGCGCGCATTCGGATCTGCACCCCGCTCAAGGTGCGATCGTACTGTCTCTGCTCTTCCAGACGCTATCGCCAGCCTGAACAGCGGCGACATCTCCGACGACATCACGCGTCTTCGACCGCCACACGGCGACCAATATGCATCCAGTACCCCCTCGATCCGCCGACGCGGACTACTTCCTTGTAGACAATTCCTTATCAGTCAGTGCTTTGCAATCCTCGGCATGTCAGCGTGTCTTCGATGAGCCAATCGCTTTCTGTATTCGATGAAGCGTTGCCTGCGGATCGGCACGAAGCTCGCATTCCCAGATGACGACGGGCGTCCAGCCGGCGACCTTAAGAGCCTGAATATTCTCCTGATCGCGCTCGACCGTTCGCTCGAACTTCGCTCGCCAGAAATCGACACTGGACGAGGGCATGGTCGAAAGGCGACACCCTTCATGCCGGTGCCAGTAGCAGCCATGCACGTATACTGCGACCTTCGCGCCCGGCAGCACGATGTCGGGGCGGCCGGGCAGGTCCTTGCGGTGCAGCCGGAATCTGTGCCCGGCGCGGTGCAGCAGCGATCTCAGCCTGAGTTCCGGGACAGTGTCCTTGCCCCGGATGCGCGACATGTTGAAGCTTCGCTGCGCTGGAGAATGCACATCAGCCAACGGCGACCTCCTTAACCGGCATACTCAAGGTGACACCGGCGCGGAAAATATCGGAGACCGATCGCGCCAGCTGGACCGCGAGCAAAGGCGGGACGGCATTGCCCACCTGGTGATACTGCTGGGTGCGGTTTCCGCAGAAGAAATAGTCGTCGGGAAAGGTCTGGAGCCGCGCCGCTTCGCGAACCGTCAGGCTCCTGTTCTGCGAGGGGTCCGGATGAATGAAGTAATGGCCGTCCTTTGCGATGTGAGAGGTAACGGTCGAGGACGGTTCGTCCCAGATCTGCACTTTGAACCGATCAAGGAAACCGGAGACATCAATCTCTCCTGCCTTGCCCACAGCAACGTTCCGGTGCTTGGGCAGCAATTCCTTCGGCCATTGATGCAGTCTAGGAGTGCGGCCGGTGACCTGAGCGCTGGCTGCTGCATAGAGGTATCTTGCCAGGTCGCTATCCATGTGGGTGCGACTCTCGTGCTGGATGATCCCTTTCAGCTCCGGACTGGAGAGCCATGCGTCAAGCACCGAATTCTTCCTGTTGGCGGGGATCCAGCTGACGAAGGGTCCGCCGCGATCAAGAGGCGTTTCCTGATCAGCCAGCGCAGTCTGCACCGCATTGCGGACCCCATCAGCGATTGGGGCTTCCAGCAGCGGCAGAGCCGCGCAGGCCCGTCTTGCGGACCATTCTACATCGCTGTCCTTGCCAGCCGAAAGACCGCTGCGAATAATTGGCATCTGCCCGATTGCATCACGAACGGTGCTCGACCTTGCCCGCTTCAAGGGGGCAGGGCTGCCTGAATGATCCTCACGGATGCCAACTACGATCACCCGGTGGCGACGTTGCGGAACCCCAAAATCCTCCGACTTCAAAAGGAAATCAGCATTGGACGGCTCGTTCTGCCAAAGGCCGGTCTCTTCCACAGAAAGAGCGTGCAGGCGATAGCGGGGGCTTCCCGGCCGAGCCAGCGATCTTAGCTGATCGAGGTCCTCGTCATCAGCCAGCGAAGCCCAGGGATCCTGCAGGTCCGATCGAATTCGATCGAACACCGGATGCATCGAGCCGTCAGCGCCGGGCAGCTTGGCAGAGAGTATTCCTCGGACGTTCTCCATGACGAAAGCAGTTGGCTGGTGAACGGCGATGATCCGCAGATACTCCCGATAGAGAACGTGCCTGACGTCCTTGTGAAAGGATTCCAGACGCTGTCTTCGGGTCTCCTCCGCTGCCTCGGCGTCACTCCGGCCCTCGAAGCCGATGCCCGTCATGCGGGCTCGTCCCATTAGGGAATAAGCTTGGCAGGGCGGGCCGCCGATGAGGAGCCATTCATCGGCGCCCTTCAGACGAAGCTCGATCCGGGTATGAAGCTCGTCATTCGACACCACTCCGAGCTCTGCCTGCCAGACATGGCGCTGCGCGGCCTTCCACTCGGGGAAGCCCTCCAGAATCGACACGCTCGCTTGGCCTTTGACGACCGCCCAGTACTCGGGAGGAAGCTCTCCAACGAACTGACGATAGAACGCGCGCAAGGTCAGCGTGCGAATCGCAGTCTCATCCTTCTCAATGCTGAGGACGCTGCGGAACTGTATTTCCTCATCGTTGAACCAATCCGCATAACGGCTAAAACCTTCGCTCAAGCCGCCAGGGCCAGCGAAGATATCGATCATAGGCACGGTCCTGCGTGCTTGGGACGCTGGGAATGTTTTTTCCATCATCGTCAAAATTCTCGAAAATGCCAAAGCACCGAAGGCGTATCTGTTCCCAAGTTTCTGTGACACCATCCAGTGTCATGTCCTCCGCCTCGCTGCAAGTTCACTAGGGTCTACAGATTAGATCGCAATCTGAGGCAATGACCGTCGGTTCAAAATACCGCTGCTAAGTTGTGTCTGCTTATCTTGGCCTCTATCTCGAAAAGCCGTCCGTCTGCTATCGCGACCTGTCAGGCGCTCAACTTACTTCTTAGGTCGACGCCGCCATGGCCTCGCCTTGGAAAACGCTTCGAAATCAATGGTGCCGAGCAGGCTCCAGTCGACATCCACCGGCGGCGCTGCTGCGGCGATGGCCTTCATCTGTTTGGGTGTCAGGCGACCATACCCATTGTGGACGTCGCTGATCTCGTGCCCAACCTGCTTCATGATCAGGCGCGTATCGACCTGGTTGTCACGATCACTGTCGATCTTGCCGTGTCGCAGGGCATGAAACACCCAGGAAAGGTCGGCAGACCCGGTGTAGTCCTTGATCAAGCGATTGATGCGCTTCTGGGCGGCATCGGCAGGATCCCTGCACGCCATCAGGGCCGGGAACAGCGGTCCGGGTTCGCCTCGGACCCACTCCACGAAACCGGCATCCACCATGACCTGCGGGACGATGATGATTTCCCGCGATGCGTCAGTCTTGAACGGCACCGGTTCCCAGCGCCCCTCCCGATAGTGGTGAGAGCGGATCAAGAATGCCCAAACCCCGTGCAACTGCACCAGGTCCTCGCGGCGCAGTGTCGCCAGTAGACCAATTCGGCGGCCGGTCAGATACCCCAGTGCTGGCAATAGGGCATCGCTCAGAATGCCGGTGGCGATACCAGCGCGCCAAACCGTCTCAAAACCTTTGCCATCCGGGGCGATACGAGCAACCGGCAAGGGCGCACGGTCCGGGATGTTCAGACGAGCCGACGCGACACGATTGCGAATGTCAGCGTCGTCGCAGCCGAGGGCAATGATCGCCTTGATATAGCTGACCCTGCCCTGGCGGATGGTGTTGGCCGCCAACCCGCGACCACCAACGGCCTTGTTGGCTTCAATGTACCGGGCGACGTCGCAATAGGAAAAGCCCTTTTGGCTTGAGGCTTCAGGCGGCAGCCATGAGATCTGGTCCACATAGCGCTGGAGGTCCTTTCGACGGTACTCGCCAACCCGGCGGTCCCCGCAAAGGGCTATGAACTCGTCGCGCACCTTCTCGTAATTTCCGACCAGTTCATGATCGGGCCCTTTGTTCTCTTTGATGTCCGCGATCCGGCCATTGGCGACCACACTGAAGAGCTCCCCCATCGCAGTCACCTGGCTGTCAGCGTCGACCCGCGATGCCAGCGACTGAATGCTCGAAAGCATCTGGGAAGTGTCGCCCAGCCCTTCGAGACTCGCGGCCCCGGCATACGCCTTGGCAATGGGCGGGCTCTTAAGAGCAGCCAGATACGGAATCTCGGGCCTGACTGCTGTGCTGGCGAACAATCCGCTGCCGGCGGACTGGTCGTACCCAATCTGGGCGAGGACCTCGAACGCGTGATCAACGACCGGCTGCGCCGGGGCGTCGTCACCGCATTCGGCCAGGGCATCGAGGCCCATAAAGACTGGGACCAACGAACGGATCATGCGTTCGCTAAGCTGGACCGCCTCCACTCCATCTCTCGATGCATCATCCATACTTCGTACCCTCGCAAAAGCGATTTGCGCAGCTCCGGCCATGAGCAGCGCGTGCTTTCTGGCCTGAATCGCGGACATGGCACCGATTGGAATACGGATTATTGAAAGAGTCGAATCTTTGCTCAGGTCTGCGGGAAGCCGGATCTGGAAGGTCCATGAGGAGCCCTTTCGGGCAAGGTAGTGGGCGCACATCAGGGCGTACTTTCAGGAGTACAACCGCGTGCCTCAGAAGCATGAAATCCAGTAATACCAAGGGCTTATATTTGTGGCGGAGAGAGAGGGATTCTCACCTGTTTTCCATACAAGCCATTGTCCCGCCTAGAAAAAAGGACAACCTGGACTCGTCGCTATGACGGCCAGCTGTGACAATAGCTGTTACTTTTCGGGGCTACAAGCGTGCTGCGAGCGCACAAGCTGGTGTGGCGAGCCGTAGTACTTTTTAGCGTGTAGCGTAATGGCTGAAATGGGGCCGTTTGCGGTCTGTCTGGTTGTGGTGACCGTGGTGCCACTTTCGGACACTCCTGCCAGAGAGACGCCGATCTAAAACGGTGCTCGAAATTTCTGGTTAGGCGTGGGTACCGCTTCTGCGTCCCGATCTCCAATACCTTTATCGAGCTTCTTTATCGGGGCACCCCGGTCGCGCGTCGCCGCCCCCCATTTCATCAGTCGCCACAATCAGAGTTCTCTTATCGTCGGAGCTGCCTCAACTCCGCGGCGCAAATAGGATGATCGCCGCAGCGACCAGCGCCAGTGCACCCCCGATCAGATCCCAACGATCCGGGGCATGACCCTCCGCCAGCAACAACCACAGCAGCGATGCCACGATGTATACTCCGCCGTAAGCCGCATAGGCCCGACCGGCATGCTCTGCCGGCGCCAGTGTCAACAACCATGCAAAGGCGATCAGGGCCGGGACGCCAGCAGCTAACCAGATCGACGACTGTCCCTGCCTAAGCCATGCCCAGAAGGCGAAGCAGCCCACTATCTCGGCCAGCGCGGCGGCGGCGTAGATCAATGCGGTGGTCGCGTAAATGGGCATGGCGGCTCCTCCGGTTCAGCTTCGTTGACGCCTAGCACGTCCGCGTAGCCAGGCCCACAGGCCTGCGGCACCAGCGAGCAGCACGGCGACAATGCCGACCGGTCCGGCCACGACGGCTACGCCACCGGCTGCAACGATCGGGACGGCGCAGCAGGCGGCGCAGGCAGCCGCAACGCCGGCGGTGGCGACAATGCCCTTCCTGGCGTTCGGGTTCATACCGCCACCTTTGCCAGCTCGGGTGCGAAATGGGCGAAGAATTCGTCGGCGGCCAGCGCAGCATTCTCAGGAGCTGTGATAATCAACTCGATCTGCTCCCCGGCACGGATGTCGAAATCCAGGAAGGCGCAGCAGTCCGACTCTTTCGCCACCAATGCCTCAACCTCGCCGAGCGCCTCGGCGGCATAGGTCAGGCGCAGAGCCAGGGGCTGACGATTGCTGGACAATAGGTGACGCGAGGCGAGGTCCCGAATGGACGCCGCCCTCTCCTTGAAGTCGTGGGCATCCAGGGTGCAGGCAATGGCCAGGGCAGCGTCGTTGCTCGCGGTTGCGCAGGATGAGCAGCATGCGTCCGTTGTGTTGACGGTGTTCATTGTCGATCTCCTTTCGATGAGATGGACAGCACCATATTCCTTCAAGTAACTTGAAGGGCAAGAGCAAAAGCGAGGATTGCATGCTGACGATCGGAAAGCTGGCGAAGGCAGCCGGCGTTACCACGCCAACGATCCGATACTATGAGGAGATCGGCCTGCTTCCTGCTGCCGATCGCAGAGAGAGCGGCCAGCGCGTCTACGGCGCCAATGACCTCGATCGCCTCATCTTCATCAGGCGGTGCCGCGACTTCGGCTTCGGCATAGAGCAAGTGCGCTTACTGGCCGGTCTATCGATCAGCGCCGACAAGGATTGTCGCGAGGTGGGGGATATCGCCAGAGTGCACCTTGGCGAGGTGCAGGCCAGGCTTGCTGAATTGAAGGCGTTGGAACACAGCCTGCAACGCTTCGTGGCCCAATGCGACAGCGTCTGCTGCGGCGGACCCGGGCGAGACTGTGTCGTCTTCAAGGACCTCGCAACCGCCGAGTGATCGACAAAACGCCACGGCGCCCGGCGCGCCAGCAGCCCATACCGTTCGTTGTCCTCCTCGCCCGTGAACGTCTCCACATTCGCCACCAGGCGGGCCGAGGCCGGCGGATCGGAATTCTCGATGACTATGACCCGAAGATCCCCGACCGAGCATGGCCGGTGCCCCGCAGTCGGGGAGCCGATTACGCCACCCAAGCTCTCAACGGCTGCTGCCTGCGGGTCGCCTCGAATTGACCTTGCATGGGCAGTCCGACCTTGGTGCAGCGTCATAACTCCCCTCCTCGTTGACGCCGTAGCCGAGCAAGCGAACCCGGCTGGCAATGGCCGCCAGGTCAAATCCCGGCCCGGGACGCACCGTCATGGTCCGCGAGGAGAGCGATACGCCCACGTATTCCACCCCAGCCATGGGCATCACTGCGTTCTCGATCGCCGCAACGCAGTCGACGCAGCCCATTCCAGTGATGGCGAAGGTGAGCTTCTCCGCCCGGGTCATGCCTCGAAGGTCACTTTGCCGGCCATGTCGAACTCATAGACATCGTCACGGAAGCTGACCACTCCATTGCGGTTCGCCCAGGCGGAAATATAGGTGGTGTGGATTTCGGGTGGATTGCTCACGTCCACGTCCTTGCGCTCTCCGGTCGTGAACACGGTTTGGATCTCCGTAGGGCCCCAGTCGCCGTTGTCGCGCAGTACCCAGGCGACAAAGTCCTGCACCTGGTCGACACGCACGCAGCCGGAGGAATAAAAGCGGGCGTTGTCACCGAACAGGCCTTTGGTCGGCGTGTCGTGGAGATAGACGGCGTGGGGGTTGTGGAAGTTGATCTTCACGTTGCCCATCGAGTTCAGCGGACCCGGATCCTGACGGAAGCTGTAATTCACCGCCTCCTCGGTCTGCCAATTGATCTGGCTGGGCTGCAGCTCGTTGCCACTGCCGTCGAAAATCCGAATCTTCTGCTCCGTCAGGTAATTCGGATTTTCGTTCATGTACTTGATCAGGTCGCGGCGGATGATGGAAACCGGCACGTTCCAGTACGGGTTGAAGTTGATCTGGTGGATGCGGCTCTTAAGGATGGGGGTCTGCCGGTCAATTCGACCGACGACCGCGGTATGCCGCCGCTGGACCATACCGCCTTCCACCACTTCAATGAATGCAGCAGGGATATTGACCACCACGTAACGGTCAGCGAGCTCGGACGCCATATTCTGTACACGCAGAAGGTTCAGCCGAAGCTGATGCAGGCGCGTTTCCGCCGGCACATTGAGGGCATACCAGGTTGCCTCGTCCACTTGCCCGCTGACTTGAAGACCATGGCGAGCCTGGAACCGACGCAAGGCGGCATCGGTCGGAGCATCCATCACGTCGTCCACTCGCTCGACCATGGCCATGTCGGCTGACGACAGAAGGCGTCGCTTGAGCTGGATCACACCATCTCGTGCTACGCCAATGGTGACGCCGTATGTCGCCTGCGGCACCTGCTCCCAGCCGCCGCTGGCCACGAAAGGTTCGTATTGGGCGATCGCCATCTGCAGGTTGTTGGCGGTGTCGTAGCTCAGAATCGGTTCGACAGTGTCGATAGCCTGAATGGCGGCGGCGCTGTTGGCCTCCTGCTCTGCATCGCTCAGCGAGCGGTTCCGGTTCATCATATCCCAGAGGGACTGCGCCTGTGCTGGCTGCATCGTCGGGAAGGTGGCGGCTGCGGCGCCCATGGGCAATAGCCGGAGGAAATCTCGTCTTTTCATCGTTCTCATCCTGATTGGCGTTCGTTTACCGACGCACCCCGGGGATACCGGCTTGGATCGGTCGAGTTGCGGTCGCGGGTCAGGTGAAACGTGGAGGACGGAAGTGCTTGGATCGTCGAAGGCTGACTGGCAGATCCTCGTCCGCTGCCGGTGCGAACATTGGGCCCCGGTTGGAATCATCAACAACCATCGCCACCGGCGCCACCATTCCGCATGCAACAATGCAACAGCCCCTGGCGTGAAGCGTATGCTGCAGTTCATGGTCCTCCGAGATGCCCTGTTGGATTTCTCCGAGGCCCGCAGCATCAGGATGATCGAGTGCCGTCGCCGGGTGCACCGACAGCACCATGGCCAAGATTCCGATCAGGACGGGAATGAGGCTGCGACGAAGTGTTGGTGTCATATCCAATGTGAACCGGAGCGGCAAAGAGCTTGCACGTTAGCCTACCGTCGAATTCGGCAACAATGCGCTTACGAGGGTTTGAAGACTAAACTGTGTCAGTGGACAATGCCCGCCTCAGTAAATGGTCCACGACCAGGGCCGCATCCTCGCTCGCGCCCATGACAAGACCCGATGCGCGGTTGCGTTGCCATGGCAAGCCAGCAAAATAGAGCCCCTCCACCGGCGAAACGCCCTGATGGTGGAGGATTCCACCCCGTTCATCCAACGCGCCATCCACCTGGATAAAGGACCAATCAGGTTTGTATCCGATCGCCCAAATGATAGCCGCAGGCTCCAGCGTCGAGCCATCCGCGAACCGGACAATGCGGCCTTCCGCGCCGATGGCGCGGGGCCGTATCTCAATCCCAGCGGAGGTCAAATCGTCCAGGTCGCGCTGCCTGTTCGGAAAGGGATCTACGGCCCGCATGCGCTTGCCCAGGAAGGAACCGGTCGGGGCCCGGACGAGGCCGGTGACATCCAACCACCACCAAAGGCTTCGTCCCAAAATCCGTTCTGGCAGCAATTTTCTTGATCGCCCGGTCGAGATCAGGACAGGACGGTGCGGGACATTGAGGGCCGCAACATCTCGGCCACTCGCACCATCGCCGACGACGAGCAGCGGACCGCTGGGAAGTCGTTCGAAGTCGCCAAGCTCGTCGACGGCGAACTGGGGAATGGTGCACGTGGCTGCCCATGAAGGTTTTATCGGGTTCCGAAATCCGCCAGCGGCGATCACCACCGCATCGGCGATGATCGGATCAAAACCCTCGCCCGTGACCCGGAAGGCACCGGAGACATCCCGCTCTACCGAGGTTGTGGTGCAGCCGGATCGGACCGGTATGCGAAACTGTCGGGCGTAGGCCTCAAGGTAGTCGGCGAACTCGTCCTTGTCTGGATAGCCCCCCGGGTCGCCGGGTATCGCCATGCCGCTCAGGGCGCTGTATTCGCGTGGGGTGAACAGCGTCAGGCCCTGGTACCGGCGCCGCCAGGAGTCTCCGGTCGTTTTCTGCGCGTCCAGAACGGCAAGTCTGGTGCCGGCTTCCACCAGGAGGCGCCCTGCGGCGAGGCCCGCCTGACCACCGCCGACAACGACGACGTCCAGCTTTCTCATTCGATCAGGCGCCGAAGCTTCTGTAGACGCGTGTCAAAGGGCTCCTCGCCATCGAGCGTTCCGAAGAAGCTGCCTCCGGCATCGGCCAGGTGAACGCTGGCACTGTGTTCCATCGTGTAGTCTCCGCCCTCAAGCGGCACTTTCTCAAAGAAGATGTAGCGTGCCTTGGCCATGGCCGAGACGTTCTCAAGGGAGCCGGTCAGGCCGACGATGCGGTCGCCGACGATGCGGTCATCGAAATACTCGACATAATCCTTCATCGTGGCAACGTCGTCACGCTCCGGGTCGATGCTGACGAAGACCGCCTGCAGCCGATCGGCATCGGGACCCAGCGCTTCGAGCAAGGCGGACATCTCCGAAAGGGTCGTGGGGCACACGTCAGGGCAATGGGTAAAGCCATAGAACCATGCCGAAGGCTTGCCGAGAAAATCGGCCTCGGTGACCTCATTTCCATCCTGATCGATCAGGGTGAAAGGTGTCGCGTACACCGCCGGGCCTGCATCGACAGGCGCATTGCGCGCTGAGAGAAAAAGATATGCCGCCCCGGCTCCGACGACCAGGACGAGCGCCCAGAGAACGATGCGAAGTACCCGAAGCGATTTCACTGCGCGTGATCCCCATGGCCCGGGGCTCTGGTCGTCGCGCGCTCCTCCACCTTGAACGTCACGTCGATCCGTCCCGCCTTTTCGAAGACGAGGGTGGCCGGAATTTCGTCACCGGCGACGTAGCGCTTGTCGGGCCCGATGAACATGGCATGGGTGCCGTCCGAGCCGAGCCAGACCATTTCACCAGCGGGCAGTTCGATGCCTTCGGTAAGAGGCGTCATCCTTGCGATGCCATCGGTCACGACCGACCTGTGCATTTCGACCTTTTCGGCGGCAGTGCTCTCGATCGCGACCAGGCGGTCGTCCTCGGCGCCCTGGTTGTGCAGCGATACATAGCCGCCAAGGACACGCGCACCTGGGGGCGCCTCCTCGACCATTGGATGATCGATATAGATCGAGCCGGCATCGAAATCGTGCGCAATGGCCGCCGGCATGACCACAAGAGTTGCGATAACGAGGAGAAGTTTTTTCATTCGGGAGCCTCCTGGGTGACCGAAGCGGAGGGCGCCGCAATGCGCGCGTCGTGGTTCCCGGCCAGTCGATCGATGATACCCGGCGCGAAGGCGTAAACAATCAGGCCGAGCATGAGAAGCCACAGCGTCCATTGGAAGACGCGCAGCGGCAATGGACCCTTAGTCTGCATGAACTGCCTCGATCTTGAATGCGTCCCGTCGCCTCATGCGTTCGGACGTCCCTTCCAGGCCAGGAGCCGCATGGCGTTTGCGGTGACCAGCACCGTCGCCCCCGTGTCCGCGAGGATCGCGGGCCAGAGCCCAGTGATGCCGATGATCGTGGTGACAAGGAATACAGCCTTCAAGCCGAGTGCGAGCGTGATGTTCTGCCCGATATTGGCCATCGTGGCCTTGGAGAGGCCTATCATGTCGGCAATGTCGGTCACTCGGCCATGAAGAATGGCAGCGTCGGCTGTCTCGAGCGCCACGTCCGTGCCCCCGCCCATGGCAATTCCGATGTCGGCAGCGGCCAGCGCCGGCGCATCATTGATGCCGTCGCCGATCTTGGCGACAACCTTGCCCTGACCCTGCAGCTCCCGGACAATCCGCTGCTTGTCCTCGGGCAACAGACCAGCGCGAACGTCCATGCCGAGGGTGGCGCCGATGGCCGTGGCCGTTCGTAAGTTGTCCCCCGTCAACATCACGGTGTCGATGCCCGCCTCCCGAAGCGCGGCCAATCCTGCCTTGGCATCGGGACGCGGCTCGTCGCGGATGGCGAAGATGCCCGCAATCTGGTCGTTGGCGACAAGCACTGAAACGGTCTTGCCTTCGTCATTGAAGGCTTCGATGCGGGTTCGCAGTTCGTCTGGCACCGATACGCGTTCCGAAGCGGCCTTGGGCGAGGCAAGGAATGCGGTCTCGCCTCCAACGCTGCCTGTGATGCCCTTGCCCGGGACCGCCGTGATATCAAATGCAGGGGGAATCGGCGCTTTGTCTGCCTTTGCTCGAGCGAGGATGGCCAGGGCCAAGGGGTGGCTTGAACCAGTCTCAAGGGCTGCCGCCAGTGACAGCACCTGGCTCTCGCTGCGACCCACGCCAACAATGTCGGTTACTTTCGGTTTGCCCTCGGTCAGGGTTCCGGTCTTGTCCATTGCCACCAAGGTGATGGTGCGCAACTGCTCGAGCACGGCACCGCCCTTGAGCAACAAGCCGCGACGGGCACCCGCTGAAAGGGCCGCCGCGATCGCAGCTGGCGTCGAGATCACCAGGGCACAGGGGCAACCGATCAGAAGGATCGCCAGCCCCTTGTATATCCACTCGCCCCAAGCCTGACCAAGCACCAGAGGGGGCAGGATCGCCACTAGCGCGCCGACAAGAAGGACGCCTGGAGTGTAATATTTGGAGAAGCGGTCGATGAACCGTTCCGTAGGCGCCTTGCTCTCCTGCGCTTCCTCGACCAGGGCAATTACCCGCGAAATGGTGTTGTCGGATGCTTTGGCCGTGACCTTGATGCGCAGGGCGGTGTCGGTGTTGATGGTGCCTGCAAAAACGATGTCACCCGGACCCTTGGTTTTGGGCACGCTCTCGCCGGTGACCGGCGCCTCATCGATTGCGCTGGTTCCCTCGACGATCTCACCGTCTGCCGGGATGCGGTCCCCCGGACGAACGAGCACGACCTGTTTGAGCTCGAGCCCCGCCGCTGGCACTTCCCTGACGTCGTCGCCGTCGACCAGCAAGGCCGTCTTGGGCACCAGATCAGCCAGTCCTTTTATACTGGCGCGCGCCCGGCTTGCCGCAACCCCCTCCAGCAATTCGCCCACGAGGAACAATAGCACGACAGTCGCTGCCTCTTCCGTAGCGCCAATGATGACGGCGCCGATAGCGGCGATCGACATCAAGGTCTCGATGGAAAATGGCGAGCCACCCATGGCGCCGGCGACCGCCCGTCTGGCGATCGGAACCAGCCCGACGAGCAGGGCAACAAGGAACGCCCAGTGGCCGACTTCGGGAAGAAAGCGTCCGACAAGATAAGCGGCGACCAAAGCCCCACCGCATGCAAGCGTCAGCCTGGCCTTACGCGTGCGCCACCATGGTCCATCGTCGTCGTGGTCATGATCCCCATGCATATGCACGCCTGCTACGGCTTCTGGTGCCTTGGGGGCGGCGACCGAGATCGGCGCGGTGGGGTACCCGAGATTTCCAACTTTGGTACAGATTTCCTCGAGGTCGGCACCCGGAGCATGCCTGACAGTCATTGTGCCGTTCATCACGGAAACGGACACGTCCTCGACGCCGGCGATCCGGCGTGCTGCCGTATCGACTTTGGAAGCACAGGCTGCGCAATCCATGCCTTCAACACGAAAGCGTGTCGAATTTGTTCCTGTGTCCATACTGCCGACTCCTTGCAATCCTTGGTTGTGGCGTACATCCTCCAGTGGCTATAGGAGCAAGCGAAAATGAGTCACGGCATCGCGATCGGCAAGGTTTCAGAGGGTAGCGGCGTAAAAATCCCCACGATCCGCTACTACGAACAGATCGGATTGTTGCCCGCACCACCGCGAACCGAAGGCGGCCGCCGCACCTATGATCACAAGGACATCGAGCGCCTGAGTTTTATTCGGCACTCGCGTGAGCTGGGCTTCGACATTGATCAGATCCAGACCTTGCTTGCCCTTCAGGATCGGCCTGACCAATCCTGTGCCGACGCGGATGCAATCGCCAAGGCGCGCCTCGCCGAAGTCGCTCGCAAGATTGCAAGCCTGACTGCGCTGCAGGCAGAATTGAAGCGGATGGTCGAGGGCTGCAGTCATGGACGCGTCGAGACCTGCCGCGTCATCGAGATTCTTGCCGATCACGACAAGTGCAAGCACCACCAGCAAGCAAACTGATGTCGAGGCGTTCCGCAGGCTTGCGACCAACCGCACCATCGACGCGACGTCATCCCCAAGGCATATTGGAATGATGAAGCAACACCTCCTCCTGGCGGCGATATTCATTGGGGCAGTGCCTGCCGCGGCAACCCCGGCAATGCCCGTGACGATCACCGAAGGCGTTTATGTCGAAGGCGCCTGGCTTCGGGCCGCTGAGAGCGGCTCCGAGCTTTTCCTTGTCGTCAACAATACAAGTGACACGGCCATCGACCTGACTGGCATAGGCGTCGCCGGCATGGCGGGAAGGATCATTTCGCCCGATGGTTCTCGGGACTCGATCTCGATCCCATTTCATGCCGAACTCTACATGACCGAAAAGGGATTGCGGGTGGCGGTGCCTGCGACGTTCCAGCCCGCTCAGACCATCCCCGTGACAATTGCCACGACCGGCGGCACGACCGCGACCATAGAGGCAGTTGTTCTAGGGGATGATGCAGAACTGCCCGATCACCACGACTATCAGCACTGATCACTCAAAGCGCTGCTATCGTGGAGTAAACCCCTGCTGGACAGACGCCATTTGGATCCAAAGGACCAGGTGATGATCCGTTGGGGTTGAAGACGTAGCGACGCTCACAAACGTCCCACCCTGGCGGGCGCCGGGTCGCATCGAACAGGTCGGTACCCACCTTTAAGTCGCGCCAGAAAGGTGCGTGCGGACTGTCAGCATGCTGGGAGAGGTTCGCCTCAGTCATGCGGAACGGCAGAAGCTGGAGCTGAAACGAGGAATTGCCACCGCGGAAGGTCTCGCGAGCAAGCGCGTAGATTTCCTTGATCCCCTCGTCCGTCATGGCATAGCACCCGACCGACAGGCAATCGCCATGGATCATTAGATAGGTGCCCGTACGCCCCCATGCCTGGTCGAACTTGTTGGGAAAGCCGACGTTGAAGGACAGCCAGTAAGATGACTTCGGATTCATCAGCGCGGGGGTAACGTCGTAGAACCCCTCGGGCGACTGTAGATCGCCCTCGCGGATCTTTGGCCCCAGATCCCCGGACCATTTGCAGATCGGGTAAGTCTTGAACAAGGCATAGTCCCCGGTATGCGTCCGCTTCCAGACCTCGAGTTCAGAGCTCTGTTTGTAAACGCGGATGACCATGGGCTCGGACGGCGATGAGCCGATCTCGGCCAGCCTGTCCAACACAGGCCTGCCGAGTGGAACATTGTGACGATTGTCGCCAACGAACTGGCTGCACGCGGCCAGGAAGAAGGTCATCGTGACGAGGCAAAGGGCGCGTAGAGTGTTGCCGAGCATGCTGGTTGTCCAAAAAGCTTTCGGCAACCATAGACAATGGCCGTTACGTAAGGGTGACCCGGCGTCAGGCTTTTACTCTTCCCGGGCGACGATCTCGGCATCGTGATCGACCTTGGCAGCCAACTCCATCTCGATGGTAGCGTGTTCGATCTCGAACTCGTCATGCAATTCGCGTTTGAGCCGCTCCTTGAGTTCGGTCGCCTCGGCAAAGCCCATATCGTCCAACGCCAGGTGAACCTGAAGGGCGGTTTTGCCCTCGCTGATCTGCCAGACATGCAAGTGGTGCACATCAATGACCCCCTCCAGACCGCGAAGCTTTGCGACCACACGGTCGTGCTCGAAACCCTTGGGCGCACTATCCATCAGCACCGTGATGGCCTCACGGATTTCGCGAGACCCGTGGATCAGCACATAAATGGCGATGGCAGCGGTCACCGCCGGATCGATCCAGTAGACGTCTGGCCCCCAAACCATGATGGACACGCCGCTGATGATGACCGCGACTGTGGCCAGGGCATCGGCGATCATGTGAAGGAAGGTGCTGCGGACGTTGAGGCTACCCAGATCCTTTCGCAGCACCCATGCTGCGGCGACGTCTTCGACAAAAGCAATGACGCCAACGATGATCACCGCTGTCGGGACGACTTCTGTGGGCTCAAGCAATCGGGCTCCCGCTTCATAAAGCAGATAAAGCCCGATGATGATGAGCGTCGTGAGATTGATCAGGGCGCCAACGGTCTCGGCTCGCGCATAGCCGAACGTTCGCTTTTCGTTGGCGGCGCGGCGAGAGATGCGCCAGGCAATATAGGAGACCAGCACTGAAGCCGCGTCGGAGAAGTTGTGCGCGGCATCAGCAATGAGCGCGAGAGATCCGGACACCACCCCGCCTACGACCTCGGCAACCGTGATACCCAGATTGAGGGCCAGCGCTATGAGAAGTCGCCGTCCACGGTCGGGCGATCGATCAGCGCTGCCGCCATGGGAATGGGCCATTGGACATCTCCTGCTGATTGGCTTCCTCGGCAGAACGCACGAAAGGCTAGTTGGCTTTTTCCACTTCTTCGGCGACCAGGTCGGCCAATTGCTGCGGCCCGAAATCGAGCAGTTCTCGACCGTTGACGTAGAATGTCGGTGTCTGTGAGACGCCAAGTGCTTCGAGGTCGGCGATTTCCTGCGCTAGGACAGCCGTTACATCCTCACCCTCGGCATCGGCGCGGGCGCGATCAAGATCAAGTCCGGCGGCCCCCGCGATTTGCCAGGCAATATCGAGGTTCGGCGCGCCGTGTGCCGCCCAGTTCGGCTGACCGGCCAGCATGGCTTCAAGCACAGGGATAAGCCGATCTTGTTTGCGTGCCGCTTCCAGAATGCGCACGGCCTGATCAGACCCTTCGTGCAATGGCGCGTAGCGCAGGACCAACCGCACCTGTTCGGGATAGCGGGCCATGATCTGCTTCACGATGGGATAGAAAGCCCGGCAGGCTTCGCACGAAGGGTCGAAAAATTCCACGATCGTCACCGTTGCATTCTGGGGCCCGACCACTGGCGAGTTGAAGCGCACCAGGTTGCTCGGTTCGCTGACCGGCGCGGGCGGGGGCTCGGGTGTGGCAAATCGCGAATAAGCGATCGCACCGACCGCAAAGACGAGGATGGCGACTGCCAAGGTGGCGAGGACAGTAACACGGCGATTCATAGGCGACGGCTCCGGAGAACAGGAACGAGAAAAACGACGATGGCCGAAAATGCCACCAGCGACAGCACGGGCAGCGGCACCAGCCCGAAGAACATCATCGCTTCGTCCGAGCATGAGGGGCCGGCGCTGCATGGTTGAATGGCTTCAGGTACGATTCCGTAGAAGAGCAGCACATGTAAGGTGGCAAACCCTGCGCCCGCAACGGCCAGGGGCACGGAATACAGCACCGAATTGCGATCACCAGCGAGGGCTCCAACGCCCAGGGTGACAACAAGCGGGAACATCGCAATACGCTGATACCAGCAGAGAACGCATGGCGTCTGACCCATGATCTCGCCAATAAAGACGGCGCCCATGGTTGCTACCAAGGCCACCAGCCAGGCCGAGAACATCCACGACCAGGTTCTGCTGTCGTTTTCCACCATGCGCATCCTTTCAGTTCATGGATCGAGTCTACGACCTCTAGCCACTTGAGGAGCAAGGCGGAAAATGCCGCGTAGGATCCGCGTTCTGGCCCGGCTCTCGCATCAAGCTCGGCCAGATCACTAAGATGCAAATCATTCCTACTTGCAAAAACGTCATGCTTGTGTCCTGTTGTTGCGAACCATTCGCATTAGAGGACGACTTGCTTTGGACAATTCCGTGGATCTGATGAGGCGCCGCAGTCTCCTTCTTGGCGGCCTGGCAGTCGCGGGCAGCACGGCAGTGCTTGCAACATCGGCCGCTGGCCAGTCCATGCAGGGCCACGACATGGCCAGCATGTCAGACCCGGAAGAGCTTCCAGCCGATCCCTACGCCGCGCCCGGAGCCCATGAAGGCGGACACGGGCAAATGACAACGGTGGGGACCGTCGATCACCAACAAAACGGCTTTGACCCAACGGCCATGCTGACCGAATGGGATGTCGGCACGGTGTCCACGATGGATGACGGGCGCACCCTGCGCACTTTCGAGGTAGAGGCCATCGACAAGGAGATCGAAATCGCGCCGGGCGTGGTGTTTCCAGCCTGGACCTTCAACGGTCGTGTTCCTGGTCCCGCTCTCCGGGCCAAGGAGGGAGAACGGCTGCGGATCGTTTTCCGCAACTATGGCTCCCATCCGCACTCCATGCATTTTCACGGCATCCATTCCTGGCGCATGGACGGTGTTCCCGGGTCTGGATTGATCAACCCGGGCGAGGAGTTCGTATACGAATTCGATGCCAAGCCATTCGGCTGCCACCTCTACCACTGCCACGCATTCCCGCTGAAACGGCACATGCACAAAGGCATGTACGGTGCCTTCGTGATCGACCCCGATCCGGACCTCCATCCCGAATATGCCGATGTCGCGCGGTCCCGCCTGCTCGGCACGCCGGAAAATGCCCGCTGGCAGGAACTGGTGATGGTCATGAACGCCTTCGACACCAACTTCGACAACGAGAACGAGTTCTACGCCGTCAACACGATAGCCAACGCCTATTCGCAGAAGCCCATCCGCATCGAGAAGTCGCGACCAGTGCGCATTTATCTCGTCAACGCGACCGAATTCGATCCCATCAATTCCTTTCACCTGCACGCCAATTTCTTCAACTACTTCGACACCGGCACGACCCTGACCCCGACCCTGCGCACCGTCGATCTCATCATGCAGTGCCAGGCGCAGCGGGGCATTCTTGAGTTCAACTACGCCGACCACGAAGCCGGCATGTACATGTTCCACGGTCACCAGTCGGAGTTCACCGAACTGGGTTGGATGGGCATGTTCGATATTGTGGAGGCCTGAAATGACCGAGCTTGCGCCATCGTCCAACGCCTCGTCCGGCCTTCGCCGCTTCCTTTGGTTGCTGGCCCCCCTGCTGGTGCTTGCCATTGCCATAGCCTGGATCGCCGCGGCGGACCCGTTGCGAAGCTTCAACAATGGCGCGCCGCCGGTCGAAACGATCACCTTCGAAAGAACGGTGCTGAATGACGGAGGCATTCGGGTCCAGATTCGCGCCGGCGGCTCCGAGGACATGACGGTCGCGCAGGTGCAGGTCGACGACGCCTATTGGAATTTCTCGATGGCGCCCGCCGGCCCGCTGGCGCGCGGGTCAACCGCATGGATCGACATTCCATATCCGTGGGTGCTGGGCGAGGCGCACCGCGTCAAGTTGGTGACCAACACGGGGACCACCTTCGAGCACGAAATCGCCGTCGCCGTGCCGACGCCAGTCGCCACACAAGGGCAGCTCGTCCAGCAGGCCATTGTCGGTGCGATCGTCGGCATCCTGCCTGTCGCCATTGGTTTGATGTTCTATCCGGCCATGCGCAACGTGGGCACGTCTGGCATGGGTTTCGTGCTGGCCCTCACAGTGGGCTTACTCGCCTTCCTGCTCGTCGACATGACCTTTGAGGCGCTGGAGTTGGCTGCCGAGTCAGCGCCTCTTTTCCAGGGGCCGGCAATGGTCATCCTCGCGGCTCTGGCCACCTTCCTGATCCTCATGGGCATCAGCCGCCGCGGAGGACGGCCCGAAGGGCTGGCTCTGGCGTTTTATATTGCCTTTGGCATCGGCCTTCATAACTTCGGCGAGGGCCTTGCCATCGGCGCAGCCTTCGCCACCGGTTCTGCGGGTCTTGGGACCTTCCTCGTTCTCGGTTTCGCAATTCACAATGTCACCGAGGGTATCGGTATTGCCGCTCCCATCGTTCGACAGAAGCCGCACCTCTGGGCTTTCGTCGCCCTGACCCTGGTCGCCGGAGCACCTGCCGTTCTTGGCATGTGGATCGGCAGCCTCGCCTACGGCACCCAGTGGTCGGCCCTCGCCCTGGGAGTGGGGGCTGGTGCTATTCTCCAGGTGATGGTTGAGGTAACAGCCTTTTTCCTTCGTGGAAGCGGACGGCAAAGGCAATCCTGGCTGTCGCCGCCGGTCCTGTCAGGCTTTCTGACCGGCGTGGCGTTCATGTATGTCACCGCCGCTGTCATCAAGGTGTAGCGTAACCATCTGCCAGGCGCGCCTGCGCAAAATGTATTGGGCATTTCTCCTGACGAAACCCCCGGCCATGGCCGTATGGGCCTACTGTTACTAACCGCATTCAGACGTCTTTCGCCCGTCCGCTTTCGGGCTACGGTCACGACGATCTGAACGACCGTTAAGGGGCGCGTCGAAGATGGTCCGCATGTGCTCCTTGGAATAGCCGCGGTCATGCGATTGCTGACCGTCCGGATGCAGCGTTCCGACTGTGGATCGCGTCCGGCGGTGTCCTCGTTGCGGCCTCACCTGCGGTGGGGCCGCTGATCATTAGACCTCGGTGTGTTCCGCCAGTTCCAGTGCGTCTTCGACATCGACGCCCAAATATCGGACCGTGTTTTCGATCTTGGTGTGACCCAGCAAGATCTGCACGGCGCGGAGGTTGCCGGTGGCCTTGTAGATGAGCGAGGCCTTGGTGCGCCTGAGCGAGTGCGTGCCGTACTCCTCCTTGCGCAGACCTATGGCAGTCACCCACTCGTCGACCAATCGAGCATATTGTCTGGTGCTTAGGTGGTCGTTCGGATCGGCTCGACTGGGAAAGACGAAATCCTCAACCGAGCCCCCTCGCCTTTCGAGCCACGCCAGCAAACTTGCTCTGGCGTCTGTTGTGATCTCGAACTGCACCGGTCGACCGGTTTTCTGCTGAATCACCATCGCCCGGGCGCGTATGTCACGGCCGGTCACGAGCGTGCCGATCTTGAGCTTGACCAGATCGCAACCGCGCAACTTGCTGTCGATGGCTAGGTCAAACAGCGCTCGATCGCGCATTCGCCCCTCCCGATCCAGAAAGAACCTGATTGCCCAGATCTGGCGGATCTTGAGCGCCCGCTTGGCGCCGACTTGCCGTCCGGCGTTCCACGCCGGCCGACCTCTGGCGGCGGGGTCGTATTGTGAAATACCCATTTTCATTCTCCTATGGCCAACATCGGCCAATCTGAGAACGATTAAGGCGAACGGTTCGTCGGCCGGCGCCGTGCCGCCTCGCGAGAATTGTCCCTGCCCCACAGTCCTCCCGGTAGCGCCTCCAGCGGGGCCGTTTGTAGCCTGTCGGCTTTCGGGCCGACCTAGTGGATTAACTGCCATTCGCTGGCCCTCGCGTTGTCACTCATGAGTGTCAAATGAAAGCCAATACGGGTCTACTGCGGCGCCCATACTGGCAAAGCCACGAGCCAACGCAGCTGTTCAATCAGCCTCTTCCAACTATTTCCAGACCAGCCGTCGGTAGAGGGTCGAGCGGTCGATGCCGAGAGCGCGCGCAGCGGCGGAAAGATTGCCGTTGTTCTGGTCCACCGCGCGACGCATTGCGGCTTCGGTGAGACTGCCCAAATCGTTCTGGAACAGCAGAGGTGCCGCGGTGACCTGTTCGGTGAACTGGGATAGATCGGCCAAAGTGATGGGCTGTTCTGGTTCACACAGCGCTGATAGGGCGCGCAGCGTCCCGGTCAGTTCGCGGAAATTGCCTGGCCATGGCTGGGCGGCGAGGCGGGCAAGCACCGGGGCGGGCAGCGGCGGATGGCCCGTCGCGAGCTGGGACCAGAGGCTCGAGACGACAGTGGCGCGATCGGGGAAATCACACAGGGCCGGCAGGCGAATGGTGAACTGGGCGATGCGGTAGTAGAGATCGGCGCGGAAGGTGCCTGCCTCGACCATGGCCTTGAGATCGCGATTGGTGGCGCAAACGGGCACGAAATCAGCCTTCTGCGCGGTGCCGCCGCCCAGTGGCACGACTTCCTTGTCCTGCAAGACGCGCAGGAGGCGCGACTGCAGCAAGAGCGGCATGTCGCCGATTTCATCGAGGAAGAGAATGCCGCCCTCGGCTTGTTGCACCAGGCCAATGGCGCCCTGCTTGCGGGCGCCGGTGAAGGCGCCGGGCTGGTAGCCGAAGAGTTCGGATTCGATCAGACTCTCGGGCAGTGCAGCACAGTTGATGGCGACAAAGGGCTTGCCGGCGCGCTGGGTGAGGCCATGCAGGTAGCGGGCGAAGACTTCCTTGCCGGCACCGGTTTCCCCAGCGATGAGCAGGGGAATTTCGGCATTGACCAGGCGGATGGCCTTGGCGAGATCGGCGCGGGTTTCGGGAGTGAGAAAAGGCGCTGGCTCGCCCGACTTGGCGACGCGCGGCAGGGTGCCGGTGACGCGCAGCGGCGACTTGCGCGGCTCGGACACGGCGGCAAAGAAGCGCTCGCCATTGCGGGCGCGCAGTTCGCCGCGCTGTGTGGCGAGCGCCGCGGTTTCAAAGATTTCCTCGGCGGTGGACTGGCGCAGCGCCTTGCGGTCGAGCCCGACGAGATGGAGCGCGCGACGATTGCCGGCGATCAAACGCCCGCCATCAAAGACCAGAATGCCTTCGCGGGCGGTGCCCAGGAGATCAGCGGTACGGTGGAAGCGCACCACGGTCATGTCATCGAAGCCGCGGGCGAAGAAGCGATGTTCGATCTGCTCGACGGCGAGGCGCACCAGGCCCATGGCATGGGTGTGCTCAGCCGAGGCATGGCCGGAGAGATCGAGCACGCCAGCGAGCTTCCCGAAAGGGTCGAAAATGGGCGATGCGGCGCAATGCAGGATACCATGTGGTTCGAAGAAGTGTTCTCCCCCATGCACCTCGATGGCGCGACGTTCGGCGAGAGCCGTGCCGATGGCATTGGTGCCAGTGGCAGTTTCGGACCAGGTGACGCCGGGGCGGAGCGCCACTTCGGCGGCGCGGCCGGCGAATTCGGGGCTTCCCGTGGTATCGAGCACGAGGCCCTTGGCATCGGTGAGGATGACGACACTGTCGGTAAGCCGCGCTTCGGTGCGCAGCGACACCAGTTCAGAGCGCGAGAGGAGGCGTAAGGTCTCGTTCTGCTCATGCAAGGCGCGAAGCTCGGGTGCGGTGACCGGTTCGGCATGAATGACCGCCGAGGCATCGAGGCCCTGTTGTGCGCAGCGCTGCCAGGACCGCAATATGGGCGCAGGCACCAGGCCCTCAGGTAGATCGTGCCCAGAAAAGAAACGCTCGCGCGCGGCTACCAAGGCAGCATCGGACGCCTGTTGCATGGCTCTCTCCCTACCAGTTGTGGCAGTTTGCAACAGGTGTTGCATCGGCCATCGCGTCTGGTTGTGGCAAAGTGTTGCATCCGAATTCGCACCGCGTCCACCCCTGCTTGGTGCCACAAGAATTCCCTAACAGCTTCAACAGGTTGACATCATCTGGCACGCCGGTTGCAATGACGGTGGCATCCAAGAACAAGGGAGGATGCCATGAATAAACCTGAATTCGTCGGCCAGCGGACCAAGTCTCCATACAAGGCGAAATACGGCAATTATATCGGCGGGCAGTGGGTGGACGCGCTCGACGGCGAGACCTTCGAGAACACCTCGCCAGTCACTGGGCAGGTGATTTGCGAAGTCGCGCGCTCCAAGGCGGCGGATGTCGAGCGGGCGCTGGATGCGGCCCATAAGGCCGCGCCGGGCTGGGGCCAAACCTCGGTGGCGCAGCGCGCGGTGATGCTCAACAAGATTGCCGATCGCATGGAAGAACATCTCGACGAGATCGCGCTGGCCGAGACCTGGGACAATGGCAAGCCAATTCGTGAGACGACTGCTGCCGATATTCCGCTGGCGATCGACCACTTCCGCTATTTCGCCGGTGCCATCCGCGCCCAGGAGGGCGGCATTTCCGAACTTGACCATGACACGGTGGCTTATCATTTCCACGAGCCCCTCGGCGTCGTGGGGCAGATCATTCCGTGGAACTTCCCTATCCTGATGGCGGTCTGGAAACTGGCGCCCGCGCTAGCGGCAGGCAATGCCGTGGTGCTCAAGCCTGCCGAGCAGACGCCGGCATCAATCCTCTTTCTCATGGAATTGATCGAAGACATCCTGCCGCCCGGCGTGGTCAATATCGTCAACGGCTTTGGCCTTGAAGCCGGCAAGCCGCTGGCCAGCTCGAACCGCATCGCCAAGATCGCCTTTACCGGCGAGACCACGACGGGCCGGCTGATCATGCAATATGCCAGCCAGAACCTGATCCCGGTGACGCTGGAACTGGGTGGCAAATCGCCGAACATCTTCTTTGCCGACGTATTGGCCGAAGACGATGATTTCTTCGACAAGGCGCTCGAGGGCTTTGCCATGTTCGCGCTCAATCAGGGCGAGGTGTGTACCTGCCCGAGCCGCGCCCTGATCCAGGAAAGCGTCTATGACCGCTTCATGGAACGGGCGATCAAGCGGGTGGAAGCCATCAAGCAGGGTTCTCCCTTCGAGATGAGCACGATGATCGGGGCCCAAGCCTCGTCCGAGCAACTCGAGAAAATTCTCTCCTATCTCGATATCGGCCGGCAGGAAGGCGCCACGGTGCTGACTGGCGGCGAGCGCAACAATCTGGGTGGCGAGTTGGCGGGTGGTTACTACGTCAAGCCGACGGTGTTTGCTGGCAACAACAAGATGCGCATTTTCCAGGAGGAAATCTTTGGCCCGGTGGTCTCGGTGACGACCTTCAAGACCGATGCCGAAGCCCTCGAGATCGCCAATGACACGCTTTATGGCCTGGGCGCCGGCGTGTGGACGCGTGATGCCAACCGGGCCTATCGCTTCGGCCGAGGCATCCAGGCGGGGCGCGTATGGACCAATTGCTATCACGCCTATCCTGCCCATGCCGCCTTTGGTGGTTACAAGCAGAGCGGCATCGGACGCGAAAACCACCGCATGATGCTTGACCACTACCAGCAGACCAAGAACATGCTGGTGAGCTACTCGCCCAAGAAGCTGGGCTTCTTCTAAGCCGCTCCTCCCTGAGCGGGCGCCCGGGGAGAGCTCCGGGCGCGCCAGAAATCATTCCGGCGGGAAGAGCCCTAACCCCACTCTCTCCCTGGCCACCTCCCGCTGGAATGACCGTCGAGCAAGGAACCCGCCATGACTGATCTCGTTCCGCGCGTCGTCGCCACCGACGCCGCCTTAAGTCTCATCGCCACCATCACGGCCCGCCATGGGCCGGTTATGTTTCATCAGTCCGGCGGGTGTTGTGATGGCTCGTCGCCGATGTGCTATCCTGAAGGCGAATTCATCGTCGGCGACCATGACGTCAAGATGGGTGATATCGGCAGCGCTCCCTTCTACATGTCACCCAGCCAGTTCGAATATTGGCAGCATACCCAGTTGATCATCGATGCGATTCCAGGTCGTGGCGGCATGTTCAGTCTCGATAATGGCACCGAGCGGCGGTTTCTCACGCGCTCCCGCTTGTTCACCGATGACGAGTACGCACGCCTTGGGCCAATAGCACGGCGAGGAACGCCAACACTCTTTTCCTGAAGCCTTGTCTCTTCTGCGGAGTGACTGATGCTGAAGTTTGGTCCATTGCGATTTTTTGATTTTGCATTCTCACATCAGGTGACGATCCAGGTCATGTCCGTTTTCTCGTTGATGCAATAATCTGGAGTGGACCCCATTTCGCCGGACAGCTGGCGGTTGGGTTTAGGCACTGAGGCGCAGGAACTCGCGTGGTGAGCGATACTTGAGCCCGGAGTGCGGGTGGACCTCACAGTAATCGTCGATCCATTCGGGCAGCAAGGCCAGGATGGTCTCGGCGTCTGGAAGGATGACGGTTGAGGCGTAGTCCCTTTTCAGAGTTTTGACGAAGGCTTCTGACATGCCGTTGCTCTGCGGGCTTCGAACCGGGGTGAAGAGCAGCTCGATGCCCAGAGCGGCGGCCACTTGCGCGGTCTGCCTGGCGATATAGGCGCTGCCATTGTCCGAGAGCCATTCGAGCCGGTGCGGGACCCTGAGGGCCTGGAAGCGGCGTTCGACGGCAGCGATCATCAGATCACAGACCATCTCGCCGGAGATGCCAGCATTGGCGACCGCCGACCAGGCGATAATCTCCCGGTCACAGGCGTCGATGACGAAGACGATGCGCACCACCTCGTCATTGCGGGCATGGATCTCCAGATGATCGGAGCACCAGCGGATGTTGGATCGCAGGGCAACGACGACGCCGTCGTGGGTCCGCGTGGGCCGCAGAGCGGTATGCTTTTGAAGGGTAAGCCCGTTCTGCTGCATGACCCTGAGGACACGCTTGGTGTTGACGGTGAGCTTGCCCTCCTTGCGCCGCTGCCTGTTGAGCAATGCCGTCACGCGGCGATAGCCATAGGTGGGTCGCTGGTCGATGATCGGGCGCAGTTCGGCAAGAAGAGCCACATCATCGGCCTTCCGATAAGGTCCGCGCGGCTTGGATGGCTTGCTGGCGCGCTCGATGAGGTTGGACCTGGAGACGCCCAGAGTGCGGGCAATAACGCTCATTGGGTATCGTCCTCGGGATTGCTCCACGACAGCAAGGGCGAGGTCCGTTTTTTTGGGCGGGCGAGATCCAGGGCCTCCCTCAAGATCTCGGCTTCCATGGTCTTCTTGCCGAGCATGCGCTCGAGGTCACGCACGCGCTTTTCCAGATCGCGCACCTGGGAGGCGCCAACAACATCTTCATCGGCCTGAACGGCTGCGTGACCGCCCTCAAGCATGCGGCGCTTCCAGGCGAAGAGCTGGGAGGGAGAAATGCCGGCGCGGCGTGCCACGTAGGAAACGCTCATACCCGGCTGCATGGCTTCCTCCACCAACCGAACCTTCTCGGCCACTGACCAGCGCCGGCGGCGCTGCACGGAGGTGATGACTTCGACCCGTCGAAACGGCTCGTCAGAACTCTTGGACATAGTCGTACTCATAGGCGCATGCCTATGCCTTATCGGCTATGCCGGCTGTCCGGTCAAAATGGGGTGCGCTCCATAATCCGTTGAATGACCGAAATGGAGCGCGTTGCCGATCGGCGGGTGCCGACGCCATTGTCGCCGTTCGGAGCGCCGCGTTCGGCGCCCGAAACCTGCCGTTCATTCACTTCCACCCGACGGCAAAGTCGGGGACGTCTGCTGAAGAGGTCATCAGGAAAATCAAGCGGTTCCTCAAGATTGAAAAGAACCCGCCCACTGTTACCCGCGCCGAAGGTCGCCTCACGCAGCGCGGTGGCTTCTTGAAGAGTACGGCCTCGTCACCGACGAAGATCACCGCACACAATGGGTGTGGTTCGCTGTAACCTTCACCGCAATCTGGCGCAATTTCTCCAGCGCTACCTGGCGGATTGCTGGCGAGATCTCGAAGAAAAGTAGAACGGACGTTCGAGCGTGATGCCGCGAAAGTCTGGTCTGAGCCCAAAGTGACGAATGCTGCACGATGGACGAATGTCGATTACCAACCTCACTACGCCAGCGTGCGCGTCATCTCACGGATCAGATCATTTGTCTCTGGTCTCGTCGTTTGGTGCCGATATCGAAGGGCCAAAACAGTTCTTGATATTTCAAGACCATCGATGGGTTTCGACACCAGGCCCATGTCCGAAGGAATAGCGGTGGCTGGCAGGATCACCGCACCTGACCCTTGCCGAGCAAGTTCAACTAACCAATCCACGCGATTTGACCGATAGGCCGCGTAGAGTTCGTGACCATGATCCGCGCAGGTCCCATGCAAAACATCCCGCATTTCGCAATTTAGGCGGTCAAGCATGTCAGTTTTAGCAAGAGTCGAAAGAGAGATCGCACTTAGTTCAGACAACGGATGCGACTTTGACACCACGACCTTGTAGTCCTCTTCATAGAGATGGTCTATACGATAGAGGTCTTCACTGACCTTCTCTGCGGTGACTACAACGTCAAATTCACCATCTCGTAACCCGGCAAGAAGCTCGGAGGTTGACGCAACGATCAATTCTATTTCGGCTTGCGGCAATCGCGTACGAGTACGCTCCATAGCTGCCGAAATCCGGTTGTGGCCAATCGTTTCTCCGACACCGACAGAGATTGGCACCCGCTCCAAGCGCATATGACGGACCGCCTCCGCCTTCGCCTGCCTCGTCTCATCATGAGCCTTCTGCAATCTTGGCTGCATGAGTTTTCCCAGCGTCGTCAGCCTGCATCCCGCACGGTCCCTGACAAACAGGTCACCTCCAAGCTCGTCTTCAAGTTTCTTGATCGCAGTCGTCAAGGAAGGCTGGGAGACATTGGAGGCACTGGCTGCGTGGGTGAAGTTTCGGTGCTCGCAGACAGCGAGAAAATACCTGATCTGGTTCATCTCCATCGCCGCATCCTCCGTTACATC
This sequence comes from Devosia salina, assembly GCF_019504385.1. Taxonomy (NCBI): domain Bacteria; kingdom Pseudomonadati; phylum Pseudomonadota; class Alphaproteobacteria; order Hyphomicrobiales; family Devosiaceae; genus Devosia; species Devosia salina. Next base: position 3,817,066 of record NZ_CP080590.1, read on the forward strand.
TTCAGCCACACCATCAAACCAACTTCAATAGTCAATGTCTATCAAAGAATAGAATTTCGGAATTGGGCTTGGGCGCATTCGGCATGGGACAAAAGTGCATCGAAACCAAACCTGAAGCACTTCAAATCAGGAGACGACCATGAAAACGCAAATCCTTCAGACAGTCGCCGCACTGGCGCTGATCACAACTTCTGCAACTGCACAGGACAACCCAATGGTGAATCATACAGCCAGTTACATCGCCATGCCGGCCGCCGAAGGCCAGTCCGGAGCTTTCGCGGAGTTTCTGGCTGGTGCCGCAGCGATCGTGCGGGACACAGAGCCGGGCACCGTCCTTTGGTTTGCTCTGCAAGCCGATGACACGCTCGCAATCTTTGACATCTTCGCAGACGAAGAAGCACGCGACGCTCACTTCTCAGGAGCGGTTGCGGCGGCTTTGAACCAAAACGCCGACGCGCTGGTCGACGGCGGATGGGACGACGGTGTTGTCGCGAATATCAACAACTCCGATGTCCTGTCGGTCAAGGCGCCGGTTGATCTCTCCACGGCAACGACCGCAACTTACATCAAGCTCAAAGCTGCTCCAGGTAAAGGCCCCGAATTGGCAGCCTTGCTGACCGCCGCCGGCCCCATCGTCGCAGAAACTGAACCCAAGACATTGTTCTGGGCGGCGCTGCAGATTGACGAGACCAACTTCGCCATCTTCGACATCTTTGCCGACAACTCTGGCCGCGAAGCGCACTTTGCCGGACAAGTCGCCGGACTCCTGAATGAAAAGGCTTCAGAATTGATCTCAGGTGGATGGGACGACGGTGTGGTGGCAAACGTCCACAATTTCGAAATCCTCGCTACCAAGTAATCTTGAGGTGACTTGAGAAAGAAGTGCCCGGTGCAACCCATCGGGCGCTTTGCTGTTTGAATTTAGATTCACGCCAAAGCGGCCGTGCCGGAACTGGCAAGCGAAGCTCGCACTCGCCTCCGGCTTGGAAAGGGCGGCTATCGGCGGGAACATGTCCGCGCCTTCGCCCAACACGCCGAGATCGCGGACGACGCGATCTACATCAAGGTCAGCAAAAAAACACCCTATTGAGGACGCCGGTAGCGACCAAAGGAGGGAAGTCGGCTGGAATCGGCGTTCCCGGTTTTTACCAAAGTGGCGGACCGGGTGGGATTCGAACATACGCCGAAGTAATCGGCTTGCGCTTGGCTACGCCGTGAGCAATGTCGGCTTTCGGGACGCCGCAAGCGGCAGTCGAACGGCCAGAAAGGGGCGCATCAACGATGGTCCGGACATCCATCTTGGACAGGACGCGATCTTGTGACTGCTGACCGTCCGGTTCCAGTTATCGAACCGGACGCCGCGGTTGCCCGGCGTCCACTCGTGCGGCCTCACCGATGGTGGGGCCGCTGATCGTCAGACTTCGGTGTGCTCCGCCAGTTCCAATGCGTCCTCAACGTCGACGCCCAGATACCGGACAGTGTTTTCGATCTTGGTATGACCAAGAAGGATCTGCACGGTGCGAAGGTTGCCGGTTGCCTTATAGATGAGCGAGGCCTTGGTGCGCCTGAGCGAGTGCGTGCCGTACGCCTCCTTGCGCAGACCTATGGCAGTCACCCACTCGTCGACCAATCGAGCATATTGTCTGGTGCTTAGGTGGTCGTTCGGATCGGCTCGACTGGGAAAGACGAAATCCTCAACCGAGCCCCCTCGCCTTTCGAGCCACGCCAGCAAACTTGCTCTGGCGTCTGTTGTGATCTCGAACTGCACCGGTCGACCGGTCTTCTGCTGGATGACCATCGCCCGGGCGCGAATGTCATGACCAGTGACCAGCGTACCAATCTTGAGTTTGACAAGATCGCAGCCGCGCAGCTTGCTATCGATAGCCAGGTCGAATAGCGCTCGGTCGCGCATGCGACCCTCCCGATCCAGAAAGAACCTAATTGCCCAGATCTGGCGGACCTTGAGTGCGCGCTTGGCGCCAACTTGCCGACCGGCGTTCCACGCCGGCCGACCTCTGGCGGCGGGGTCGTATTGTGAAATACCCATTTTCATTCTCCTATGGCCAACGTCGGCCGATCTGAGAACGATTAAGGCGAACGGTTCGTCGGCCGGCGCCGTGCCGCCTCGGGAGGACTACCCAATTGCCACACAGTCTCCTCGGTAGCGCCTCCAGCGGGGCCGTCATCTGCCCTGTCCGCTATTATTCGAAGATTGTAGAAAACAGACTCCCGGCGCCATTGTCCCGCCGATGAGACGATGGCGGGGAACGGACAGAGAGGGCTCTCAGGTCAGTAGCGCCTTTACTTGCTTGCCATCGCAAAACATCCGGATGCGGTCCTGAACAAGCCGAAATGCGAACTCGTCGCCGGGAATGCCCTTGAACGATTTGGTCTTGATCTTTACACATTGACCATCCGCAAGCTGTCCCGTCACGATCTGGTAAGTGCCGAGATCCTGAACTTCGCTCAGCTTGGCCTTCAACGCATTGGGCGAGGCCTCCGGCAATATTTCCACAAATTCAGGCCTGATGCCGAGGAGCAGATTTCCGCCCTCGGGCACTTCAACCGTGCCGAATGCAACGACCTGCCCCGCAATGCTCAACTTCCCGTTGTAGAGGGAGACCGGCAGAAAATTCATGGAGGGCGAGCCGATGAAGTAACCCACATGGGCATGGGTCGGGTTCTCGAAAAGCTCCTGTGGTGTGCCCACCTGCGCAACGCGGCCATTGTCCATCACGATCACGTTCTCAGCCAGCGTCATGGCCTCGTTCTGGTCATGGGTGACATAGACCAATGTATGGCCGTGCCGCGCGCTGATGTCCTTGAGCTTGCGACGCAGATGAAACTTGAGCTGCGGATCGATTACCGTAAGCGGCTCGTCCATCAGGATGACGGCAACGTCATCGCGGACCAGACCTCGGCCCAGCGAAATCAGTTGCTTGGCGTCTGGCGTGAGTTTTCGGGCAGGACGGTGCAGGATCGTATCGAGATTGAGCAATTCGGCAATCTCGTTCACCCGTCGGTCGACCTCCCTGTTAGCCATGTTGCGGCACCGCAGCGGGAAGGCGAGGTTCTCGTAGACGCTTTTGGAGGCATAAACGACAGGGAACTGGAACACCTGGGCAATATTGCGTTGCGCCACCCTGGTGCCGGTGACGTCGCGGCCGTTTATGAGCACCCGGCCTTCGCTGGGCGTCAGCAGGCCCGACACGATGTTGAGCATCGTTGATTTGCCGCAGCCGGACGGCCCCAGAAGCGCATACGTGCCTCCGTCCTCCCAGACCAGATCAAGCGGATACAAGGCGTAGTTGGGCGTGCCGTCGCTACGATTGTAGGCGTGTCCCAGACGCTCAAGGGTAATACGGGCCATAGGATAGGTCCTTTCAGTCGCTGACTGGGGCAGCAACAAGATTGCGGGTATCGGCATCAAAGGCGAAGAGGCGCGCGTGCGGCAACGTTACCGACACACCGTCGCCAATGGCATGCAGGGCGACGCCCTCGCGTTCCAGCACCAGATTGCCGAATGGCATGTCGAGATGCAGGACGGTGGTAGAGCCGTTTATCTCCGCCAGGGCCACGCGGCCGGTTATGATTCCGCCCATCACCGCTTCGCTGGCGCGGATACCGAAGATGTACTTGCCATCGGACAGGTTTGCGAAATGCCCGGGCATTCTGAGCACCGTCTCGTCCCCGATCTTCACCTGTCCGGCTTCGATGCGCCCGCCGAATAGGTTCATCGGCGGATCGTTAAATATGGTGGCGGCCGTGGTGTTGGCCGGACGCCGGTAGACGTCGCGATAGTCGCCGACCTGCACCACCTCGCCCTCATGCAGGACCACGACCAGACCCTGCATGATCATCGCTTCGAGCGGTTCGGTGGTTGAATACACCACCAGACGGTTTTCGCTGGCGTGGAAAATCCGCCGGAATTCGTCGCGCAATTGCTCGCGCAGCTTGTAGTCGAGATTGACCAGAGGCTCATCAAGCAGCAGGAAATCGGTGTCTTTCACTAAGGAGCGTGCCAGAGCCACGCGTTGCTGTTGACCCCCGGACAGTTCCTCAGGGCGGCGGTCGAGCAAGGGGGCCAGTCCTAGAAGTTCGGTGACATAGCTGAGCTTTTCGGCGACTGCCGCAGGCTTCAATCCGCTGCGCTTGAGCGGGAAGACGATGTTGTCCCGAACCGAGAGATGCGGGTAGTTGACGAACTGCTGGTAGACCATGCCGACCCGCCGCCGCCAGGCTGGGATAGCCAGCAGATCCGCGCCGTCCTTGGTCAGCGACCCCGATTGTGGCGCTATCAGACCGGCCAGAACTTTGAGCAGGGTCGTCTTTCCCGCAAGCGTGCGTCCGATGACCGTGACGACGCCCGCGCTGGGCAAGCTCAGGGTGACACCATCGAGATGGATATCGCTGCCCTGCTTCACTGTCAGATTATCGAGAATGTAAGTCATGGCGCACTCTATTTGCGGCCGCCAATGCTGCCCTTGTCGAGATAGCGCTCGACAAGGAAGGCAATGACGATGAGGGGGGCAACCGAGATCAGCGCTGAGGCAGACAGGCTCCACCAGGGCGTGACGGACGAATTGAGGGAGACGATGGCCACCGGCAGCAATTGCGTCTGGGTGAAGGTCAGCGTGAAAGCGAAGAAGAAGTCGTTCCAGCCGAAGATGATGCAGAAGATGCCCGCGACGACGAGACCGGGAACAGAGTTCGGCAGAATGACGCGCCAGAAGGTCTCGAACGGCGTGCAGCCATCGATCATGGCGGTCTCGTCCAGCTCGCGCGGGATGGAATTGAAGAAATCGACCATCACCCAGACTGAAATGGGCAGCAGCAGCGCTACATAGACGATGACGAGGCCCGCAATGGTGTCGAGCAGTCCAAGCCAGCCCAGCATCAGGAAGAAAGGGATGGCCAGAACAACAGGCGGCATGATGCGCTGGGAGACGAAGAAGAAGGTCAGGTCGCTATTGCCGACAGGACCTGCCTTGTATGAAAAGCGCGACAATCCATAGGCTGCCAGAGTGCCGAGCACGAGGCTGACAAGACTGGCCGACAGCGTCACCACCATGGAGGAGACGAAGGGACCGGCAATATCGATGCTGCCACCGCCACTACCAAACAACCCCTGCCATGCAGCGAGCGAGGGCTCGTAGTCGACGAAAGGAATATAAGTCGGGCCGGCGGTGACGCCATTGGCGGTCTTGAACGACGTGGTCATCGCCCAGAGAAATGGGGCGACGACGAAGGCGCTCCAGAGCAGGATGGCAGCGGCCTTGAGAAGTGGATAGAGGCGTTCCATTTCAGGCCTCCGCCTTGATGAGCGTTTTGGTCAACAGCTTGGCGATGATCGTGAGCAGCACGATCATGATGACGAGGTAGGTAATCGACAGAGCCGCCGCGTAGCCGATCTGGAAGTCGCGCAGGCCACGGATGAAGATGTAATAGCTGGAGGTTTCCGTGGACGTTCCCGGCCCGCCCGAGGTGATGACGTAAACCGTCTCCATGATCTTGGACGCCTCGATCAGACGGATGATGATCGCGCCGACCGATATCGGCGCCATGGCGGGGAAGGTCACGTTCCAGAAGGCGCGGATGGGTCCGGCGCCATCGATTGCCGCCGCCAGCAGCGGCTCGCGCGGCAAGGAGAGCAGGCCCGCCAGCAACAGCAGGAACATGAAGGGCGTCCACTGCCAGACATCGACAAGGATGACGACGAAGGTCGCCCATTGCGCATTGGTGAGCCACGGGATCGGGGCAAAACCGAACAGCGTCACGAGGTCGTTGGCCGGCCCCAGGCTTTCGTGGAATACGGTGCGCCAGATGACCGCCATGACGACGGGAGTGGTCATCATGGGAATGAGGAACAGCACCCGCACCAGGCGACGGAACCTGATCTGACGCCAGACCAGCAGCGCCAGCCCGAAGCCCAGCACATATTCAATGATCACAGCCGATACCGCCATCACGCCCAGCCGGGACAGCGACTGCCAGAACCGTCCATCGGCGAGCAGGCGGCCATAGTTGAGGCCACCGATCCAGTCGAGGCCGGGGCGGACAGCGTCCCAGCCGGAAAAGCTCACGCGGATGGTGAAGATGAGGGGAAACAGGATGATCGCCAGCAGCACCAGAAGGCCGGGCAAAAGGAAGAAGAGTTTGTAGCGGGTCAGCCCATACATCGGCCTGGTCCTCCGGGGGGCGCGAGCGCCAGTGAGCGAAGTCCCGGGGGGTAAGACCCACCGGGACTGTGAGTGCTAGAGGTTGTCTTCGAGCGCCACGACGCCGGCATAGGCATCGCGAACCGTGTCCACCCCGATCCGATCGACGATCGCGGTCCATTCCACGGCTACGCCGTCGAGCGCTTCCTGCGGCGTCTGCTGGCCGGCCAGTGCGGCGGCAACGCCGGTTGCTAGGGACGTCATGAACTGGCTGACGCCGGGCACGCGCAGGTCGAAGACGCGGTTATTGCTGTCATCCATGCCGGACAGTGTTTCGACATAGCTCTTGGTCAGTGCCGCGTCCCAGCCCAGGCGATCCGTCCACAGAGACGGGTCGAAATGGGCATTGCGGTATGGATTGACGCCGAAGCGCCCGACCTGCAGGTCGGCCAGGGTATTGGCTTCATTGGAGAAGAAGCAGAGGAAGTCGAACGCCATGTCCTGGTTCTGCGAGCGGTTGGAAACCGCCGAAGTCCAGCCCCAGGTGACATAGGGAGCACGATTGGGCTCCTCGAAACTGTCCCAGCTGCCCGTATCGCGGTTCCAGACTTCCCTTGCGCCCGGCAGCGGCGCCGCGGCTACCTGATTGCGGATCGGGCTGTCTTCCTGCTGCGCCTGAACGAAGGCATCGTCCCAGGAATAGCTCATCAGAGCCTGACCACCGCCAAAGGCGAAGATTTCATCGCCAAGGCCCCAGTTCGCACCGCCCGGCGCCCAGTCCTTGGACGCTTCAACGAACAGTTCCAGCCCTTTGACAAAACCGGGATTGTTGATCTGCGGCGTCATGGTTTCGAGGTCGAAGAAGAAGCCACCCTTCACATTGGGGTTGCGCGCGTACGGGGCTGCACGACTGATGAAGGCGGAGAACATCAGGTCGTCACGCTTGGTGACTTCGGCCGAGCCGTAGTTCGGATTGCCGTCGGCATCCCAGTCCCATCCGGAGAAGACGCGAGCGATCTCGTTATAGTCTTCCCAAGTGGTGGGAACGGCGAGGTCCTTGCCGGTCTCCTGCTTGAAGCGGGCTATGGCCTCGGGATTGGAGAAGATGTCGGCGCGGTATTTCAGATAGTGCCGGTCACCATCCATCGGATACTGGACGATGGTGTCGCCCCAGGTGGCCACGTCGATATAGTTTCGGGTCACGTCCTTGAAACCAGCGGTCTCGCGATAGGCTTCAGGCACCGGCGCCAGATACTGGTTGAGATCGCCGATCCAGAGCGAGGGATAGAACAGCACGTCATAGGCATTCTGCCCGGTCTGGAACGGGATCAGGATGCGCTGGAACAGGTCGCCGAAGGGCACATGCACCACGCTGACCTTGGCCCCGGTGAGTTCCTCGAACTGGCGGGCGTGGATGTCGGTGGGTTCGCCGATGACCGGTACGGCATGGCTGATGATGTTGAGCTGGCGGCCCGAATAATCCTTGGCGTCGATGCTCTCATATGAGCAAGCGCCGGGCATATCTTCGTCAATGCCATAGGCGACCGAATAATCAGTCTGCGCCAGTGTGGCGGACGAGGCCACCATGGCAATGACACTGGCCAGGCTGGCCATTCTTGCGAGTTTCATTCTTCCTTCTCCCTAGATGCAGCTTTGCTGCGTTGCATTCTGATCGACCGGGCCTGCTACGGAATGAGCACGCCGCGGCCGTGAATTTTGCCGTGATGGAGGTCGAGCAGGGCCTGGTTGGCATCCTGCAGCCGATACTCGGCGGTCGAGAGGTGAACCTTGCCCTGGTCGGCCAGGGCCATCAGCTCGACAAGCTCTGGATAGGTTCCGACCAGATTGCCGATAATGCGCTTTTCCGAGGTGATCATGTCGATGGTCGGAATTTCGAGTTTTCCGCCATAGCCGACGATGTAGTAGGCGCCGTCATTGCGGGTCATGGCAAGACCCTCGGAGATGGCGCTGCCCTCGCCGACAAAGTCGATGACGGCTTCCGCGCCATGGCCGCCGGTCATGGCCAGCACCTGCTCCACTTGGTCGCCGGTGGCCCTCACGGTGAAGTCAGCGCCGCATTTCCCCGCTAGCTCGAGCGCATCGTCCGAGCGGTCGACCGCGATAATGCGGGCCGCACACATGGCCCGCAGCACCTGAACGCCGATATGACCGAGACCGCCGACACCGATCACCACGACATATTGGCCCGGAAGCAGATGCGTGGCGGCCTTCTTGCAGGCGCGATACGCGGTCAGACCAGCGTCGGTGTATGGCGCGACATCCTTGGGCGCCAGGGTTTTGGGCAGTTTGATCAGCGAGCGCTGGCCGGTCTTGAGCAGTTCGGCATAGCCGCCATTGACGTTGACGCCCGGAAAGGCGCTTTCCTCGGCATGCATGTCATTGCCACGACGGCAGGCTAGGCAATGTCCGCTGGTCACCAGTGGGTGGCAGATAACCGGATCGCCAACCTTGAAGCCGGTGACGGCGGGCCCGATTTCCTCGATCCAGCCGGCATTTTCGTGGCCCATGATATATGGCAACTGAACGTCGGAATTGTTCCGCCAGAGCCCTTCGATGATGTGCAGATCGGTGCGGCACACGCCGGCACCACCGATGCGAACGATGACGTCGTTTGGCCCTTCGATGCGCGGATCGGGCACGTCCTCATAGACAACGAACTGGCTCTTCTCGAGCTTCTCATCAAATTCATGAAGCACTGCTGCCTTCATGGGGACCTCCCTGGTGTTCACGAGCTGCGTAACTGCCCAAGTCAACGCAAGAGCCGTGCCAAGTTGCTGTCCCGGCAGGATTTGGTTTTTGCTACAAAGGCTTAACCATCTGCAGATGCCATCCGCGGCGATGGTGAGATTGCTCAATATTGTTGAGGGCAAGCGGCGACTGTTCAGTAAATGAACACTCGAACACGGCCATTTTCCTAGGTTTTACAAGGCATTGCCCGTGGTGTAGCCTTGCATCCGTTCACGCTGGCGAAGACCGGCGGACACATGCCGGAGGAACACATGCTCTCACGCACTGAGCGCCTCAAACGCGCGCGGATTACTTTGCAGCACGGAGGCGTAATCGATCCGCACCTGATTGCGCCGCATATCTCGGATAGCTGGAACCGTTGCCTCGAGCGGGGGCTCGACCCAATGGGCACGGCCCACAATGCCCAGCTGAGCGCTCGGGAACTGCGTCAGCAGCGGGATGAGGATGAACTCGTCCACCGTTTCGCCGCGTCGCAGATGCAGGCGCTTTATCAGCAGATTGCGGGCAGCAATTTCATGATTGCCTTCGGCAATGCCCGCGGAACGGTGCTGGAGACCGTTTCCGATGGCGAATTCCGCAGCAGCAAGCCGGGCAAAGCGATCCTGCCCGGTTCGGTGTGGCTTGAGGAACTGCGCGGCACCAACGCCATGGGGACCGCAGCCATGATCAGGCAGCCGCTGATCGTCCATGGCGAGGAGCATTTCTTCCATGCCCATTCTGACGTCAGTTGCTTTGCTGCCCCGGTATTCCATTCGGACGGTGAACTGGCAGGCGTGCTCGACGCCTCGTCCGATTGCCGCGCACGCAACACGCACACGCTGGTCCTCATGCAGATGGCCGCGACCCATATCGAGAACAGTCTATTCCTGCGCCAGCAGTCCGATCATCTTGTCCTGTTGTTCCATTCCCGGTTCGAGCTGCTCAATTCGGTCAGCGGGGGCCTGATCTCCTTCGACTCCGAAGGGCGACTGCGGGCCATCAATCAACGCGGACGCAGCATGTTGTCGGGGCTGTCCGTGCGGCCAGGAACGGCGTTCGAGGCGGTTTTCGACACCAGTTTCGCCAATGCGCTGGGGCATCTGGGCGATGGTATCGTGCCGACGCTGCGGGATTTGTTGGGCAGCCAATATGTAGTTCAGTTTTCAGGTCGCCCGGTCTCGGAGGGGCGCGTACGCGCAGCCAGCAGCACAATAGTCGCGTCTCCGGTCGTGTCAGTTGCCGGCTTCGTGGCCGAAGACCCCGCCCTTCAGACGGAGTTGGTGAAGGTGCAGCGGGCCGTGCGACGCAAGCCGCCCTTCCTGATCCTGGGCGAAAGTGGAACGGGAAAGGAAATCATAGCGCGTCACATTCATGCCGCCAGCGGGCGGAGCGGCGCTTTCGTGCCGGTAAACTGCGGTGCATTGCCCGAGCAACTGTTCGAGGCAGAGCTCTTCGGCTATGCCGCCGGCGCCTTTACCGGGGCCCGCAAGGACGGATCCATGGGGCTGGCCAGGGCGGCAGATGGCGGTACTCTTTTCCTGGACGAAATTGGCGACCTGCCTCTTCCAAATCAGGTTGCACTACTGCGCTTTCTTGATCAGTTCGAAGTCAGGGCCGTCGGAAGCGCCACGACGCACAAAGTCGACGTTCAGGTCGTTGGCGCAACCAATGTCGATCTTCTCTCGGCCATCGCCGAGAAGCGCTTCCGCTCGGACCTTTTCTACCGTCTCGGCGTCGTGCAGCTCAATCTGCCGCCACTGCGGGAGAGGCGCGACTTTGCGGCCCTCACCCGCTTTATGCTTGGCGAGCTAGACGCGGCACTGGACATCACCGACCGCGCCGTCGAATCCCTCGCGCAACATGAATGGCCTGGCAACCTGCGCGAGCTCCGGTCTGCCCTGTTTCAACTGAGCCTGCTGGTGACGGAAGAGCCGATCGACATCGTTCATATGGATCAGCTTTTCGGCAGCCAAAACGCGTCGGCCCTTATCGAGTCCGCCGGGCTTAAGGGCCTCATCATCCGGCAGATCAATGAGTTGCTGCGGACCAACGGCAACAATGTCAGCGAGACAGCCAAGGCGCTCGGCATCTCGCGAAACACGGTCTACAAATACATGCGACACTGAGATTTCGGCTAGGCGGGGGCGATGGTGGCTTACGCTCGGGAATGGGTGCCTCAGCTCACCTCCAAATGCACCGAGAATTGCTCTGACGTCACAAGGGGCGGTCTTGCGGAATGCTCGTAGCGTCTGAAACTTACTCGACACGTGCCGAATTTTCGTGCGTCGGCACGGCGAAAGTCAGAAGAAGCGCAGCTGATGTGACTCCAGCCGCTCCATTTACGACGTCCTCGTCGCGAAGCGAACGGCAGCTTTCGGGTGCACCAATTTATAGCGTGAACGACCGGAATGGGGCGCGAACCCGTCAGGGCTGCAAATGTAGAAATCAGCATGCAAAACGTTTTGCGAAAGGCTTTGCAAAACGTTTTGCACGTGTTAGATGTTGATGATGGTCAAGATACAAGAAGTCGCGAAACTTGCAGGCGTGTCTCTCACGACGGTGTCGCACGTCATCAATCACCGCGACAGGGTTTCGCCTGCACTTCGTGCCAAGGTCGAGGAGGCGATCGACAAGCTGGGTTATGTGCCCAATCGCCAGGCTCAGTCGCTGCGCACCGGGCGGACCAATGTCATTGCCATCATGATCCCCGATATTTGCGCGCCCTACTATACCGAGATGGTCCGCGCAATGCAGACGGCGCTGGTCGATGACGGTGTCGATACGCTGATCTACAATACCGATGTGCCCGGCGGGCATTCCGAAGATCACGGGCATACCTATCTCAAGCAGATCAAGACCAAAGGGGTGGACGGGCTGATCGTCGCCGACGCCGCCTTGCACCGCATCCAGCACGAACTGGCCGAGGTCAAAATACCCACCGTCTTCGTCGGCAACCTGCCGAGCCGGTCCGTGGACAGCATCGAGCAGGACGGGTTCGCCAGCGCCTATCGGATGGGCGAGTACCTGGTCTCCAAGGGCCACAAACGCATCGCCCATGTCACCGGGCCATCGTTCTTTAATATGTCCATGCTGCGCCAGGCCGGCTTCGAGCGCGCGCTGAAGGATGGAGGCGTCGCGATGGAGGATGACCTGCGCTACGAAGGGTCCTTCCTGCCCCCATCCGGCTACGAGGCAGTCGATTGGCTAGTCGAGCGGCATGGCGATGACCTGCCCAGCGCCATCTTCTTTGCCAGCTCGCGCATGGCGAGGGCGGCCCTGGCGGGGTTTGCAGATCGCGGCATATCGGTGCCGGGCGACATCGCGGTCGCCTCCTACGACATCTACGAAGAACTGGCCGACCTGCGCCCCCGCCTCACCACGATCGGGGTGAGCCCCAGTGATCTAGGCAGTGGCGCGATCGAACTGCTCAACGAGCGCATTGCTGGTTATGACGGCACACCCAGACAGGTCGTGCTCCCTGCTACGCTGGAAATTCACGAAACGGCATGAGGCATCTGCCCGGAGGAGGGACAAGCACCCACAACCAAGCCTGAAGAACCAATAAAACGTCAGCACACATTTTGGGAGGAGAGACCCATGCGGTCCATAACCCGGCGCTACGGCGCTCTGGGCGTGCTGCTTGTCGCTGCCATGACAAGCACCGCTTCTACGACTCTCGCGCAGGAGGTTGCGCGTGAAGATCAGCTGATCTTCGAGAACATCTCCGAACGCGTCACCACGCCTGAAAACTACAACCCATTCCTGCCCAGCACGTTGCAGCATGCTGGACTTCAGCAGGTGGGCTTCGAGTCACTCTTCTACTACAATTACGAGACCGGCGAAATGGTCCCGTGGCTGGCCACCGGTTATGCGTTCAACGAGGCTTTCGACGAGGTGACGATCAACCTCCAGCCCGAAGCCAAGTGGAGCGACGGCACGCCCTTCACTGCCGACGACGTGGTCTATACCATGAACATGCTCAAGGAGCACGCTCCGGCTTTGGGCGGCTATTCGGTCAACGCCAAGACCTGGGTCGAAGACATCGTCGCCGTCGATCCGCATACGGTCAGGCTCACTTTGACCTCGCCCAATCCGCGATACATGCTTGATGCCTTCGGCGTCCGAATCTACGGCACGACCATGATCCTGCCCAAGCATATCTGGGAGACCCAGGATCCGCAGACCTTCACCAATTATGATCTCGCCAAGGGCTGGCCGGTTTCGACCTCGCCCTACCAGTTGATCTCGTCGACCACGACCGAAACGGTTTGGCAGCGCCGGGATGACTGGTGGGGCGCAGCCAGCGGCTTCCACGCCTTGCCCGAACCGGTTCAGGTGCTGTTCAAGACGGCCGGCAGCGAGGAACGCCGTGCGGCCATGGCGGCCAACAATGAACTGGATTCGGTGTGGGTCCTGGGTCGCGACAACTTCGAGCAGGTGGTCGCCAACAATGGCGATGTCTTCTCGTGGTTCCCCGAGACGCCCTACGCCTATCTCGATCCTTGCCCTCGCTACATGGCGTTCAACACCACGCAGGCGCCATTTGACGACCCGCAGTTGCGCTGGGCCATTTCGCAGGCCCTCAATCGCGATGCGATCGTCGACATCGCCTGGGAGAACCTGACGGTCCCAGCCAAGTGGATGACCCCGGACTATCCGCCTTTCGCGTCCTACATGGAAAATGCGACGGACCTGTTCAGTGAATACGACACGCTGGCCTATGACGTCGACAAGTCAGCGGCCACAATGGAAGCGGCCGGCTACACCAAAAATGGCGACTTCTGGCAGGACAAGGATGGCAATCCGATTGCCATCGACCTGGTGATCCGCCAGGGCGAGGCCGACCAGACCCGCATGGCTCCGGTGGTGACGACGCTGCTTCAGCGTGCCGGCTTCGATGCCAACTTCGTACTGTCCGACATCGCCGCCTTCTCCGATGCCCTCAATACCGGCCGCGCCGACGCCTGGCTCGACGTGTCCTGTGGCGGCATCTCCGATCCCTACGGCACGCTCGAGCTCTACCACAGCCGCCATGCCGCCCCGATGGGCGAAGTGGCGACCGGTGCCCGCACGCGCTGGTCCAACGACGCCTACGACGCCATCGTCGAAGAAATGGCTGTCACGGCTGCGGACGATCCGCGCATGCAGGAGTTGTTCCACGAGGCCCTGGCGATCTGGCTGCCGGAGATGCCGGCCATCCCGCTGGTCCAGGCCGCCTTGCTGACCAGCTTTAACGGTCACTACTGGGACAACTTCCCCACCTCGGAGAACAACTATGTCCATCCCGGCTTCTGGTGGGCGACGAACCTCCTGATCGTGGCTGAAGTGCAAAAGAAGCAGCCATAACCATCACACTGCCGCCGGTGCCGATGCACCGGCGGCTCCCACCCGAACCTTGTGGAGTTGGGCCATGACCTGGGGCTATGTGTTCCGGCGGCTGGCGATGTTTTTCGCCGTCGTGCTGGCGGCGACAACCGTCAATTTCATCGTGCCGCGCCTGGCGCCGGGCGATCCCACGGCCGCCGTTCTCGAGCAGTTGCTGTCCCGTGGGCAGCAGGTCGAGGGCGCTCAGGACATCGTGGCCAATTATCGCGCGCGCTTCGGTCTCGATGACCCAATGCTGGTGCAATACGGCCGTTACCTGTTCAACTCGCTGCGGCTCGACCTCGGCAGTTCGATCTCCTATTTCCCGCAGAGCGTCACCAGTGCCATTCTGGCGGCACTGCCGTGGACCATCGCCTTGCTGTCGGTATCGACCGTCATCGCCTTCGGGCTCGGCAGCCTCATCGGCGCGCTCCTCGCCTGGCCGGGCTCTCCGCGCGCCGTGCACCGCCTGGCTCCATTCCTCATGGTGCTGTCGGCAATCCCCTATTACCTGCTGGCGCTGATCGTCCTTTATCTTCTAGCCATCTGGACGGGCTGGTTTCCGCTGGGCGGGGCCTATTCCGTTTTTCCAAACGGCTTTTCCCTACCGGTGCTTTGGGATCTCGCCTACCACGCCTTCCTGCCAGCGCTGTCGATCGTGCTGGCCGGGCTGGGCTTCTGGGCGCTGGGGATGCGCGGCGCCATGATCAATGTGCTGGGCGAGGATTACCTGGCGCTGGCCGAGGCGAAAGGCCTGAAGAAGCGCCGCATCTTCTTCAAGTATGCCATGCGCAATGCACTGCTGCCGCAGGTCACGGCCCTCGCCATCGCTCTTGGCACAGCTGCATCGGGCTCGGTGCTGGTCGAGGTGGCATTCAACTATCCCGGCATCGGCTACCTGCTCTACAACGCCCTGCGCAGCTCGGACTATTTCCTCATCCAGGGCGTCGCCTTCTTCCTGGTCATTACGGTCGCCTTCGCGGTGCTGGTCCTCGACCTGCTCTATCCACTGCTCGACCCGCGTATCCAAAGGCTATGAACATGCAGTCTATCCTGCGAAATACACGGGCCGCGCTGGCCTATCTCGGCACCAATTCGAAGATGGTGGCAGGCATGGCCATCCTGGCGGTGCTGCTGCTCATCGGCATCATCGGACCCCTCTTCGTCGATATCCGGCTGGCGGAGCCGATCTCAGTCCGTACCAACCAGCCGCCTTCCGCAGAGCACTGGCTGGGCACGGATAGCGGCGGCCGCGACCTGCTGGCCGTTGTCATCGCCGGCACGCCACAGACTTTGCGCATGGGCGTGCTGGCGGGCGTCATCGGCACCACCATCGGCGTCATGCTCGGCCTATTCTCGGGCTATTTCGGGGGCTGGTGGGACCGGATCATCGGCGCCGTAACCGACACCATGCTGACCATCCCCCCGCTTGCGATTCTCCTCGTCGTTGCGTCCTCAGTGCGGGCGGTGAACGTTGAGATGATGGCGCTCATCATCGCCGCGCTGTCATGGATGCATGCCACGCGCGTCATTCGGGCACAGGTTCTCGCCTTGCGGGAATTGGGTTATGTGCAGATGGCGCGCCTATCGGGGCTGGGCAGCTTCTCCATCATCTTCCGCGAAATCTTTCCCAACGTCATCCCAATCGCCTTCGCGTCGCTGGTCGGCGCCACATCCGGCGCCATCCTTTCGGGCATGGGGCTCGAAGTCCTGGGACTCGGGCCGCAGAACACCCCCACTCTGGGCATGACCGTCTACTGGGCGCTGCTCTATGCCGCCTTCAGCCGCGGCATGTGGTGGTGGTGGAGCCCCCCGGTCATCATCCTGGCCCTGCTTTTCATCGCGCTCTTCCTGATCGCCAGCGCCCTCGACGATTTCGCCAATCCGCGCCTGAGGAGCCAGTCATGAGTGACACGGTTCTCAAGGTCTCTGACCTCACGGTGCAATATCCGACGGCAAGCGGCTCGTTCCATGCCACCCGCAATGTCAGCTTCTCACTACAACGAGGCGAACGCTTCGGCCTTGTCGGGGAGTCCGGCTCGGGCAAGTCGACCACCATCCTGGCGCTGATGCGAATGCTCAAGGGCGGTCTGGTCAGCAGCGGCAGCCTCGAACTCAACGGTCGCGAGCTGACGCGTCTCGATGACGAGGCTTTTCGCAAGCTGCGCTTCGCAGAGATGTCCCTGGTCCCGCAAGGCGCTATGAACTCGCTCAATCCGGTCCTGCGAATAGGCGCACAGATCGGGGACATTTACGACGATCATGGCGTCCGTCACGGCGGCGCGGACCGCGAGCGGATCATCGGCGACCTGCTGACCCGGGTGGGTCTCAGTCCTGAGGTGCAGCGCCGCTATCCCCACGAACTGTCGGGCGGCATGAAGCAGCGCGTCTGCATCGCCATGTCCATCGCCCTGACGCCGAGCCTGATCCTGGCCGACGAGCCCACCAGTGCCCTAGACGTGATGGTGCAAAAGCAGGTGCTCGCGACGCTTGGCCGGGTGCAACGCGATATCGGGGCCGCCATCATCCTCATCGGTCACGACATGGCGCTGATGGCGCATTTTGTGACGACACTGGGCGTCATGTATCGCGGCGAGCTGATCGAGGTCGGCCCGGTGCGCGACGTCTTCTCCAACCCGCAACACGAATATACGCGCATGTTGATCAATTCGCTCCCGTCCTTCGACCGCCAGGCGCGGTTCATCAAGGCCGCCCATCAGGAGGCATTGCCATGAGCAAGCTTCTTGAGGTTACGGATGCCGACGTGGTTTATCAGCTCGGCCTCAACAAGACCAAGACGGCCCTGCGCGACGTGTCGCTGGCCGTCGGCGGCGAGCGCCCGTCGATCACCGCAGTGGTCGGCGAAAGCGGCAGCGGCAAGTCCACGCTGATCCGGCTGCTGCTGGGACTGCAGCCCCCATCGCGCGGCAGCGTGCGCTATGATGGCGCCGAAGTGGCCCGGCTCGGCAGTGCCGGCCAGCGCACCTTTCGCCGCGAAGTGCAGGCCATCTTCCAGGATCCGTTCTCGGTCTATAATCCCTTCTACCGGGTCGACCACGCCCTGATGACGCCCCTGCGGGCCTTCGGGCTCATCAAGTCGCGCGAGGAAGGCTATGGCCGGATCGAGACAACCCTGCAGCGGGTCGGGCTCAAGCCGTCGGAAACCCTTGGCAAGTATCCCCACCAGCTATCGGGCGGCCAGCGCCAACGCGTGATGATTGCCCGCGCATTGCTGCTCGACCCGCAGATCATCCTGGCGGACGAACCGGTTTCGATGGTCGATGCTTCGCTGCGGTCCACAATTCTTGAAATCCTCTTCAGCCTCAATCGCGACCTCGGCATTTCACTGATCTACGTGACCCACGACCTGGCGACCGCCTATCAGGTGGCCGATACGATTGTGGTGCTGCATGGCGGGCATATCCTCGAAGTGGGCGATCCCGACGCAGTCATCCACAATCCGCAGCACCCCTATACGCAGGCGCTGATCGACGCTGTGCCGTCGCCGGATCCGGATCGGGACTGGAACCTGGAAGCCGAACCGCCTTCGCCGTCCGCGTTCCTGCCCACCGGACCGGTCGGGCTCTACCACACCGAACCGCTGCGTGCGGTCGCGCTGCCGCTTCGTCCGGGTGAGACACCCACGACGGCCGCGGCCGTGCAGATGGCTGTTATGGCCGCGCGCCCACCTTTTCAACTCCATCCAAAGCAATAAGCGCGCAAGCGCAGAGAGGATTATTATGACTGGTTTCAACGGCCTTGGCATGCATCTGGGCAATCTGTCCCGGCTGTCGAATGCAAAGACCCGGTCGATCTGTGCCGAGAATTTCAATGGCGAAAAGGGCGGCGCCTGCATGGCGACCGAGGGGACCGGAGCCAACGCGGCGCGCGACCTCGGCAAGGGCTGGAAAATCTCGCCCTCGATCCGCATCGAGCCCGGCGAGACCCGCACCATTGCCGACATCGAAGGCCCGGGGGCGATCCAGCATATCTGGATGACACCCACGGGAAACTGGCGGTTCACCATCCTGCGCATCTACTGGGATGGCAGCGACATTCCGTCCGTCGAATGCCCCGTCGGCGACTTCTTCGGCTCGGGCTGGGGCGAGTTTGCCCAGATGTCGGCCCTGCCGATCTGCGTCAATCCGGGCAGCGCCTTCAATTCCTACTGGGAGATGCCGTTCCGCAAGCGGGCGCGCATCACCATGACCAATATCGCCGAAGAGCAGATGACGCTCTACTACCAGATCAACTACACGCTGACCGAGATTCCCGACGACTGCGCCTATTTCCACGCCCACTTTCGCCGGACCAACCCCATTCCCTACAAGACGGACTACACCGTCATCGACGGCATCAAGGGCAAGGGCCATTTTGTCGGGCTGTATATGGCCTGGGGCCAGAACAACAATGGCTGGTGGGGCGAGGGCGAGGTCAAGTTCTTCATGGACGGCGACAGCGAGTATCCTACCATCGCCTCGACCGGCCTCGAGGACTACTTCTGCGGCTCCTACAATTTCGACCCCACGCCCAAACATGACAAGGAATACGTCACCTACACGACCCCATATGCCGGCTTTCACCAGGTGGTTCGCCCGGCATCGGACTACAAGACGCAATTCCGTATGGGCATGTATCGCTTCCACGTCATGGACCCCATCCGCTTCGACAGCGACCTCAAAGTCACGGTGCAAGCACTTGGCTGGGGCTATAATGGCCGCTGGCTGCCCATGCAGGACGACGTTGCCTCTGTCGCCTATTGGTACCAGACCCTGCCCGCGCCGACGCTGCAGCCCTTACCAGACCGTGAGTTCCTCCTCATCGTCTGACCGCGCCCTCCGCAACGTCGGCAAATCGGCGCTACGGGGCTGCCCTCCCGACAGTCCCGACCTCGGAGCCCGCCACACCGGCGGCTCCTTTCGTTTCCTGCCCGGAGACCAACATCGTGGAGCCGTATCGTCCAAGACTGCATTTCTCGCCTTTGCATGGCTGGATGAATGACCCCAATGGGCTCATCAAGGTCGATGGCGCCTATCATCTGTTTTTCCAGCATGATCCGGACAGCATTACCCACGGCCCCATGCATTGGGGCCATGCCCGCAGCACCGACCTGGTCAGCTGGGAAGAGCTGCCTGTGGCGCTCTATCCGACCGAGTTGGGAACCTGTTTTTCCGGCAGTGCTGTCGAGACAGCAGACGGCGAGCTCAAGCTGATTTACACCGCCCATCGCCGCATCGATGACGAGGACTATCAGGTCCAGTGCCTTGTCCACGCCAACCGGTCCCTCTCCACCTACCGTCACGACGAGAAAAACCCGGTGCTCGACAATCCCGGGCTGCCCTGCTTCCGCGATCCCAAGGTGATCTGGCACGCGCCCAGCCAGCGCTGGATCATGGTTGTTACGCACGGCCAGTCTATTGGCTTCTATTCATCGCCCGACCTGTCGGAGTGGACGCATGAAAGCGATTTCGGCGTTGGCCACGGCCGCCACAGTGATGGCCCTTGGGAATGCCCGGACCTGTTCCCCATGACCGGACCGGACGGCGCCGAACACTGGATCCTGCTGGTCGGCGTCGGGTCTGGCGGCTTCGCCGCTGGATCGGGCACGCAATACTTTGTCGGCCAGTTTAACGGCAGGGCTTTCATCAACGGCAACCGGCCGGGCACCACGCTCTGGCTGGACTACGGCAGGGACTTCTACGCCGCCCAGACTTTCTTCGATCGGGAGGGCGCTGATCCAATCGTTCTCGGCTGGGCAAGCAACTGGCAATATGCCCGCAGCACCCCGACAGAGGCCTTCCGGGGCGTCATGTCGTTGCCGCGAACCTTATCGCTGGTCGAGGCACGCCAAGGCCTGCGGCTTACTCAGTCGCTTCCGGCTGCGGTTTCCGCCGCGCTAAACGCCTCGACCGAGCCCGGTGTCTATCGACAAAAAATGGAACTGCCCCTCGCTATCGGTCAGTCGATGGACATCGCGCTTTTCGCGGAGCATGAGCCCCAATTCAGGATTACCCGCACGGCCACTGACGAGGCAACCATCCTTGTGATCCGCAGCCAGACGCCGGCCATGCCAGCCTTCGGCCACAATTACGGCGTGCCAGCCTCATTTCCCAAGGCAGGCCCGCTGCTGTTGGACATTCATGTCGATCGCGGCGTCGTCGAACTGGCCACTGGTGATGGTCTAATCTGGATCACGCAGCTGTTTTACCCCCACCGTCCGGAGAGCGTGACTTGATGGGATTGAGCTAAATCGCATGAATCATATGGCCCTTCTGGACCGGATGAGGCTTCAGCGGGTTCAGGTGCGATGTCCGCTTTCGGCAATCAGTCAACTGCGTCAGACGGCAGATTTGGGGCGCATTTCAGCAGCGGCCTAGCCAGCGAAGTTGGGCCGCTGCCTGACGACTGTCCTCCGACTCCAGACGGGGACAGCCACCTGAACGGAACGTCTACTCTTCGCAGAATCCGGCCAGATCACCGGCCGCAAGAAGCCGCCTGCAGAATTCGGCGGATGGGCTTCGCACCGCGACCGTTGTCATGTCGCCCCAAAGAACAAGATCCTTTGCCCGCCGGAAGTCTCTGGGCGTCGCATCGACTTTAGCGATTATTGCATCAAGACGTCCTGTGGCCTCGCCAACTCGAAGGGCCGCCAGAATATCGGCTTCGGAAGCGCCATTGGCGAGCGCCGCTGCTGTGTGGAAGTAGAGACAGGACTGGCACGAACCCTGCGCAGCGACCGCGACACCCATCAGCTCCCGCATGCCGCCCTCCAGCGCCAGGTCGGGGTTCATCTGGTGGGCCGAGAAGGCTTCCCAGGCATCGGCGACCTCTTCGCGCTGAAACTGCCAGAAGAAGGTGGGCACAGCGCCATAGGTTTCGCTGATATTCTGATAGGTCGTGTCGGCATCGTCGGCCATCGCCAACATCGGCATTGCCGAAATTGCAAATACGGCGACTAGCGCATTGATCAGATGGGAATAACTGGTCATCGGAAACTCTCCTGTTGTCGGTGCAGGAGCTTCCCAGAGATGGGCGTTTCGGGTCCTTTGAAAGAGTCGAAAACTTCCGAAAACCGGCTATGCTCGGCGCCATGGGCACGACCTTGGGACCATTCACGCTGGACCATGAACGCCGTCAGCTGATGCGCGACGGACGAACTCTGCCCCTCGGCCATCGGGGATATGTACTGTTCGAAACCCTGGCCGAGGCAAAGGGCGAAGCCGTCAGCAAGGACACGCTATTGGAGCGGGCATGGCCTGGGGTGGTTGTTGAGGAAAGCAATCTCAGCGTGCAGATCTCGGCGTTGCGCCGTGCTTTGGGCGCCGATGGCGACAGCATCATCATCACCGTGCCACGCATCGGTTATCGTTTGGTCGTCCGACCTCAACCGTCCGAAAACTTGAGCGGCCCGCCGCTGATTGCCGTTATACCCGTCGCCAATCATGGCGCCGCCACCGAGGGAGACGATTTCGTTGACGGCACTGTCGACGACGTCATCACCGCGCTGTCACGCTTCAAGACATTCGCCGTGCTGTCTCGCAGCGCAAGCTTTGCCCTGCGCGATCGGAGCGCGAACCCCGTGAATGCAGCGTGCGAACTCGGCGTACGCTATGTTCTGGAAATGGGCGTTCGACGTCGTGGCGACCGGCTCCGAGTTACGGCTCAGTTGCTCGGTGCGGAATCTGGAAAGACCTTGTGGGCGGAGACCTATGATGGCAGCGCCTCGGAGGTCTTCGCCTTTCAGGATCGCATAACCGAAATCGTGGCTGGCCTCGTCGAACCCACAATTCGAACGGCCGAGATCGAGCGGGTGCGCCGCAAGCCCGCAGAGAGCCTCGATGCCTATGAGCTCTTCCTCAAGGCCCTGCCCATGATCTATGCACCAACGCCGCAGAGGTATGAGGAGGCGTTGGCGCTGTTGCAGAAATCGGCCGAACTCGATCCGGGCTTTGGCCTGGCATCGGCCTATGCTGCCTGGATCTACGAAAAGCGCATCTCGGCCCGTCTGCCTTCCCTGGGAAACAGCGATCGCGACAATTGCATCGCGCTCGCCCATGCGGCGCTGAAGGTCGGGCACAGCGATCCGCTTCTGCGGGCCATTTGCAGCTTCGTGCTCTATCGGTTGGAACGCGATGCCGCCATGCTCGAAGGTTTGCGTGAAGCGGTGCGAGAAAATCCCAACAATGTCGTCATTCTCAATCTAAGCGGAATAGGCCATCAGATGAGCGGTGACGTCGACGAGGCATTGCGGTGTCGGAGGCGCGCCTATGAGCTCAGCCCCGGTGCCCCGGACGCCTATGTGAGCTTGCACGGCATGGGTGCGGCAGAAATGATGCGCGGCAATCTTGAGACTGCGGTGCAATGGTGCCTCAAATCGCTGGCGACCTTCAACGAATGGCCCTTCACCTACATGACATTGGCCACCTGCTACGAGCGCCTCGGTCAGATGGACGACGCCCGAGCTATGGTCCGGCGACTTCGCGAACTGAATCCGACGCTCACCCTGGCAGCGCTGGAAGAAGGCGTTGACCGATGTGATGACGCGTACGGCCTCGCGGTTATCCCCAGCCTCAGGGCCGCCGGGCTTCCCGAGCGTTAGTCAAATCGCACAAGCATCGCATCATTTCTCCGCCGTGCGAAGAATGGCGGCTTACAGGATTACTAGTTCAGTCTACCAAAGGCGGGAATGGGGCGCATCTCTAATATTAGAAAATCACCAAAACGTTTAGTTGACTCCTAATTGCATGGCGGCTATGCAGATAAACGTTTAGGCATTTGAGGAAGCCTGATACGGAGGAAGCCATGGCTCGTCCCACGATTCGTGACATCAGCAAGCTGACGGGCCTGTCGACCTATACGATTTCGCAGGCCTTGCGGGGGGCCGACGGTGTCTCGGACGACAGCCGCGCTCGCGTCCTCGCTGCGGCCAATGACATTGGCTATATTCCCAATCGCGCCGCCCAGGACCTGCGCCGCACCAATCGCGACTCGGTCGGCCTCATCACGGCGTCCACTTCGAACTCCTACTATCTCGACCTGATCGGCGGCATCCAGAGCACCGTGCAGTCGCTGGCCTGGACGGTGATCATCGCCGACGTGGCGGTCGACGGCCACTACGATGCCGACCAGGAGGATCGCACGGTCCGCCGCCTGATCGAAGCGCGCGTGGCCGGCGTCATCTCGACCCTGACGCTGCGCAAGGAAAACACTGACCTCCTGTCCAAGTGGGACATTCCGGTGGTCTTCGTCGACTCCTCGCCGCCTGCCGCCGCGCCGGACCTGCCCAGCGTCACCACCGACAATTATCGCGCCAGCATGCAGGTGGGCGAGCATCTGGCCGGGCATGGCTACAAGTCTTGGCTGTTCCTTGCCTATCCCGCCATCTGGTCCACCCGCGTCGAGCGCGAGCATGGCCTGCGCGATGCAGCGACAGCCAGCGGCGCGACACTCACCGTCGTAGAAAGCGCCAACGACGCCATCTCGGCAAAGGCGGCTTTGCGCCTGCATCTAGCGGCTTCCGGCGCGATGCCCGAAGTGTTGATCGCCGGCAACAACCCCATGCTGCTTGGCGCCCTCGAGCATTTCCGCCTCGCGGGCCTGCGAGTGCCCTACGACATCGCCGTGGTGGGCTATGACGAATTTGCCTGGTCCAACCTGATCCAGCCGCCCCTGACCCTGCTCAACGAGCGAAGCGGCGAAATCGGTCGCCAAGCGGCCCATACCCTGGCCGAAATCGTGCTGGCCCAGGATGAAGCCGAAAAGGGCGGCCTAGGCGGGACGCCCGTCTACTTGCCGTCGCATCAGAAGCAGGTCGGCGCCGAACTCATCGTTCGCCAGTCCTGCGGCTGCCAACCTAGGGTCACCGGCCCCGGCGCCAGCTAACCCCAAGTTTCCGTCCGTGGTGGACGGTCGAAATGCGCAAGCCGGCCCGCGCTCCGTAAAGGACTGGCACATGGAGGAACTCCGAATGAAATCCAAAACGTTTAGCATTGCGGTTTCGGCCCTGGCCTTCGTCGCCACCGGCATGCTGCCGGTGATGGCCCAGGACACCCCGGCCAAGATCGAACAGATCGGCCTGATGGTGCAGGACATGTCCAATCCCTTCTTTGCCGCCATGGAAAAGGGTGCCAAGGAAGCCGCTGCCGAGATCGGCGCCACCCTCAACACCCAGGACGCCCAGCTCGACCTGGCCAACCAGAACACCCAGATCGATGCTTTCATCCAGCAGGACGTCGACCTTATCGTGATCTCGGCCGTCGATCAGGCCGGCATTGCCCCCGCCATCGAGCGTGCCAAGGCCGCCGGCATCATCGTCATGGCCGTCGATACCCCGGCCGTCGGCGCTGACGCCGTGTTCCAGACCAATGCGGTGCAGGCGGGCGAAGTCTCGTGCACCTATCTGTTCGAACAGATGGGCGGCAAGGGTCAGGTGCTGTTGGTTGACGGTACGCCGATCCAGACCATCATCGACCGCATCACCGGCTGCAAGAACGTCGCCGCCAACTATCCGGACATCCAGATCGTCGGTCAGCAGGCATCGCGCAATGACCGGGCCTCCGGCATGTCCGTCAGCACCGACATGCTGACCGCCAATCCCGACGTCACCGGCATCTTCGGGATGAACGACCCGTCCGCTCTGGGTGCCGTGCTCGCCGTCGAACAGGCTGGCAAGTCCAGCCAGATCAAGGTTACCGGCGTCGATGGCAGCCCGGAAGCCGTGCAGGAACTGACCCGTGACGGTTCGCCCTTCATCGGCACTGCGACCCAAAACCCGGGCGAAATGGTGCGCCAGGCCGTCAAGGCCGCCGTCGCCATCACCGAAGGCCAGACGCTGACCGAAACCAACGTGCTGATCCCCAGCGTACTGGTGACGCGCGACAACGTCAGCGAATATCCCGGCTGGTAAGCTCCAAGACCAGTCGAGGGCCGGGGCATCCTCCCATGCTCCGGCCACCCCAACTGAAAAGGTGGATCATGACCCAGCCACTGCTCGAACTGAACGGCATCACCAAGCGCTTCGGCGCCACCCTCGCGCTCAACGAAGTGCGCTTCGATCTGCGCGCCGGCGAAGTGCATGCGCTGATGGGTGAGAACGGCGCCGGCAAGTCCACTCTGATGAAGATTCTGTCGGGCAATATCCAGCGCGATTCCGGGGCCATCCTGATCGATGGCCGACCCGTCGACATCCGCACGCCGCGCGATGCACGCGCCCATGGCATCGCCATCATCCACCAGGAACTCAATACCGTTCCGGCCATGACCGTGGCCGAGAACCTGTCGCTGGGTCAGGAGCCGCGCAACCGTTTCGGCATGCTGGATCGGGGGCAGGTGTTGCGCGACGCACGCGAAAAGCTGGCGCGCATCCACGCCGACATCGACCCGACCCGCCCGCTCGGATCGCTCGGCATCGGCATGCAGCAGATGGTCGAGATCGCCCGTGCTGTCAGCGAAAACGCCCGCGTATTGGTACTCGACGAGCCGACGGCAGCGTTGTCGCGCGCCGAGGCACAGGAACTCTACGTCGTCGTCAATCGGATGCGCACCGAGGGCGTCGGCCTGATCTACATTTCACACCGCATGGAAGAGGTCTGGCAACTTTCGGACCGCATCACCGTGTTCCGCGATGGCGCCTATGTCGGCACCGGCACCCGCGATGAGCTAATCGAAGCCGATGTGGTGCGCATGATGGTGGGCCGCTCGATCGGCGACCTCTACCGCCATGAACCGCGTGAGCCGGGTGAGGTCGTGCTTGACGTTGCGGATCTCGCGGCTGGCGGTCTTGGTCCCACCAGCTTCCAAGTGCGCGCTGGCGAGGTAGTCAGCATGTCGGGCCTGGTCGGCTCCGGCCGCACCGAACTCGCCCGGCTGATCTTTGGCGCCGACCGCCGCGAGACTGGCACGGTTTTGGTCAACGGCAAGCCATCTGACCCCGCTAATCCATCCAATGCCATCGCGGATGGGCTGGCCATGGTCCCCGAAGACCGCAAAGCAGAGGGCCTGTTCCTCGACCACAGCGTCGAGCGCAACGTGTCGATATCGTCGCTCGAAAATTACGTCTCCGCCGAGGTTGTGCAGAACCGCGCGGTCCGGCAGGCGGTGCTCGAGCAGATGGCTCGTCTCCGCCTGCGCAAGAATGCCATCGACTTGCCGGTGCGGGCCCTCTCGGGCGGCAACCAGCAGAAGGCGGCATTGGCGCGCTGGCTGCTGCGAGACTCCGCCGTCATGATCCTCGATGAGCCGACGCGTGGCGTCGATATCGGCGCCAAGCGCGAAATCTACGAACTGATCGATGCGCTGGCTCGTGCCGGCAAGGCCATCCTTGTAATCTCGTCAGACCTGCCCGAAGCCATCGGCATTGCCGACCGGGTGCTCGTTGTGCGCGGCGGCAAGGTCGTCAAGGAACTGTCGGCCGATGAGGCTAGCGAAGAAACCGTCATGCGACACGCCGTAGGCGCGAGCACAGATCATCAGACCGCCAGAGCCGGAGACCTGCCATGAGCGCCAATTCCCAACCGGTCGCCGCCCCCAAGGAAAAGCGGCACTTCGATTTCGCCTGGTGGTGGGACCGGGTCGGCATCCTGATGGTGCTGATCCTGCTCGTACTGCTGATGTCGATCTTCGCGCCCAATTTCAATCGCGTGGATAACCTGCTCAACATAGCGCGATCGATTTCGGTCAACGCGATCCTCGCCGCGGGGCTCACTTTCGTCATCCTGACGGGCGGCATTGACCTGTCGGTCGGATCCATCGTCGCCGTATCCGGCGTCGTCGCCGTGCTGGCAGCAATGGCCGGTGTCCCGGCGCCGATTGCAATCGCCATCGGCATGGCGGTCGGTGGTGCCTGCGGTTTCATCAATGGCGTGCTGACGGCCTACCTCGCGCTGGCGCCGTTCATCGTCACGCTTGGCACCATGACCTTCCTGCGGGGCCTAGCCTACACAATGACCAACGGCCAGCCCATCGTTTCTAGCGACCTAAGTTTCCGCGACTTCGGCAACGGCTACCTGTTGGGTCTGCCGGTGCCGGTCATCACCATGCTGGTGGTGTTTCTCGTGGCCTGGTTTGTGCTCGAGCGCACCCGTTATGGCCGCCATGTCTATGCCGTGGGCGGCAATGCCCAGGCCGCGCGGCTGGCCGGCGTGCAAGTCAATCGCATCCTGCTCTCGGTCTATGTCATTGCAGGCATCTGCGCGGGCCTTGCCGGCGTGATCTTTGCCGCGCGCGTCATCTCGGCCCAGCCGACCGCCGGCACTGGCTACGAACTCGACGCCATCGCGGCAGTTGTTCTGGGCGGCACGAGCCTCGTCGGCGGTCGCGGCCGCATCGTCGGCACGCTCATAGGCGCAGTGATCCTCGGTGTGCTGACCACCGGGCTAATCCTGCTCAATGTGCAGTTCTTCACCCAGCTCCTTATCAAGGGCGTGGTGATCATTCTGGCCGTGGCCATCGACAGCCTTAAGCAGCGTCCTGAATTGCTCTCGGCCCTTTTTGGCCGGGGCAAAGGGCGGTCTCAGGGCTGATCCGCTTCACGTCCCTATTCAGGAAACACTATGTCCACCAAGATTATCGTCAGGGACCCGCTTCTCGGCTCCCGCAGCAATGAACTCATCCGTTTTTCCGTCAAGGGTGAGCATGCCGAGCCGCTCTGGTGGGCAAAGGACGATGCCGGCCAGGCTGTTCTGTGCCAGCGCCTGTCCGGCGGGGCGACCGGGGAAACCATGTTTGCCGCCGTGGTCAGCTTCACCGGTCAGACCGAACTGGTGCTTGATCGCGCGATCGCCGCCGGCGAGGCCGTTGATGGCATCGTCGAGAAGACTGGCCGTGAAGTCGATTGCTTCGTCCGCCTCGATACCGGCGCCTTCGATCTAGAACTGTGCTCGGGCACGGCGCAGGGGCTTGGCTCCTCCAAATGGGGCATAAAGCACTTCAAGGGCCATTTCGATGATTTCGAGCTGTTGCCCTCTGGCAACAATGCTATCGGCGGTTTCTATGGTCCCTTCTTCACGCCCGAAAACGGCCTGATCAACCCGCCCGAGCACACGCTGGTCGAGATCGAGACCGTCGAAAAGGGTCCGGTGCTGCATCACTACCGCATGAATGGCACCATCCCCGATGGCCTGCTGCCCGAGCTCAAGGGCAAGACCTTCTCCATCGACTGGCTTTTCGCACACAAGGCGCACAGCTTCGGCCGTCGTTACCGCGTCGACGACTTCCAGACTGTCATCAACGGTCGCTCGGTGACCAACAAGATCACCGTCGGCGACGAGTTCGAGGGCGGCCCGGGCAAGCTGGTCTTCGACCGCTTCGCTGCCATGGGTGGCACGCGCTACCGCTCCGGCGATCCTTATGCCGGCGAACTGGTGGCCATGGTCGCCGAGACGGTGCAGCAGTCGACCGCGACCAGCGAGAAGTTCAACGAGTTCCGCGACCAGTTAACCGATATCGAAAGCGCCCACTGGGACCTATATTGGCGCCTGTTCTGCAAGTGGGAAGGCGTGCTGAGCGACGACGAGATCCGCGAACGGTTGGCCCGCGTCCGCGCCGCCGCGCATGTGAAGGCCGACCTCACCGAGCGCCTTTGGCAACTCACCGAGGAGCCGGTCGACGTCTCCGCCATTCCGCACGAAACCATCTTCCCCGGCCCGGCCGACAAGACCGTGGAGTTCCACTCCGAAAGCGGACGCGCCATGGTCTGGTGGACCTCCCAGCCCTCGGGCGCCTTCCAGATCGTCCAGCGTCGCCAGTCGGGCTGGGTGAACTGGGGCAGCAATGGCGAGAATGAATGTCCCGAACTGCCGGTCGGCGTGGAAATCAAAACGGCTTATGGACCGTTTGCGGAGGATTGGCAGGCAATAGCTCTGCAGCTGGAAACACCATTGGTGATTTCTTCGCCGCAATAGGCAGAACAGCATGCCCTCGCCGGGTGTGCCCGGATGCGAAGTCGCGTTCGGCCCATGCGCCGAGGCTGTTGGATGTCGTAGGGCTCGGTACGGGCGGCTGACGCTCATCAGGCCGGCAAGCAAGTCAACGTTGTCCGCTTTTAGGAAGCCGCGAAGGCTCGCCGAATGACCGGAATGGGGCGCATAGACCCCGGTCTGGATATGCTCTTGGGAAGAAACGCGATCACGGAATTGCTGACGGTCCGGTTGGTGTTTTTGACCTAGGATCGTGAGCCGCCGGCGTCATCTTGTGTGGCCTCACCTGCGGTGGGGCCACTGATCGTCAGACTTCGGTGTGTTCTGCCAGTTCCAGCGCGTCCTCAACATCGACGCCCAGATATCGGACCGTGTTCTCGATCTTGGTATGGCCAAGAAGTATCTGCACGGCGCGGAGATTGCCGGTGGCCTTGTAGATGAGCGAGGCCTTGGTGCGCCGGAGCGAATGCGTGCCATACTCCTCCTTGCGAAGACCGATGGCGGTTACCCACTCATCGACCAGTCGGGCATATTGCCTGGTGCTCAGATGATCGTTCGGGTCGGCTCGGCTGGGAAACGCAAAGTCCTCAACCGAGCCCCCTCGCCTCTCGAGCCATGCCAGCAAACTTGTTCTGGCATCACTCGTGATCTCGAACTGCACCGGTCGACCGGTCTTCTGCTGGATCACCATCGCCCGGGCGCGAATGTCATGACCGGTCACCAGTGTGCCGATCTTAAGCTTGACCAGGTCGCAGCCTCGCAGCTTGCTGTCGATGGCCAGATCAAACAGCGCTCTGTCGCGCATGCGGCCCTCCCGATCCAGGAAGAACCTGATTGCCCAGATCTGCCGGACCTTAAGCGCCCGCTTTGCGCCTACTCGCCGACCGGCGTTCCAAGCCGGCCGACCTCTGGCGGCGGGGTCATATTGTGAGATACCCATTTTCATTCTCCTTTGGCCAACATCGGCCAATCTGAGAACGATTAAGGCGAGCGGTTTGTCCTTCGGCGCCGTGCCGCCTCGCGAGAAAGGTCCCTCTGCCCCTCAGTCCTCCTCGGCAGCGCCTCCAGCGGGGCCGTTTGCTGACTGTCCGGTTTACTGCAAAAGCGACGATAAGCGGACCTTTGGTTGCACAAAGCGATTGCCGTCAGTGGAGGTCATAGTCGCCAGCTCAGCGAGCGCATCACTTGTCGCCCCCGCTCGGGCATATATGAAATGTTCGCAACCTTCCCACGTGGAAAGGTCATTTCCCCACCAGACAATGATGGAGGACCCGATGAAATACGGCCGCTTTTTCCTGATGATCGCCACGTCGACCGTGGTGATGTTCGGTCTGATGTATCTCAATACCTATCTCTTCAGCCATGTCTTCTGGTCGGAGACGCGGGCCTGGATGGCATTGGTGATGGGCGGCGCGATGGCGGTGATCATGCTGGCCTTCATGCTGTCCATGTACAAGAATACGATGCTCAACATCGCCATCTTCGCGGGTGCCGCGGTGGTTTTCGGGCTGTCGTTATGGCTGGTGCGCAGCCAAGTCACCGTCGACGACAGCGACTATATGAGTGCGATGATTCCTCACCATTCCATCGCCATCATGACTTCGTCGCGGGCGCGTATCGAAGACGGCAGGGTGCGCAAGCTTGCCGACGAGATAATCTATGCCCAGGACAAGGAAATTTCAGAAATGAAGTATCTGCTGGCCTCTATTGCCGAAGACGGCAAACAGCCGGCCGATCTGAAAGATCCTGCGCCGCTGGTCGACAGCGTC
Organism: Devosia salina; assembly: GCF_019504385.1. Lineage (NCBI taxonomy): Bacteria > Pseudomonadati > Pseudomonadota > Alphaproteobacteria > Hyphomicrobiales > Devosiaceae > Devosia > Devosia salina. The sequence continues at coordinate 3,848,020 of NZ_CP080590.1, forward strand.
GAAGCTGCCCTGGCCAGTGCCGATGTGTCTGCCCTCGACCCGCAATTCCTCGCTCCGGAGGACATTTCCGCTGCCTTGCCTGAAGGGGCCATATGCACATTCTTTTATACCGAGGATAGTCAGCCTGCCCTGGCGATCGGCACGGGCAGCACCGGCACCATCGCTGTGGTCAAGCTCTCCGGTGATGTGGTGCGGATCGAGGGGGACAGCATGGGCGCGTTTGCCGCAGGCGACCTCAGCCTGACCCTTGCAGGCCGGGACGGCCAGGAGATAGCGGAGCTGATGGACCACAAGCTGTCCGAAGTGGTCATGGAGCTGAGAATCGGCGACCAATTGCAGGCGGGCTATCTGGGCTATCTGCGCTGCCAATAGACGGAATGGATCGGCAGTGGGTCACCGTCGATCCGTCCGATTAACTGGCGGCCGCGGCGGCGCTCAACTCGAACCTGTCGGTCAGAATGACGCCGGTGAGGCATTGCCGGGCCGACACCAGTTCCGCTGCCGCGTCAACAAAGCCCGGCGGCCCGGCGATGTAGACCTGCCCTGACAGCAGGTCGCAATCAAGCTGTCTGATGGCCTCAGCCAAAGGCGATGCCGATGAGTTCCGCGCAACAGCGCCGGTCATGATCGCCTGATAGGTGAAACGGGTGTCTGCCTCGGCCGCTCGCGCAAAGAGGCCATTGAGATAGAAGCCTTCGCGCTGGCGCGCGAAGGAGACCAGGTGCACCCGTCGGCCGTCGTTTGAGTTCAGAATCGACTGGACTGGAGCGTGGCCGGTGGACGCGGCAATCGCAAGGATTGGTCCTGTCGCCTGGTCGGCGCCGATGGCACTGCCGAACGGTCCGGACACCCGAACAGCGTCGCCCAGTTCGCGTTCTTCGGCAAGGAGGCCCGAGGCGCGGCCACCGGCGATTGCGCGGATATGAAACTCAAGCTCAAGCGCGCCCTGTTCGCTGGCGACCGAGTAGCTGCGGGTGATGCCGGGCGCCAGTTCGATTTCGAAGAACTGTCCGGGTGAAAAGGCAATGGGCTCATCGGGCCGGAGCACCAGCCGATAGATTTCGGGTGCCATAGTGTGCAAGGCAACGATCCTGACCCGAGCACCCGCCACCACTTGATCATTGGACCAGGCGACGGCAACGTCCGTCAGTGGAACGGCACGACAGGCCAGGATATTTCCAGCTGCCTGTCCGTCGTTCGGATCAGCTCGGCGGGGAAACACGAAATCCTCTACCGAGCCCCCTCGCCTCTCGAGCCATGCCAGCAAACTTGTCCTGGCATCGCTCGTGATCTCGAACTGAACAGGTCGGCCGGTCTTCTGCTGAATGACCATTGCCCGGGCGCGAATGTCATGACCGGTCACAAGTGTACCGATCTTGAGCTTGACTAGGTCGCAGCCGCGCAACTTGCTATCGATTGCGAGGTCAAACAGCGCGCGGTCACGCATTCGCCCTTCCCGATCCAGACAGAACCGGATTGCCCAGTTCTGCCGGACCTTGAGCGCCCGCTTGGCGCCTACTTGCCGACCGGCGCTCCAAGCCGGCCGAAGGGGGGTAACCTCGGCAGGTTTCCAAAACACGCGATCGCGACTGACCGAGGCGATAAGCCACTAGGTTATTCGACGTCCGGGCTGCTCGAAGGCCGATCTGGCAACTTTCCCACTGAACATTTCAGCACCCGACAAAGGTTTCCCAAACAAAATACCCCCTCGTTTCCTGGGGCCAATTGGTCGCGACTATCGCGTCAGAGTGCCGCCCAAGTCGTGAGCTGCGCGTGGGCGGGGCGATGAATGGCCGTCACTCAATCTTTCGCTCGCTGAATTGAAGTTTGGCGATTATGCTTTTTTCGAGTGGGGGGGTTCAGAATCCGATGATCGTAGCGCTGCGAAATTCCGTCTTTGCCACAGGCTTGTCCATTGCCGTGTTGACGTCCTTGTCAACCGCGTCCACCGCAGAGCAGGACTGGCGACAAATCTGCACGCCGGACGCCGAAGTGGAAATCCTTGTCGGCGGCTCCTGGTATCGCGGTACCGTAACCGGACCCGACATAAATGGGGAGGCCTATTGCGGCGTTCTCAATACGAGTTACACCGGGCGAGACATGCACTTTTCCATGGCACATGATCGCATGCGTGCTGTGCAGCTGATGGACGTTGCCGGCCCGGCCATTGGCCCGGCACCGACCATATCCGATGCCCTAAGTCCGGACTGGCATGACCTCTGCATTCCTGGTGACGAGGTCGAAATACTTGTTGGCAGTGCATGGTACAAGGGGATCGTCTCGGGCCCCGACGCGTTCGGGGATGAAGCCTGCGGTGTTCTTAACACCAGCTACAGCGGTCGCGAGATGCATTTCTCTATGGCACCCGACCGCATGCGTGCCGTTCACTCTTCTGCTGTTGACGCAGGCGGCAAGACCAAAGCTCCACCGCGCGCCTCGCAGACACTTGAGGCCAATCTCGCCCAGATTGGGGAGGCGTACCGAACAAACGTTGCCGCAGCCCGTCAACGTTATGAAGGGCTGACGGTGACTTTGTCTGGCACCCTTGAACGCGTGGGATCCGACTATGTCAGACTAACAGACGGACCCTTCGGCGTAGCGATGTGCACTTTCAATGAAGCAGACAGAGACCAGCTTGCAGAACTGATCCCCGGGTCGATGCTGACTGTACAAGGCGACGACAGTTCATGGGGCTGGGACACTTTTCAATTGGGGGGTTGCCGGGTCATCGGCGAGCAAGCCATGTCGCCAGCGCAAGGCGCGGAACCCATATCCACCAATGGCGGACTGCCACTTGGTCGTTATGTCTGTCGCCAGTACATGACAACGATAGGCTGGATTGACCTGAATGAAGGGACCTACGGGGTCAATGGTGTGCAGGGGGCCTATTCGTTCGACACGGGTACTGGAGCTATTGTGTGGCAGGATGGCGCATACCGAGGGTGGCCCGCTCGGTTCGAGTATTCCCCAGCCGGCGCGGGGCACGCGCATGACGAGTACATTATCCGCATGACCGACGAGACAGACACGCTCCGCATCGATTGCTTCCTGACCTCGGAATAAGCGATGATCTGGCTCAAGGTTCTTTCAGTGACGGCGCTGATCGCCAGCGTCTGGCAAAGATGTCGCAAGTTGGGGCAACCCATCATCCGCGGTGGAAAACGGTGGTGGCGACAACCAGATGGTCGCTACGCGCCCTGCACGGCATTGGCCTCAAACGAGAAGAGGAATTGCCCCCAGAATACAGCTCAGGATCTGGCCCTGCCCTGTTCAGCCCGTGGCTGTTAGCGCCACAGCGCCTAGCGGCCTACCGCGGGACCGCGAACATTGAGGCTCCACAAAACACCATTTGGTTGAAACTCGAGTTTCACCTCGCAATCAAGTGCCCGCTCAACCATATCGACCATGACCACATGGCCGAAGCCCTTGCGCTCCGGCGGCACAAGCGCCGAGGGCAGGGATTCATCCCATTCCAGTTTCCAGTTGGCATTGGACGAACCGGTCCAAACGATGCGCAGTCGACCCTCGGGATGAGCCAGCGCCCCATGTTTCAGACTATTCGTCGCCAGTTCATGCAACGCCATCCCGATCACCTGGTCATGCTGCGGGCAGACAAGAAAGGGCGCCCCTTCTACAACCACCCGGACATCCTCATCGGCGCCGATCGTCCGTAGCTGGCCCATGACAAGATCTTCAAGATGAACCGAAGACCAATCCTGGGCCACCAGCAGATCGTTGCTGGCGGCCAGTCCGCCCAATCGCGCAGAAAACGACTCCAGAAATGACTGGGGCAAAATAGATCGCGCGGTGTTCCTGGCAATGGCCTGCACCACAGTAAGCAGGTTCTTGGTGCGATGGTTGAGTTCACCCATCAGATAGCGCGACTGCTCCTCGGCGGACCGCTGGTCGGTGACATCGGTATTGACCCCCGTCATCCCCAGAAAGCGCCCGGTCTCGTCAAAGCGCGGATTGGCTTGGATGTGCATAATTCGAAAGGTACCGTCGGCACGTCGATACCGTGCTTCCACAGTGAAAGCGGCGTGATCCTGCATGGCTTGGGCAAAGGGCGCTTGAAGCATCTCGACGTCATCGGGATGCAGGGTGGCGAACCAGTCAAAGGTCCCCAGGTCTTCTGGATCCACGCCCCAGAATTTTCGGAGAGCCCGGTTCAAGAACAGGCAGCGACCGTTCTCGTCGCCCATCCACAACATGGCGGGCGTTGTCTCGGCAACAGCAATTGCGAGCTCATCATCATGCATTTGGAGGTTCGCCCGCCGCTGGACTGTCAATGCTTAGATCACATTATTCCGCGCTGCGGCAAGCTCAGAACAAATCTAACGTCCCTGCGAGCCCAAAGGGTCGACAATCTGGGGCCCGAACGCGACATCGGAGGTGGTCGACACCGACCACTGCCACCCCGCGTCTGTAATCGCCAAAGTTGCAACGCCATTCAGGGAGAGCGGCAACACCTTGCTCAGTACGTCGCGGGCAAAGTCGTCGAGTTCATCCTTGTCGGAATGGAGGGCTTCTGACCACGAGAACTGAAGTGACTGATCGGCCTGATCGCCTACCCAGGTTACGACCACCTCACCACCCGTTACGTCTCTCAGTCGAAGCGCCGACCCCTCAAAAAGTTCATGGAGCGCCAGACCCAGAGCCTGGGCGGCGTTGGGCGATATCCGGAGCTTGGGCCCAGCGATGCTGTACCGCGCCTGGATCGGGGGTGGTACGATAGCCGCGTGCGCCAGAACCAGCTCGTTGAGATCAACACCCAGCCAATCGCCGCGCACGATCAGGTCTAGTGTGCGAGAGAGCGCTCCTATTCGGGCGGAAACCCTGCGAGCAAACTCAGCCGGCGGGGTTCTGGTGACCGATCGCCTGACCATAGCCTCAACGACGGCGAGCAGGTTCTTGGAACGATGATTGACCTCCCGCATAAGGAGCCGCTGTGTTTCGCGCGCCCGGCGCTCTTCCGTAATGTCTCGGGCAATCTTGGACACGCCCAGAATACGGCCTGTCTCGTCCTTGATCGGGGACACTGTGAGCGCGATGTCGATCAGCGTGCCATCCTTGCGTCGACGCCTGGTTTCGAAATGGTCCAAGCGCTCGCCGCCCCGGATACGTCCGAGGATCAGCGCTTCCTCACCATGACGCTCAGGCGGAATGATTTGGAGAATTGACTGTCCGATCATCTCCTCTGCAGAATAACCAAAGGTGCGCTCGGCACTGGCGTTCCAGGAGGTCACAATACCGCCAAGAGTTTTTGAGATAATGGCATCGTTGCTGCTTTCAACGAGGGCGGCAAGCCACGCTTCGGTGTGGATCGAAGATAACTTGGTCATGCTGGTCCAGAGGATTGGCGTGATTGCGCCCGATTTCGGACAATTCCTGGGCGCGCCAAAGGTTCCGGTTGACCTAACGCGCCACCGCACTCCTCAGGTTGGTCGGGCCCAAGACCAGCTGTTTGGCTTCTTCGAATGGCATTGGTCGAGCGAAGAGATAGCCCTGACCATAGTCACAGCCCCAGGCTGAAAGCTTTAGCGCCTCCCCTTGCGTCTCTATGCCTTCGGCGACAGTTTTCAGCCCAAGCGTTTTCGCCAGGCCAAGCATGGCCTGTACGATTTCTCCGCGGTTGGCATCGGTACCAAGGCCTGAGACGAAGGAGCGATCGATCTTGATTTCATCGACGGGCAGGGCTTGCAGATGAACCAGAGACGCATAGCCAGTGCCAAAATCGTCGAGCGATATGCCAACGCCACTTTGGCGTAGCTTTTCGAGATTGCGGACAACCGCATCTCCCAACTCGTCCATCAAAACGCGTTCGGTGATCTCTAGCTTGATCGCCTCTCTTGGCAGTGCTCGCTTATCCATCATTGCCAGGAGCTCAGATATAAACGCTGTGTTGACCAGGTTCTCGGTCGCAAGATTGATCGAAATCTGGCCACATCGGATGCCGGCGGCTGCGCAATTGGCCATATTGTCAATCACCAGCTGGGCCATGCGAATGCCAATGGCGTCAGCCAACCTGGGATCATCGAGAGCGTCCTTGATCGCGATAGGTGAAAGCAACCCGCGGTCCGGATGCCGGATACGGAGCAACGCCTCGAACCCTCGGACATGCTGCGTTTTGAGGTCGATCAAGGGCTGATAGAATGGCTCGATCCAATTGTCCCGCAGTGCGGACCTGGCCAGTTCCAGGGCCTCGCTTCGCCTGGAGGCGGCGCTTCGAATAGTGGGATCAAAGAGCTTAGTTCTGTTTTTCCCTGCGGCCTTGGCAGCATAGAGGGCAAGGTCGGCGCGTTTGAAGACCTCATCGGGGCTCTCGTCCCGCTTGCCCATGGCACAGCCAATGCTGGGGCGGCAGTTACGAGTCTTGTTGTTAGACTTCAAATAGGTGTCGAGCTTGGCTTCAATGGAATGGGCACGGTCGAGCAGGCAGTGTTCGTCGGAGATATGACGGCAGATGATTGCGAACTCGTCTCCACCGAGGCGTGCGACAAATTCATTGGGTTCAACAGTGCGCTGGAGATAGCGAGCAAACAGCCGGAGGACAGCGTCACCTGTCAAGTGCCCGTATCGATCATTGATCAGTTTGAAGTCGTCCATATCGAGTACCATCAACCCTATGGGTTCGGTGGTAGTGGTCAGGCGCCGCTTCAGCTCCTCCACAAATCGACGACGGTTCGGCAACTCCGTTAACTCGTCCTGGTAGGCCTGACGCTTGAGTTTTTCATCGGCCAGATATTGCTCGTGCACGTCTTCAACAGTGCCATACCAGAGCATGATTTTGCTCTGGGCATCCCGACGTGGCGTGGCTCGTGCGCGGGCCCAGCGATATTGGCCGTCCTTCAGTCGAATTCGATAATTGATGTCGACGGGGCCTCCCGTCGAAAGCCCCTCTTCCCAGCTTTCGATAGTCGGCGCCATGTCCTCGGGGTGCAATGCCTGAAGCCAGCCATTCCCCAGGGCATCCGCCTGAGAAATTCCAGTCAACTCCGTCCAGCGAGATGATACGCTCAGAATGCGCCCTTGTGGGTCCGAGGTCCATGGAATCTGAGGATTCTGCTCAACGGTGTAGCGATAATGCTCTTCGCTCTCGCGCAGGGCATCGAGCATGCGGACGCGCTCAATTGCTAGCGACGCAAGGCCGCGCAGCCGGGTAAGCTCCTGATGTTCGACCGCTGTCGGCGAACGCCTGTCTCGAAAGTAGAACCCACAAGAAGCAATAACTTCTCCACTCGAAGCAAAAACCGGTTTCGACCAGCAGGCCTGATAGCCGAGAGGCAAGACCAAATCTCGCCAGCTGTCCCACAGAGGATCATTGGCGATATCAGAACTGATCACATCGCGTTTCTCAAAGGCGGCCGTGCCACAGGAACCGACGCCCGTGCCAATCTTGATGCTGGGCACCGCGCTCATCATCGTTTGAGGCATGTTCGGCGCAATCCCTTCCAGGAATACGCCTTTCTTATGGTCTACGAGCAGTATGCTGCACGTAGCGCCTGGTATCTGCCGTTCCGCTGCACGACACAATTCGGAAAGCAGTTGGGGCAGCTCTACGCCGGAGATAACCATCTCCAGAATATTGCCTTGAGTGGCATCGCGTAGCTCTGTGGTTAACCACTCATGGGCATCAATCGCGCAGCCTACCCATTTGCCTTCCCCCACGTGCCGGACATTGAGAAGATGCCGATGGTAGGTACCGTCGTGATGACGAACGCGCATTTCAGCCTGGACGTTTTCTGGCCCCATTGGGGACAGCGGGAGTTGAGCCCGGAATGCCGCTGCATCGGCAGGATGGATACTGTCCAACCAGCCTAATCCTAACCCATTCTCCTGTGGGAGCCCAGTGAATGTCGACCACTGCGCATTGTTGGACTCGACATTGCCGAGCGCGTCGCAAACCCAGACCAGGCCCGGAACAGCAAGGGTGAGTGTCTTGAAGAGTTCACTGTCGTTCATGTTTGTTCACGCAGAACCGATGTAAATTGATCCCATTGCTAGACTTAAAACCCTCCTAGTAGCTGCCAAGTATCTACAAGTCCCAAAGGCAAGCGGTTAAAATGCGCTGAATTGCCCGCTGGGATTTGGGCAGGGTGCTTTCAGGTAGCGCCAGTGCCAAGCGACCATTTTATCAGTCGCGCTTTTGCGCGCCGGCCCGCTGAACGCCAGGAACTCGCGCACCAACGGGATCGCGACGTTTCCAGGATCACTGGTTCCTTCGCGCCAGCCAGGCCTGCATTTCCCCTATCTCTACCTGCTGGGCCGCGATGATCTCCCGCGCAAACATCTGCACCCAGGGGTCGGTGCCAAACTTCTGAGCGACCAGGGCCATTTCTACCGCCCCCTGGTGGTGCGGAATCATTGAACAGACAAAGGCGGTCTGAAAGTCGGCAGCCGTCACGCCGCGCATCATGTCGCTGTGCATCGGCTCCATAGTCTGGATCAGGGCCGCCATCTCCTCGCTCTGCCCCTCCGCCATGACGTCGAGATGCTCTTGCATGTGCCACGCAATTTTGCCCCAATGCAGGCCGCTGCCGAAGTCATTGCCTCCGGGCGTATCGGTCGCCCGATCGCCGGCACCAGCGCCTTCATCAAGCTCTGGATGGAGGGTAATCGTCAGCCTTGGCACCTGTCCGCGAGTTCCGGGGGCGGCATGCTGATGACCGCCGGCATCCACGCGCTGGATCGTCTGCTCCATCTGATGGGTGGCCCGGTCGAAAGTGTCGGCGCGCTCATGGACACGGCGTTCCATAGCCAGGACGCCGACGACATCGCCTTTCTCAATCTGCGCTTTGCCGACGGACGGCTGGGCCAGGTGACCAGCCTTGGCTATGCCGATGGCGCCGTGACCGCCGCCCTGCAGATTGTCGGCGAGCATGGCACCCTGGTACTCGACCTCAACGGACGCCTGCAGATTGGACAGAGCGGAATCTGGCAGGACCTGCCCTGCCCTACGGATGAAGACCCAATGGTCGCAGCAGTCCGCCGCCAATGGCAGGCATTTCTCGGCGCGATCACCGAGGGCAAACCGCCACCGATAGATGCCAGCTATGGCCGGCATCTGGTCGCCATCATCGCGGCGGCGCACCAATCCAACCGTGATCGCAAGGAAATTCCCGTGGAGACGGCACCCCAATGACCACCTCACTTCTTGATACTTTGCGCGGCGGGCTCATCGTATCCTGCCAGCCGGTGGACAACGGTCCGCTCGACTCTATCCCGGCCATTGTGGGTTTCGCACTGGCCGCCCGGGATGGCGGCGCGAGGGCGCTGCGCATTGAAGGGGCCGACAATGTCGCGGCAGTGACGAAAGCCTGCGACCTTCCGATCATCGGCATCGTGAAGCGCGACCAGCCCACCAGCCCGGTGCGCATCAATCTGCCTATTCGTGTCTTCCACTTGGTGATCGAATTTGAACGTTACGAAATGGACCAATTAGTGGACCACTGCTCAAAGAAATAGCTTGTCGGTCGAAGCCATTCCAAGGAGGAAGTCATGTTGCTTCACGTTGGTACAAGCAAAAGTCGTCGTTATCGCGACGCATCTCTGCCCAATAGTCGGTGCGGCTTTTTTCGCAAGATGCTATGGGGGCGGACGGCTTCCGCCCTTCATCGCCTGGACGAGTATCATCTCAACAGAATTGGCATCAGCCGCGGCGCCATTGACTCTTGGGCAGCGCACCAGGTCGATCCGTTGGCAAGCCTTGGCCCCACAGGTGCTCCAGGCCGTGGCTCAGCCAAAGACGCCTGACTGGGTCGAGATTTGACAATCCGCGAAATATGTCCATGATCGACGTCATGAGCAAGACGTACTTCAATCAGCTGACACACGGTCATCGCCAGGCACTCTGATTGCCTGGTGCTGCTACCTGCCCAAGGCAAGAGCAGCACCAGGAAGCTCCACTCACAAAACCAGTTCCGTTCAATGCGCTCCTGACGCACTTGCCGTGCGACGTGAGCGCGCGTCTCGTCGAGGCCGAAGCGATGACCTTCAAGTATTCCGTCACTCTTCCCATCAGCGGTGGCAACAAGCTCCGCAGATTCCGCGAATGGGCGGAAGAGCACGTCCCTGCCCTGAGCTACAGTTTGCCGGTTCAGACACCTATCAAGACCGAAACCATGACAATCAAGCTGCTGTCTATCGAGGATAGACGAGTGCTCCTCGAAGCATTCGCCAAGTCGTCGCGAGTTTGAAGGGGAAGGCTATGGGAATGTTGAGATATTGCAGATCCTGTTCTGGTCCTCGGCCACGTGCGGCTCGTCGATGTCCGTGGTGTCATCGAGACTACAGCAGCGCTCAGTCAAGGCCGGAGCACCTGTTCGCTTCGTACGATCGTTTTGGAGGCGTTCATCCCACTATTCGAGGCAATCAAAAGGAAACCGGCAATTGACGACGATCTCATTGAGGGATTGGGAGCACTCGCCTCCAATTACCATAGGTCGACAGGAGCTAAGGCACTTGACCACAGCGGCCTTGACGGATGTCACCAATGAAGCAGACCACGTCGATTTTCTCCTGTACGAACTCGATAGGGCGATGATTGTCGATGACGACATACTCCCCACGGACGTTGTCCGGCTGGGCAGCGTTGTTCGGTACAGAGCGGCTTCCGCGGGTGAGCGCACCATAAAGCTCGTGCTTCCACGAGAGGTCGATGATGCGCGGAGCTATCGTCTTTCGGTGACATCGATGCACGGTGCGGCTTTGCTTGGGTTGAGGCCCAAGCAATCGCTTTCTTGGATCGGCCCGACCGGACAAGCGGACAGCGTAGAAGTACTGCAGGTCGCCAACTCCAGAGTGCGTGCTTGAAACGATCCGTTCGTTGCCGCGGAAGCTACCGCGGCAACGGCATCAACGCCATCTCTTCGATGGTGCGTCAGATCAGGGAGCCTATACTTGCTGCATCAAGGCATGAATCCGAACTTCTGTGTCACCGCCGTAACTTGCATCACGCCTGTGGAATTCGAGCGCCTGGAGACGATGATGAGCACCATGACGGGCAGTAGGCAACCTTTGGCCAATTTGCTGCGTCGCAAACTGGCCGCCTCGGTGGTGATGCTGCCCAGCGACATCTCATCGAATATCGCGCGCATAGGAAAGCGGGTGACCTTCTCGGTCGATGGCGCCAAGGCGATCTCACGCCACCTCGTCTGGACGGAAAGCACCGTCTCCGAAGGCGAGCTGCCCTGCACTGTGACCACCGGCCTAGCTTTGCTTGGAATTGGGAAAGGACAATCAATCAGCTTTGCTGACGAACGAGGCGAATTGCGGACAGCTCTCGTTGCGGACGTGGTTTGCGCCGAACCTCCGAGCGATGGAACGCCTAAGCCCGCTGCTAGTGCATCAAAGCGTAGAGATACGCTGCGCAACCGTTTGAAGTCTCGAATGCGTCAATGGCATCACCAGAGGGCTATAATGGCGCTTCAGTGTCTCAACGGTGCATTGCTGAATGACGTCGGTATCGCCCGGAACGACATACCCCACATCGCAGCACGTGTTGTGGGCCTAAATGTGTCGAACCGATGATCTCGCCTATTCTGTTTTTGGCAATCGACTGCCGTCTCAACCAGCAAAGAAGGATTGCGTACCATGCGCCTCGATTGCCGTGGCCAGTCGGTCCAACGCGTGGATGTAGGCAGCCGAACGGACCGATACGCCACGCTCCTTGGCAATGCTCCAGACCGCCCGGCCTTCTCGCTCCACAATCTTGAGCAGGCGAGAATGAATTTCCTCCAGATCCCAATAGAATCCTTGTCGATTCTGCACCCACTCAAAATAGGATACGGTGACCCCACCGGCGTTGGCGAGAATATCGGGAAGAACGACCACGCCATGATCATTGAGGATTTTGTCGGCACCTGGCGTGACCGGGCCGTTTGCAAGCTCAAGAATCACCTTAGCCTTGATCCGCGCAGCATTATCCGCCGTGATCATGTCTTCCAGGGCCGCTGGCACGAGCAGGTCGGCCTCAACGGACAGCAGTTCCTCCGCATCAATCGCATGGGCACCTTGATCGGCCGCCATGTCGATGAGACGACGGCCGGAGCTCTTACCCGCTATGAGGGCCTCCACATCCAGTCCACCCGGTCGATAGATGGCCCCGGCCGAGTCGGAGACGGCAATGACCGTATTTCTATCGGAGGCCGCAAGACGCGCATAATATTGTCCGGCATTGCCAAAGCCCTGGATGGCGACGGTATGGTCCCGATCCAGACCCAGTTCGCTGGCAAGGTTCCTGACCAGATAGAAGCCGCCGCGAGCCGTAGCATCGTTTCGGCCCAAAGATCCGCCCAACGAGATCGGCTTCCCGGTGATAACCGCCGGCGAGACCTGTCCCGTGATCTGGCTGTATTCGTCTGCCATCCAGCCCATGATCATGGCATTCGTGTAGACATCGGGAGCCGGTATGTCCCGGTCAGGCCCTATGGTGCTGGCAAAAGCCTGAACATAAGCGCGAGACAGGCGCTCGAGCTCCGATTTCGAGAGCGAATGAGGATCCACCTGCACCGCACCCTTGCCGCCTCCGTAGGGAAGGTTCATGACCGCACACTTGAATGTCATCCAGAATGCGAGCGTCTCCACCTCCTCCATCGTCGAATGGGGGTGGAAGCGTATGCCGCCTTTGGTAGGGCCACGCGTATCGTCGTAGCGGCAGCGCCAGGCCTGGAACGACTTTCTGGAACCGTCATCCATGCGGATCAGCAACCTGGTCTTTGTGGTCTCACGGGGATATTTGAGTTTCTCAATCACATCCTGATCAATTTGGAGATGGCCTGCAGCCTCCTCCAACCGTACAAGTGCGCGATCGAGCAAGGAATCCCCGGACAAAACAACCCCCTTGAGCATGAATTAGGCAGGACGCAAAATATTGCATCGAATGTCTGCCACGAGCAGCCTATTGGGTCAATCGTGCTGTCTCATATTGCAGACTTCGTGTGCTTGTAGGACAAATTTTGTGCAGAAGAGCAAAACGGGTGAAGTCGTGTTTCCTAGCCAAGATCTGCCGGATATCCTCATCAATGCCGATGACTACAACCGCGTTTCGCTCCTCGCCGAACGCTGTTTCGACAGCCTGCCATACGTATCGGCATACTTGGAACGTGAATTGAAGCGGGCCGAGGTGTGCGACCCTTGGGATCCCGCCGGCGTGTCGATGGGCCACCGCGTTATGTTCCGGGTGGACGATGACGGCATCACCAGAATCGGGCGGTTGAGATACCCGAACCGACCTTGGGGAGAACGCGGCAATATTCCTATCTTAGGACCCGTGGGTGCGGCACTCATCGGAATGAAAAGAAACGCTTCAATCGAGTGGGTCGACGAGGGTCGGGTTAGAACCTTGACCGTGCTGGATTATGGTTGGTGAGACGCGTATCTGGGAGACACAACCGTGGCGAGTGTGAAGCGCCTCACCACTGCTGAAGTCAGCAATCTTCTCGAGGCGCATATCGTCGAACATGACCTATCCTTGCACGACCGACTGCCTGCGGAACGCAATTTGGCCGAACAGCTCGGGTGCAGTCGAGGCACCCTAAGAGCAGTACTGGAGCGTTGGGCAAAGGAAGGCAGGGTGAGACGCCAAATTGGACAAGGTACCTTTCTCGGTTCTCATGACTCTTCGAACATTGGCCCCTCTCGGATCGTTCTCGACATCGCCAGCCCTTTCGAGTTGCTTCAGTCCCGCATCGCCATCGAGCCTGGCGTCGCTGCGCTGGCCGCGAGAATGGCTTCTGACAAATCGCTGGACCTGATGAGAAAACACGCTTTGGCGACAAGCAGTGCCTCTGATTGGCAGAGTTATGAGCGCGCGGACAGTGACTTCCACAATTCTATCGCCGCGGCGACTGGGAACCGGGTTCTAGTATCTTTGATGCATTTCGTGTCCTCTGTCCGGGGGCGAGTGGCATGGCAGAGAGAACACGACCAGATTTTTCGCCGCGCCCACAAGAAAGAATACGCCCTGGCTCAGGACAACATGCATTTGCGCATTGTGGAAGCGATTGCGGACCGGCGGCCGGCAGAGGCAAGTGCAGCCATGCTCGAACATCTGGTAGCAATTGCTGAACTAGCTACGGTCCTGCCGAAGCGCTGACGTGTGGGCTGGGGATCCCGTCTGCGCTTGACAACCCCCGCGGTGGAGCTACGCTCGTAGAATGAGCTCGGTTCAGATCATTGCCATTTCCAGCGCCCGCCGGACGATTCCGGTCGAAGGACACCAGCCCTAAACCACGGCCTACGCTGCGTGGTTTAGGGGGGCTCTCTATACTTCCATCATTCGAAATATTTGGTGACCTTCTGAGTCATCAGTGCTTGCACGTGGAGACGCACGCTATGCGTAATCATAATCTAAGACCACGAATTACAGTGGCTTTGTCAGAACATCGACAGCTCCTCGCGATGGCCGCCGCAGGCACCTCGCCAGGTGCAGAAAGTCTGCTCGACGAAATGGAGCGCGCCAACGTGGTCCAGGACGACAAGCTCAATTCCGACGTCGTCCGCATGGGCTCGCGAGTTCAGTTTCGAACCGATGAAGGCTCCGCCAAGGAGGTCACTTTGGTGTACCCGGCAGCGGCCGATATCTCACTCGGTCGCGTCTCTGTCCTGACGCCGGTGGGAGCAGCACTGATCGGTCTCAGAACTGGTCAGTCGATCACGTGGCGGAGTCATGGCGGCAAAAAGAATGCTCTGACCGTTCTCTCCGTCGACCAGGAACATAATCTTTCGGATCAAGTCTGACATGCCCGGCAGCACCACCAGAGAAAGACGTTCGCAATCAAGAAGGCATCCCCTGACCATTCAGTAAGCATGGGTCAGGGGCGCACGACCGAATGTCCCCTCTCCTGGAACACAACCATGCTTGATGCCCTGCCTGTCATATTTGTCCGTCGTCAGATCATTTGGCGCAGTTTGGGTCTTGGATTAGCGGAGTATCGGCCTCGCCTTTGGGTTGATGTTATGCGGCGAGCTTGCGGTGCTGCAAGCGCCGATGCTGGATGGTTTGTCGTTTGATCCTTTCGCGCTGTTTTATGATGGCTGCGGCCCTGCCGAAGTAGGCGTCTGCCGGGGTCACGTTGTCGAGGCTCTCATGATAGCGCCTGTGATTGTAGTGTTCGACGAAGGCGCCGATCTGGGCCTCCAGGTCGCCGGGCAGGAAGTAGTTCTCCAGCAGGATGCGGTTCTTCATGGTTTGGTGCCAGCGCTCGATCTTGCCCTGGGTCTGGGGATGCATCGGGGCGCCGCGGACGTGGCTCATGCGATTGGTCTGGATATAATCGGCCAGTTCACTGGCGATATAGCAGGGGCCATTATCGCTGAGCAGCCGGGGCTTGTGATGCACATGCACCTGGTCGCAGCCTGAGGCCGCGAGGGCCATGTCCAGCGTGTCAGTGACGTCCTCGGCCCGCATTGTGTTGCACAGCTTCCAGGCGATGATGTAGCGCGAGTAATCGTCGAGCACCGTGGACAGATACATCCAGCCCCAGCCGATGATCTTGAAGTAGGTGAAATCGGTCTGCCACATCTCGTTGGCCGCACCGTTTTGGTGTGGAACGCATCTGCCGCCTTGATCACCACATAGGCCGGGCTGGTGATCAGGTCGTGGGCCTTGAGAAGCCGGTAAACGCTGGCTTCGGACACGAAGTACCCCTTCTGGTCGGTGAAGCTCACAGCCAGCTCCCGAGGCGAGAGTTCGGACTCTTCCAACGCCATCTCGATGAGCTGATCATGGACGGCAGTCGGGATCCGGTTCCACACCCGACTGGGTGCCGAAGACCGATCTTCTAGTGCTTCAGGACCGCCACCGAGGTAGCGGTCATACCAGCGATAGAAGGTCCGGCGCGGGATGCCCAGCCGGTCCAGCGTGCGTTTTGTGGGCAGGTGCGACTGCTCAACCAGATTGATGATCTCGAGCTTTTCGGATGCGGGATATCTCATTCTGGCTCGTCCCCATCCGCGATCATGCTTTTTTTAAGCAGACGGTTTTCCAGCGTCAGGTCGGCAACGCATTCCTTGAGCGCACCAGCCTCTCGGCGCAGATCCTTGACCTCATCACTGGTCGCAGCACGAGCAGTATCGCCCGCCAGTCGGCGCTTGCCGGCTTCCATGAACTCTTTCGACCAAGTGTAATACAGGCTCTGCGCGATGCCTTCCTTGCGGCACAGTTCGGCAATGCTGTCTTCGCCGCGCAGACCATCGAGAACGATCCGGATCTTGTCTTCAGCTGAAAAGTGCCGTCGGGACGCCCGGCGAATGTCCTTCACCACCTGCTCGGCAGGCTTTTTGGTGCTCGGGGATTTAGCAGTCATCTTGGTTCCTTCGTCAGACGACGAGACCAAAACACTCCTTAAAGCTCAACCCTGAATCTGTGCCATGGGCGCTGACGGGGAACAGGGAGATGGGGCGCATAGACCCCGGTCCGGGAAGAAACACGATCACGGAATTGCTGACTGTCCGGTTGCGGTGTTCGAACTGAGGATGGTGGACCGGCGGTGTTCTCCTGCGCGGCCTCACCTGCGGTGGGGCCGCTGATCGTCAGACTTCGGTGTGCTCCGCCAGTTCCAGTGCGTCTTCGACGTCGACTCCCAGATATCGGACCGTGTTCTCGATCTTGGTATGGCCCAAAAGGATCTGCACGGCGCGGAGATTGCCGGTTGCCTTGTAGATGAGCGAGGCCTTGGTGCGCCGGAGCGAGTGCGTACCGTACTCCTCTTTGCGCAGACCGATGGCGGTGACCCACTCATCCACAAGTCGGGCGTATTGCCTGGTGCTCAGGTGATCGTTCGGGTCGGTGCGGCTAGGAAACGCGAGGTCCTCAACCGAGCCCCCTCGCCTCTCGAGCCATGCCAGCAAACTTGTTCTGGCATCGCTCGTGATCTCGAACTGAACCGGTCGACCGGTCTTCTGCTGGATGACCATCGCCCGCGCGCGAATGTCATGACCGGTCACCAGTGTGCCGATCTTGAGCTTGACCAGATCGCAACCGCGCAACTTGCTATCGATGGCGAGGTCAAACAGCGCTCGGTCGCGCATTCGGCCCTCCCGATCCAGGAAGAACCGGATTGCCCAAATCTGCCGGACCTTGAGCGCCCGCTTGGCGCCAACTTGGCGACCGGCGTTCCACGCCGGCCGACCTCTGGCGGCGGGGTCATATTGTGAGATACCCATTTTCATTCTCCTTTGGCCAACATCGGCCAATGGGGAGAACGATTAAGGCGAACAGTTCGTCAGGCAGCGCCGTGCGGCCTCGGGTGAACTACCCCTGCCTCACAGTTCTCCTCGGTAGCGCCTCCAGCGGGGCCGCTTGCGGCCAGTCCGGTTCAGGCCAAGAACGGAGTTAAGCGGACATTGCCGCTCGTCAGTGACCAGCCCACTAACGACCGCTGCCGCTGACGGCGAGCCCAGAACCATCCCGATTTGAACCGGCCGCGGCAAAGAAGTCGCCCTGTCCGATCTGGCACCCGACTGAGCGCAGGAAGGACACCTGGGCAGCGGTTTCGACCCCGGTGGCGATGACGGTCTTGTTTAGGGCCGTGGCGAGTTGGCAGATGGCCTGCACAATGGCTGGGCTGGCGGCGGACCGCCCCAGCGGTTTGATGAAGGAGCGGTCAATCTTGATGATGGAGACCGGAAATTCCTGCAGGTGTGTCAGGGAGGCATAGCCGGTGCCGAAGTCATCGAAAGCGACCCGGACCCCCGCCTTTTCCAGGGCTGCGCAAGCGGATGCAGCGTCTCCGGAATGCTTGGAGAGAAGGACGTCTTCGGTCACCTCTATGCGCAGGTCGGCAGGCGTCAGGTTTTCCCGGCCCAGAGATGTTAACAGCCGCCCGGCCCAATCGGGCTTTCGAAACTCATGCGGGCCCACATTGAGGCTGAGGAAGCCAGGCCACGCTTGCCGCTTCCACTGGGCGAGCGTCCGTAGCCCCTGATCGAGCACAAGGTCGCCGATACTCTGGGCGAGTTGAATGTCCTCGAACACAGGACGGAACTGGTGTGGCGCCAGATAGCGGCCATCGCCGCGACGCCACCGCAGCACGCCCTCCCGGCCTATGGTCTCGCCGCTCTGCAGGTCCACGATGGGCTGATAATGGAGCTCCATTTCACCACTCGCGATGGCGCCACGCGCGGCATGAAGCAGGGCCAGCCGATTGTCAGCCTCTGCCTTCATTTCGAAGGTGAACCTCTGCCAGCCATTCCGGCCCCGCGCCTTGACGGCATAAAGTGCAAGGTCAGCCTCGCGAATGAGCTGATCTGCTTCAAACCGGCCTGACGCTGGCCGGGTCGCTATTCCGATGGACGCACTCAGCTGAAATGTCCCACCCTGCCAGTCGATTGGCAACTGCGCGAGGCGACGAACCTCCTGAGCCAACGCCTCGGCAGCGCCCACGTCGTCGGGGCTTTCAAGGATGATGCCAAACTCGTCCCCACCCAGTCGGCAAATCATTCGCCCACGGGCGCGCAGGCGCTTCAGCCTTTCGGAAAACTCGGTCAGGCAATGGTCGCCGGCCGCATGTCCACTGCCGTCATTGACGTCCTTGAACCCGTCCAGGTCCAGCATCAGGAGCGCAACGGCATTTTCACGGTCCTGAATGTCGGTCAGGCGGGCCAGCATGGAAGCGCGATTGCGAAGATCGGTCAGCGTATCGCGCTCCGCCAGTCGCGTGACTTCCTGAAGCGCAATCCGCTCCACGGTAATGTCCCGGACGAGCCCGTAGCGCCGCGTGACCCTTTCGGACTCGCGCTCGGATCGGGCAACGACATGCACCCACTTCCTGTCGCCGCCCGCCGTCGATATCTGGGATTCGATACTGGCGGTTCCAAATCGATCAGCTTCTTCAAGGAGAGTGGTAAACTGCCCGGCGGGAAAGAGGGAATGCATGTCTTGCATGGTGGGGCACGAAGTGTCGGCGGCCCCGCAGAGCGCAAACATGGTGCGGCTCCAGCGAACCTCGTCCGGGATGGCCGCGTGTTCCCAAATGCCGAAATGGGCAAGTTGGGATAGATCGTCGAAAATGCCAGCGAAATCGGGCTCGAACCGGTCCGCGGGCATGAGCAGATCGCCGGCCATTCCCAAGGTCAGTTCGTCCCTCATAGATGCACACATATATCCAGTGATGGACCTCAATCCTGGGGCAGGCGGATTAAGAGTTCGTGGACATTGCCACAGCATTGCTGCTGCATCTCCAAAATGGAAAAGCAATCAGCGCACCGGCAGCCAGTAGCGCCGTGTGCAAACGATCTGGAACCCTAGCGGCTTTTTGGGCTACACAGGAAGAAATTCTCCGTCTATAAAGGCGGGTGTTCCCCTTCATCTTCGGATGCCGGGGCCGAAACCAGAACGGCTGGCGACTGTTGCAGCGCTCCGTTCCTGGCAACCGCGAAGCGGTTTTCGGTCCGGCTCAGCTGCACCCGGCGCTTCAGGCTCCGGTTGGTGAGCGATGCGTTGTCGCCTGCCCCGTCCTGCCAGCCCAAGCGATGGAGGACGTCAGCATGATTGCTGCACCCAGACTTGGCGCCAAAGAGATCAACAGGCTGATCGCGCGGGTCCTGTGGCCAAGCCTCAAGCCAGCGTCAGCGAAATGCGCAGACTGCTGCCGCAACTCGACGGCATCGGCGACCACGACCTGGAGCAGAAGCGTATCTATCTCCGTGACCATGCCCGCCCCATCGCCCTTTCCACCAAATGAAGATGAAGGACGCAGATGAACGAGAGAATGGACGTCAGGTATGGGCCGTATAGATTGGTTGCGGCCTCCTATAAGGGCGATTTTCAGGCCGTGGCCTATCTTGGCCGACAGGAAACCCTGCGCGTGAGCGGGCAGAGCCTGGTTGAAGCCATGGCAGACCTGCAAGTCAGGATCGAGGCCAACCGAGCCGCAATGCTCGCCGCCCGCGGCGATGGGGAACCTTCCCCTGAGGAATACAGGACCGCGCTGGAGGGATACCGCCGGCTGGTCAGTCCCGATGCGCTGACCATGTTGCACCAGCATGCATCCTTGCCCGATCATCGCAGTACAATCAGCGAGCTCGCACGGTCCTGTCGCCTCGATGCCGATGCCGCGCACAAGGCCTATACCCAGCTCGCCCGTCTGGTAGGCGATGCCCTGACATTCAGGCCCGTCGACAAGTCCGTGTCCAGGGATCGAGCATTGCTCAGCTTATGTACGATCGATCCGGGCGAACATGACAATCAATGGGTGTTGAGGCGCGGGGTAGTTGCCGCGTTGAATGCGCCCCTGCAAATCCAGTAGCGACGGAGAAATTACATGCTGGATATCAGTACCGAAACGTTCGAACGCTTTCGCACCCAGGCGCTGCGCGAAAGGGACCTTCTGGCTATCGAGCGGCGGCGGATCAGGACCAGCCTTCTGAACGAGAATACAGAGAGCAAGTATTACCGCAGTCATTATGGATGGATCGTCCTGCGTGAGCGCATGTTGATGGAGGCCATCGAACGGATCGACCAGAACAGGTTCGGGTCCTGCGTTCATTGTTTGGGACCAGTCGGAAAGGAGCGTCTCTTCCGGGACCTTTGTCAGCAACTTTGTACGGATTGCGGGGCGTTGCGGTCCACCTGAAGGGACCAAATTCGTCCTCGCACCGGGCCAGGGCAATGCGGCCATCCGCGAAATCGGTGAACATTTGCGACGGCATCACGCCGCCCATCATTGGATCGAGCGCTTTCGTAACCAAGCCTATGTTCACTCCAGTGATCCCAGCACCGTTGCGCTATTGGAGAGAGACTTCAGCCATGCGCTTGAAGACGTGGACGATAGCGGGCTGAGCCTGCGCTAGTAGCTTGTCATGCGTTTGACGCATGGCTAGTATTCCTTGATTGCCTGATCCATCTGAGGCATTCACATACCGTCGTCGGACCCGCCATGCGGGTGGCTTCTCCGGGCGCCTATCCCCCGGTCACCTACCAGATCGTTTGAACATCGATGCAACGGAACGCCTGAAGCGTTCGGCTGCCGGTCAGACTGTCCCGATCACGGCACACAACACCCACCGTTTTCGTGCAGGCGACCGCGTTTCGTAGGGCCCGGAATGGGCATTGCCGCCGCCGACTATTCTTCCTTCAGGACATCCGTGTGTCGCGATAGCCGCCAGAAGCCTTCTGACAGCGTCACTCCACAGATGGACCCCAGATGCAAGATATCCTTCTCCGAATGCGTGCCGAGTGGTTCGGCAATATCCGCGGCGACATTCTCGCCGGCCTTGTCGTTGCCCTCGCCCTGATCCCAGAGGCGATCGCCTTTTCAATTATAGCCGGCGTCGATCCCAAGGTCGGCCTCTATGCCTCGTTCTCGATAGCCGTGCTGATCGCCTTTGTCGGCGGTCGCCCGGGAATGATTTCGGCCGCAACCGCCGCAACCGCCGTGCTCATGATCACCCTGGTCAAGGACCACGGTCTCGAATACCTGTTGGCCGCGACGGTGCTGGCTGGTCTGTTGCAAATCGCGGCAGGGTTTTTGAAGCTCGGCTATGTCATGCGCTTCGTCTCGAAGTCGGTGATGACCGGCTTCGTCAACGCGCTGGCCATCCTCATTTTCATGGCCCAGCTACCCGAGCTGACGAATGTTACCTGGCTGACCTATGTGATGGTCGCCGGTGGGCTGGCCATCATTTACCTCTTCCCGCGCATCACCAAGGCCATTCCGTCGCCCCTCGTCTGCATCGTTGTGCTGACTGCGCTCTCCATGATCCTCAACATGGACCTGCGCACCGTTGGCGACATGGGCGACTTGCCCGACACGCTGCCGGTGTTCCTGATCCCGCAGATTCCGCTCACCCTCGAAACGCTGATGATCATCCTGCCCTATTCGGCAGCCGTGGCGGTGGTGGGCCTCCTTGAATCCCTGATGACGGCACAGATCGTCGACGAGCTGACCGACACCAAGAGCAACAGAAACCAGGAATGCATCGGCCAGGGCATTGCCAATACCGCCACCGGCTTTATCGGCGGCATGGCTGGCTGCGCCATGATCGGGCAGTCAATCATCAATGTGAAGTCGGGCGGTCGCGGGCGTCTGTCGACCTTTATGGCCGGCGTGTTCCTGCTGTTCATGATCCTGGTGCTGGGTGATCTCGTCAGCCAGATCCCTATGGCTGCACTGGTGGCCATCATGATCATGGTCTCGATCGGCACCTTTTCCTGGAGCTCGATCAAGAACCTGGCCCTGCACCCGCGCAGCTCATCCATCGTCATGATCGCGACGGTGGTGACCGTGATCTACACCCACAATCTGGCCATCGGCGTACTCATCGGCGTGCTGCTCTCGGGCATCTTCTTTGCCTGGAAGATCTCGCAGATCTTCCGCATCACCTCGGAACTGTCAGCCGATGGACGTGAACGGACTTACAAGGTCGAAGGCCAGGTCTTCTTTGCGTCAGCAGAGGATTTCACAGGCGCCTTCGACTTCAAGGAAAGCCTCGAAAAGGTCACCATCGACGTTACCCACGCTCATATCTGGGACATTTCCAGCGTCCAGGCTCTCGACATGATCGTCCTCAAATTCCGGCGCGAGGGTGCCGAGGTCAATCTTGTCGGCATGAACGAAGCCAGCGAGACCATCGTCGACCGGCTGGCCATCCACGATAAGCCCGGGGCGCTTGAACGCCTCATGGGTCACTAGGAGGAGAACGAAAAATGGCAAAACTCATAGCCTTCATCGACGGCTCGACCTATGCCCAGAGCGTGCTCGACCACGCCGCCTGGGTGGCCACCACCATTGGTGCCAGCGTCGACGTCGTCCATGTCATTGGCCGCCGCGATCTTTCCAGCACACCCGCAGATCTTTCGGGAAGCCTGGAGCTCGGCGCCCGGACGAGCCTGCTCAACGAGTTGGCCGAGCACGATGCCCAACGTGCCAAGCTGGCGCAGCAGCGTGGTCGGCTGATTGTCGATGCCGGCGTCAAGCGCCTGCTCGAAGCGGGTGTCCCGAGCGCTATCGGCAAGCTGCGCAATGGCGACGTAGTCGAGGCCGTGCAGGAGCTCGAGAAAGAGGCCGACCTGATCGTGATCGGCAAGCGCGGCGAAGCCGCAGACTTTGCCAAGCTGCATCTGGGATCGAACCTTGAACGCGTGGTGCGCACCAGCACCAAGCCGGTGCTGGTCGCCTCACGGGCCTTCCAGCCAGTCAAGCGCTTCCTCGTCGCCTTCGATGGTGGGCCCAGCGTGATGAAGGCGATCAACCACATCGCCACCGGCAAGCTGTTTCCAGGATTGGAAGGTCACATGGTGACAGTTGGCAAGGACACGCCGGAAAGCCGCGGCAAGCTCGAAGCTGCCGCCAACGTACTGCGAAGCGCAGGCTACACCATCCATACCCTTATTGAGGATGGGGAACCGGAAAAAGTCATCGCCAGCCATGCAGAGGCCGACCACATCGACCTCCTGGTCATGGGGGCCTACGGGCACTCGCGCATCCGCAGCTTTATCATCGGCAGCACTACGGCCGAGATGGTGCGGTCGGTGAAGCGTCCCGTGATGCTGTTCCGCTGACGAGACTGGCTGGCAGCGCGTGACGCCGCCAGCCACTGCACGAGGCAAGGAGCGAGATCATGACAGAGCAAGGGAAGCGCATCCTGCTCATCGACGGAGCCCATTGCGACCGGCTCCGCAAGGTGCTCGGGATCGCCATTGACTTCGGCAGACTCAGAAACAGGTTGGCGGAAGCAGGAGCCATCGCGGCGGCCCACTATCACCGAGACCTGCGTGACGCCGAGGAGGCGCAGCGACAGGAGGGTTTCCTTGGCTGGTTGTCCCGCCATGATTTCGAAGTTCTGGGCGATGATAACAGCGAAATCGACGACCTCCCACGGGAGCGATACGGCACCAACCTGGTGGGCCTGGCCGTGGACGCGATGGAAGTCGCCCAGCCGGGGGACGAGGTTCTGCTCGTCGGGGCGGACATCAAGCTGACCCCTCTGGTAACCGCGCTGGTCGAGCGCGGGACAAAGGTCTCGCTGGTGTCGACACTGCATGCGCCACCCTCCATTGCGCCACACGAACAACTGGTCACCGAATGTTCGGGCTTCATTGACCTCTACGACCATCGCGAGATGATCGCTCGCACATGATCCTCTGCCGTAAAGGCGCTACTTGGGAGAAGGTATCTTTGCCGATAGTATCGAGGTCACTGTCACTGTTTCAACGCTGGCGTCGGCGCCGGTTGGAACAGTACGCCTATGCCGCCGGGCTCTGGGTCCTCATGCGACTAACCCCGAGCCACTCCCGGGCTCGCATCCTGTCGTCCTGCTATCATAGGGGATTCATATGGTGGTTCATGAAGGAAACGGCGGCGGCACGGGGTGGTCGCTGGCACACAGACGCCGACGCCTCATTCGCGGTCGACCAGGCGATGGCCCGGCTTTTCCCGGAAAGCCTTGATACCCCGGATGGGAACACCAAGCCCCATCATCCCTCTGCCAGCTGTCGCCACTGTTCTGGCAGCAGGGCAGATGCCATCTCCTTGACCTATATGACCCGGGGATTGGACGAAAATGGCAGCCCATCGACCAAAGGCAGCGGCGAATTTCTGATTGATGCAATACGCCATATCAGGGTCAGGTTCGCCTCGACACTGTTATCGGTTTCGCCCTGGTGTTGGACCCTGGCGGTGATCTGATGAGGCGGACATGAACACCCTTCCGTTGAACAGTGCCGCGACTGAACTCTCGGGTGTGCAATGGCTATGGGAGAAGACCCATGGTTGATCAGTTCGGCCCCAAGCACGCAACGCGTTTTGAGGCCCTTATCCGCGACGAACTCGCAGAATTGCAACGCCTCACCGAGGGCACCGAGGCGGATCGGGCACCCGTGCAGCTTGACCAGCAGAGCGTGGGGCGCCTGTCACGGATGGATGCCATGCAGGGCCAGGCTCTTGCTCAGGCCTCGGGTCAGCGACGCCAGGCGAGAAAGGTCGCATTGGAAATGGCGCTGCGGCGGCTGGAAACCGGCGAGTTCGGCGAGTGCCTGGATTGTGGCGAGCCCATCGCGCTCAAGCGTCTCGAAATCGACCCGGCCGCGACGCTCTGCATATCCTGTGCTCAAAGGAGCGCTGGGTAGCGGCTCCCGCCGATGTTAAGCTGACGGGACCTGCCTTGAGCCGACTCCTCGGCCAGCCTTTCATGCCCACTCATTTCTGCCGGCGTTCTGCCGGGAAAGTCATATCGTGTCTGTTATTGCCTTGCCGAAGTCTCCGCCCCTGTCCGAACTGACGGGTCGCCAGCTCCAATGGATTGCCGGTGGCGCCATGATGACGCTGGCGACAATGCCGGGGCAGACCAACTTCATCGCCCAGTTCAACACCGCGCTGAGGACCGAATTCGGGCTGAGCCACGGCGAATTCGGCGGCTATTACACGCTGGCCACACTCGCCAGCGCCAGCGTGCTGGTCTTCGCTGGAATCCTCGCCGACAAGATCCCGGCACGTCGCCTGGCCATCAGCTGCATGCTGGGTCTGGCCGCCACTGCACTCCTCATGGCCGGCGCGAGCCATGTCGCTATCCTGGTGGTGGCACTGGCGATGCTGCGCTTCTTCGGTCAGGGCATGCTGAGCCATGTCGCCATGACCACGATGTCCCGATGGTTCAACCGCTTCCGTGGCCGAGCGCTGTCCTTCGCAGGGCTGGGCTATACGATCGGTGACGCCATCCTGCCATTCGTGCTGACGGTTTCCATCCTCGCCTTTGGCTGGCGCAATGTCTGGGCGGGCGCGGCAACCATGCTCGTTGGTCTGGTCGTTCCGGCGATCTGGTTCCTATTGCGCGACCCTCCCGAGGGGCGCAAGGGTCGTCCGGTCATTGCCAATCCGGATGGCATGGGCACGATGGAGCCAACTGGCAAACAATGGACGAGATCGCGCGTCCTGCGTGATCCGCTCTTTTATTTCCTGCTTCCGGGAATCATGGCACCCCCGGCGATCGGCACGCTCTACATCTTTCACCAAGCCCACCTAACCCAGGTGAAGGGTTGGGACCTGACGACATTCACCGCCATGTTTCCCTTCCTGTCGCTCTCGGTGGCGGTGTCATCCATCGTCGCCGGGTTTCTGGTTGATCGTTTCGGATCGTGGCGCCTCATGCCAATCGTACTTCTGCCCCTCGCCGCAGCCAGCCTCATCCTGGGCACGGTTGCGCCAATATGGTCCGTCCCTATCGCTTTCATCTGCATCGGCATGACGCAGGGTATGATGAACCCCGTGGTTGGAGCCCTATGGGTGGAGATATACGGCACGGCCCATATCGGTGCCATTCGATCGCTGGCCACCGCAGCCCTGGTTGCCGCCTCTGCCTTGGGTCCGGGCATTGCAGGCTACCTCATTGATGCAGGCGCACCGATCACGATCCAAACCTTCGGCTACGCGACCTATTGCGGCCTTGGTTCCATACTTTACCTGGTCCTCCAGTCCGCCATGTCTCGCCGGGTCGCAACCATCGTCTGAAGGCCTTGCGGCTTCCAGAGGGGTGTCCGCTTACAGGCAATCAGAATGAACCCGCTAGTGGCGGGAATGGGGCGCTTAGCTGCCCGTAACGCCTCAGGTCAGAGAGCGTGAGAGGCCGCTCTGGGTGCGAAAGGCCTTGAACCGCTCAAGGGAGCGGATCGAATGACCTTCATCGATCGAGGCAAGATCGAGGATGATGGCATTGGCGATCGTCATGGGAACGACGAGCGACTGCGACTCACCCACAGCCCCGCGCGAGACAGCGATGTGGTGGTCGGGCGGGGGGCTGATCAGTACGCCCTTCAGGTCGGTAATCGCCATGGTCGTAGCCTTGGCCGAATGCGCGATGGCCCTGATCTCGTTCAGCACCGGCACCGATCGGCGGAAGGAGAAAAGCCAGAGCGTGTCCTTGCGCGTCATCTGGCTCAACACCTCGGGGAGTTGGTGCATGCGACTGCCGAGATCGACGCAAGGATAGCCAGAGCGATTGAGGCGCAAGGTCACCAGGGCCGAGAGAGAGGCAAAATGTCCGCGCCCGAAGACGAAAACGCGCCGGCTCTCGCGGATGCACTCGGCAAATCGGCGGATGTCACCGCCCGATACGCGCTGGCGGACCTGCTCGAGTGCGGCGATTTCGCTGTCGAGGATCGAAGAGAGAATGCCGCCGTCGTCCGCCTTGACGAGTCGCGCCGCCATTCGCGCAGCGGGACTGTCGAGGTCGCCCCCGCCCGCGATCAGGCTCGACTGGATGAAGGTGCGAAATTCTGGATAGCCGGAAAAGCCAAGCCGGCGCGCCAGGCGAACCGCCGATGCCGGATGAACGCCCGCCCGGGACGACACAGCCGCGCCATTGTCGATGGCAGCGCGCACCGGGTCCTGGGTGAGGACTTCGAGCAGGCGCTCGTCCGCCCGCGTCAGTCGCGTCGAATTGCGCGCGATGAGGTTCCGCAATGCCTCGGAAACCGTATCTTTCGTTTCGATCACGGACGATCCCGGCCTGGATGAAAAGGGACGCAGGTGTGCTTCCTGCCTTCAGGACAATTCAACACGCTTGCCGTCTTCATCGAAATAGAGCGCATGCGAAAGCTCGAGATTTACCCACAGGGCATCGCTCCCCTGTGGCATGTCCTTGCGCGCGCAGTTCAGCGTGATACGCCCGGCGGCACTCTCGCAATGAAGGATGACCGTCGCCCCGGTCATTTCCGAGAGCAGGAGCCGCACACCCAGCCCGTTGGCCGCCGGCTCCCCGGCATGAATGGACAGGTGCTCGGGGCGGAGGCCTATGGTCAGTCCCTCGGGTCCCGAATAGCCCGGCACCGCTTTTGCCGACAGAAAGTTCATCGGCGGCACGCCAAGGAACCCGGCGACGAACCGGTGCGCCGGCCGATCATAGATCGCCTCAGGCGTATCGAACTGCAACAGGTGCCCGTCCTTCATCACGGCGATGCGATCGGCCAGCGACAGGGCCTCGGTCTGGTCGTGGGTCACATAGACCATGGTGGCACCAAGTTGGCGATGCAGTTCCTTGACTTCAGTGCGCATGGCGATGCGCAATGCATTGTCGAGATTGGAGAGCGGCTCGTCCATCAGGAAGATGGAGCTCTTGCGCGCCATGGCCCGGCCCATGGCCACGCGCTGGCGTTGCCCGCCCGAGAGTGCGCCCGGCTTGCGCTCGAGATAGGGGTCGAGCTGTAGCATCCCGGCGACGCTCTCGGCGCGCGCGTTGCGTTCGCGCTTGGGCACGCCGCGCAGTTCGAGCCCGAAGGCGATGTTCTCGCGCACGCTCATATGCGGGTAGAGCGCATAGTTCTGGAAGATCATCGCAATATCGCGGTCCTGCGGCGGCAAGTCGTTGGCGCGGGTGCCGCCGATTTCGATATCGCCGCCATCGGCGCGCTCGAGCCCGGCAATGAGGCGCAAAAGCGTGGACTTGCCGCATCCGGAGGGGCCGACGATAACGATGAACTCCCCGGCTTCGATTGCCATCGACAGATCGTGGAGCACCGTCGGACCGCCGTGATAAGCCTTACGGACGTTACGTAGCGCTATGGCGCTCATGCCGGCTGCCTCCCCGCTCGATTGTCGCGCAGAGCAATGGCCAGGCTCGGCCGGTCGGTCGTGAAGACCTTGATCCCCAGCCCAAGTGCCTTTTCGATCTGTTCGGCCGTATGTGCTGCCCAGCATCCAAAAGCGATTCCCGCGTCGTTGGCCGCCGCCATCAGCTCGGCGTCCGCCTCGTCGATGTGGACCCCGATCTCGGATATCGAGCGCGCGCGCACTATTTCAAAGAGCGCGGTTCTGCCGACGAGCCGCAAGACCTGCGGGCTAACCAGCCAGAGACAGGGCCGCTGCGTCACCGCACCGAGCTCCACCAGCGTATCGAGCAGGAACGACGAGAACCGCGTCCGCTCCAGCATACCGCCTTTGCGCAAGGTATCGACGACCCCTGGCACGAAGTTACTGTAGGCGCGGCCTTCGGCATCCGGCTTGATCTCGCAGCGGAACTCGACCGTGCTGTCGCGATAGATGTCGCAAAGCTCGTCCAGCGAGAGCGGATGCTCGCCGCCGCTGTAATTGATGGTCGCGGCCCGCACCTCGGCTTCGCTCAGCGTTGCGATCGCCCCGGTCTTGTCGGTGGTGCGCTCGAGCGTTGCATCGTGATGGACCATGATGGCGCCGTCGCGTGTCGGATGGACGTCGAATTCGACCTCCTCGAGCGCCATCTGCGCCGTCTTGCGAAATCCGGTGGGCGTGCTGTCGCCAAATTCGAGCGTGCCGCCGCGATGGGATGCGATGCGTGTCATCGTCTTTGTCCTTGTATCATTTGACGGCGCCCATGGTGATGCCGCGCACCAGATGCCGCTCCACCAGGAAAAAGCCGAACAGGACCGGCAGGATGGTGATGGTCGAGGCCGCCATGACCAGCGGCCAGTCGATCAATCCTTCACCGGGGTTGACGCTGTAGAGCCTGGCGAGCCCGAGTTGCAGCGTATAGAGGTCTTCCTTGCCTACCGCGACGAGCGGCCAGATGTAGTTGTTCCACTCGCCAAGGAAGATGTAGAGCCCCATCGAGAAGATGGCGGGCCGCGAGATCGGCACGATCACCCGCCACAGGACCTGCAGCGGCCGTGCCCCGTCCATGTAAGCTGCCTCATCGAGTGCGCGCGGAATGCCGCGGATGTACTGGCGCAGGAAAAACGCGGCAAAGCCGTTGGAGATCGCGGGCAAAATGAGCCCGGCATAGGTATCGAGCAGGCCGACCCGCGCCAGGGTCAGATAGTTCGGAATGAGCGTGATGTGGCTCGGGATCATCAAAGTCGCCACCGTGATCCCGAAGAGCAGGTCGCGGCCCTTGAAGTCGAAGCGCGCGAAGGCAAACGCCGCCGTCGTCGAAACCGCCAGCCCCACCAGCGTCACCATGCCCGACACAATGATCGAGTTGACGAGGTAGCGGGCGAAATTGAACTTGGTGACCGCCGTCCCATAGTTGCCCAGGCTGAATTCGAAGCCGCCGCGATAATAGGACTGCGCCGTCTGGAACGACATCCAGATCGAGTAGAGGACCGGCGACAGGAACAGGAGCCCGGCAACGAGCGCCAGCGCGGTCGTTGCGTTTTGCCTAAGCTTCATAGTGCACCTTGGCGCCGAGGACCCGCGCCTTGACCAGGGCCAGCCCGATCAGCAGCACGAAAAGGATGATGGCGAGCGCCGAGCCCGTGCCGATATCGAAGAGCACGAAGCCGGTGCGATAAAGCAGGTGCACCAGCATGTCGGTCGCTCCCGCCGGCCCGCCGCGCGTCATCACGTTGATGATGGTGAAAATCTGGAAGGCCTCGATGACCGAGATCACCAGCAGGAAATAGGTCGTGGGCATAATGAGCGGCACGGTGACCCGCCGGAACACCTGGAAGCGCCGTCCCCCGTCCATGGCGGCAGCGTCGTAGAGCTCCTGAGGCACCGCCTGCAGCCCGGCGATATAGATGATGACGTCGTAGCCAAGCTGCTTCCAGGTGTTGATGAAGATGAGGACGAGGAGCGTCAGGCTCGGGTCCTGCAGCCACGGTACCTTGCCCAGCCCCATGGCGGTCAGTAGGCCGTTGGCGAGACCATAGTCGGTGGAGAATACCCAGGAAAAGACAACCGCGATCGAGACCGTCGAAGTGATGGTCGGCAGAAACATGGCCCCGCGCAAGACTCGCGAGCTCAGCGTTTCGCGCTTGAGGTAGCTCGCGATGGCCAGGGCCAGCACCAGCCTGATCGGCACCGATATGACCGCAAAGATCGTCGTGACCTTGAGCGAATCCCAAAAGTCGTCCCAGGCAAAGAGCCGCGCATAGTTGGAAAAGCCGACGAACGGCATTTCCGGCGACATGAAGTTCCAGGAGCGGAAGCTGAGGTCGACGCTCGAAACAATCGGGACATAGGTAAAAATCGCGATGAAGGCGATAAGCGGCGCGACCAGCAGATAGGGCGTGAGCTTGGACATTTCGCAGGCACCTGGGAGGGCAGCGGACCGGAAATGGCCCGCCGCCCATCTGGCAGAGGATCAGTTGCTGATGCGGGCTTCCTCAGCACGGGTGTCTTCAGCGAATTTGGTCATCGCCGCTTCCACGGGGGTCTGGCCCAAGGCCATCGCTTGCCACACATCGTACTCGGTAGTGCGCATCCAGGTCACCACCGGGGTGCGGGCACGGCCGTGGGCATAGGGAAGGGACTTGATCGCTACGTCGATGCCCGGCTGGTTGGCCAGTGCTTCGGCGGCGACAGGCTGTTCGGCCGAGTTCTTGTTGATCGGCAGGTAGCCGGTCGCGGCAAACCAGATGGCGTTGGCTTCGGCCGAGGCGGCATAGCTCACGAAATCATAAGCCGCGTCCTGGACGTCCTGCGGAGCGCTGGCAAGAATGCCGATGCCGGCGCCGCCGATCGGCACGGAGCAATCGGGATTGCAGGGCATGGGCAAAACGCCGAGGTTATCGCCGAGAGCTTCGCGGGCGCCGACATAGTTGCCGGTCGAGTTCATCATGATGCCGACCTTGCCGGCGAGGAACGCGTCA
The DNA here is from genome assembly GCF_019504385.1 of Devosia salina. Lineage (NCBI taxonomy): Bacteria > Pseudomonadati > Pseudomonadota > Alphaproteobacteria > Hyphomicrobiales > Devosiaceae > Devosia > Devosia salina. The sequence goes on from NZ_CP080590.1 coordinate 3,879,521, forward strand.
CGTCCGTTGTCTTCCTCGGTGACACCGTCGGCCGAGGCGACCTTGTGCTCATCCACGAGGGATGCCATCCATTCGTAGGCCTCGATGGTCTTGGGATCATCAAGCAGGATTTCGCCGGTCATGGAATCGATGAGGTCGCTGCCATTGGCCATGACGAGGCCCCAGCGTGCGAACTGGCCGGGTGCGGCGATTCCAGTGATGCCCTCTGATCCAAGCGTTTCGGTGATTGTCTGGGCAGCCTTGAGGATCTCGTCGAAAGTGCCGAGGTCGGGCTCGCCCTCAATGCCGGCGCGGGCGAAAATGTCCTTGTTGTAATACAGGACCGGGGTCGAGGAGTTGAACGGGACGATATAGTTCTTGTCCCCTATGACCCCGATTTCGCGAGCATAATCATAGAGCTCGTCCTTGAGCGGGTCGGCTTCGAAATAGGGCGTGAGGTCCACCAGCACACCGCCATCGGCAAAGAGCCCGTAGCGCGTGACCTCCAGGATCACTGCGGCGGGCGCCCGGTTGGCAGGAATGGCGGCCTGCAGGCGAGCGACGATGTCGTTGTAGTTGCCGACATACTCACCCTGGATGTCGACGTCCGGATTGGCGGCTTCGTAGTTGGCGATGATTTCTTCGAGAGCTTCACCGGCTCGATTGTTGAAGCTGTGCCAAAAGCTGACTGTGGTCTGCGCCTGGGCGGCGATGGTGGAGGCGGCCAGGGCGACGAAGCTGGCTGCAATCGAGATGTGCAAATTGCGTGACATGATCTCTCCCTGCAATTGTAATTGCATTGCCCGGTCGATGTACGCGGCAGAGCTGACGGTTTCTTAACGCTAAGGCGAAGGTTGCGTGACGGAGGATCGACGTGCGAATTCCTGGCTTCGGAGGCCAGGCAGACCCGCAGCCGGCCTTGCCGTTACACGATTGTCACATCGCCTGCCTACAGCCACCGCCCGAAGGGGCGATTGCGATGGACCAGATCACACTGAGGCAGATCAACAAGCGCTTCGGCAACACCGCAGTGCTGCAGGATGTGACGCTGTCGGTCGAGCCGAGCACCTTCCTCGCGCTGCTGGGACCGTCCGGCTGCGGCAAGACCACCTTGCTGCGCCTGATTGCCGGGCTCGAACGGCCAACCTCCGGCGAGATCGAGATCGCTGGCCGCGTGGTGGCTGGCCCCGACCATTGGGTTGAGACCGAAGCGCGCAAGCTGGGCATGGTATTTCAGTCTTATGCCCTTTGGCCGCACATGAGCGTCGCCGAAAATGTGGGCTTTGGCCTGTCGGTGCGGGGTATGCACGGCCGCGAGCGCGCGGCACGGGTCGAGGCCGCCCTTGCGATGGTTGGACTCGAGGGCCTGGGCAGTCGCCGACCGCCCGAACTGTCCGGCGGCCAGCGCCAGCGCACCGCACTGGCGCGCTGCCTCGTGACCGAGCCTGAACTCATCCTGCTCGACGAGCCGCTGGCCAATCTCGATCCGCACCTGCGCGAGTCCATGCAGGCCGAGTTTCGCCGCATTCACCGCAAGACCGGCACCACCTTCGTCTTTGTCACGCATGACCAGGCCGAGGCCATGGCCCTGGCCGACCGGGTCGCCGTCATGAATGCCGGTCGCATCGAGCAGCTGGGAACGCCCCAGGAGCTATATGGGCAGCCGGCGACGCGGATGGTGGCCGAGTTTTTCGGCAAGGGGGTGGTTCTGCCGGTCGACGTGGCCGCACGGCTCGACGACCGAACGCGCCGCGTCTCCCTCGGGGGCGTGACGCTCGACCTTCCGGGTGTGGCTGCAGTCGGCGCCGCCCAGCTCAGCCTGCGTCCCGAAAACGTCGTCCCGGCAGCGGCCGGACTGCGGCCCCATCTGGTCGGCAGGGTAGTCGACACATCCTTCCGCGGCGCCGATCACCTGGTGACGCTGGCGCTGGAGCAGTTTGGCGGCAAGACCATCGGCCTCGGCATGGCGGCGGCGCCAGAGCCCGGTGCGCGTGTCGATCTTGCCGTGACCGGCGGCTGGGTGCTCCCGGCATGAGGCTGACCGCGATATCGGGCTATGGACAAAAGGGACCCGCCTGCTTCCTTCTCGAGATCGCCGGACGCCGCCTGCTGCTCGATTGCGGCAAGGGGCCCGATGACGACCGCGAACCCGACCTGGTCGGCGTCGGCACCGTGGACGCAGTTCTTGTCAGCCATTCCCACCGTGACCATACCGGTGCCCTGTATCGCCTCGGAGACATCGGCAGCCCCCCGGTCTTTGCCACCGGCCTTGCCGCACGGCTCGCCGATATCCGCGCCGTCGGCGATTTTGACGATGCCGCCCGCCATCTCGGCCTCGAGATCGCCACCGGCCGCTGCGGCCATGCCCCCGGCGCCGTCTGGATGCGGATCGGCGGCGCAGAAGGATTGCTCTATACCGGCGACTTCTCGCTCGAAAGCAACCTCTATCCTGCTGAACCCTGGCCGCGCGCGCGTGCGTTGGTTGCCGATGCCTCCTATGGCGCCTGGGACGGCACGGTGCAGCAGGCCCTTGCCGAACTGACCGCACTTGCCGCCGCCGGCCCCTTGCTGCTGCCCGCTCCGGCGGCGGGCCGCGGCCTGGAAATGGCGCTCTTGCTGTGGGAGGCAGGCCATCGCGTCCGCCTCTGCCCCGTCCATCGCGCCGTGGCCGCCATGCTGATCGAGGGCGGCGCGGAACTGGCACCGGGCGCACTAGAGCGCCTGGCCTCCCTGCTCGAGCAGACGGAAACTCTCTATGCAGATGACGAGCCGGACGGCGTCATGATCGCAGCCAAGGCCGATGCAAGCGGCGGTCTCGCCGCGCAATTGCTCGCCACCTGGCGGACCGGCGAAGTCAAAATCGTCTTCACCGGCCATGTCTCGCGCGGCACGCCGGCGGCGCTTGCCGTTGCCGGAGGCCGCGCCAGCGTCCTGCGCTGGAACGTGCACCCCCGATTGTCAGACATTCGGGCCCTTCTCGACGCGGTCGAGCCGGAGGTCGTGATGCCTGCCTTCGTGCCGGCGGAACAACTCCGCGCCCTGCATGCGGCGTTGCCCGCCATCCCCTGGACGGAAGGCGCGCTGCAACTCGCCTGAGCGTCACGCCGATGTCACGCGATTTGGCTACGTCCCCTCCGACGCTCGCACCCGCGGGTCACACGATGGAAAATCCGATGAAAACAACGCTTCTTCGCCTTGCGGCAGCCTTCGCCATTTCGGCCGTTCCGGCCTCCGTTCTGGCCCAGGATGGCTCGACCATCACCGTCTATACGTCCCAGCCCACCGAGCAGATGACAGCCGTGATCGAGGCGTTCAACGTCGATCACCCCGAGATCACCGTCGAACTCTTCCGTTCGGGCACGACCGAAGTGATGAGCAAGCTGCAGGCCGAAGTGGCCGCCGGTCAGGTCCAGGCCGACGTCATCCTGATCGCCGATGCGGTCGCCATGACGCAGCTCAAGAACGAAGGCCTGCTCTATGCCTATACCGACGCGCCGGTCGAAAACCTTCCGGCCAGCGTCGTTGATCCGGACATGACCTTTTTCGGCACCAAGCTGATCACCACCGGCATCATCTACAACACCGACCTGGTCGACACGCCGCCGACTGCCTGGGCCGACCTCACCCAGCCCGAGATCGCCTCAGGCCTCATCATGCCGAGCCCGCTTTATTCCGGCGCGGCCGTCATCCATGTCGGCACCGTTGCGCAGCAGCCCGAATTCGGCTGGGAATATTACGAGACTCTCGCTGACAATGGCGCCGTGGCCGGCCAGGGCAATGGCACCGTGGTCGAGGCCGTGGCGCGTGGCGAAAAGCCCTATGGCATCATCATCGAATATATGGCGCTCAACGCCAAGAAGGACGGCTCGCCCGTCGATTTCGTCTTCCCGGCCGAGGGCGTTTCCTCCATCACCCAGCCGATCGCCATCTTCAAGGACACCGACGCGCTCGAAGCTGCCAAGATCTTTGTCGACTGGCAGTTGTCCGCGTCCGCCCAGGAGCAGTCGGTCACCCAGGGCTACTTCCCGATCTTTGCCGGCGTTGCCGTTCCCGAAGGCTATCCGGAAGTCGATTCCCTGAACATTCTGCCGGCCGACTTCGACCAGATGCTGGCCGACGACGAAGCCAACAAGCAGCACTTTGCCGATCTCTTCGGCGGCTGATCGCCTGGGCCTGCTGCCACCCCTGCGCATGCGGTGGCCTTCGCAGTCCGGCGAGGTTTTCCTCCTCGCCGGACTGTGTCTTTACGTGCTCGTGGTCGGGGTGATGCCGCTCGGCCGGCTGCTGATCGAGGCGCTGCGGCCTGGCGAGGACGGCCAGGCCTTCGGCATCCTGCTCGACGTCTGGCAGAGCCGCGCGGCGCCACGCGCACTCGGCAATACGATGATTGCCTCGGTCGGCGCGACCATGGTCTCGCTGCTGATCGGGGGGCTGGGCGCGGCCGTGCTGCATCTGACCGACATTCGCGGCCGGACAGCACTTGGCTTCCTGCTATTGCTGCCCATGCTGATCCCGCCGCAGATCTCGGCCCTGGCCTGGATCGAACTCACCGGCCCCTCAAGCCCGCTCCTACGCCTCGCCGGCCTTGCGCCGCCACCGGGCACCACCAATCCTCTATATTCCATGGGCGGCATCATCTGGGTCATGGGGCTCGAACATGCGCCGCTGGTCATGCTGGCGACGCTGACCTCTTTGCGCGCACTGCCGCGCGATCTCGTCGAAGCCGCCAGCGTGAGCGGCGCGCGGCGCACGGCGATCCTCTGGCGCATCGTCTTGCCACTGGCCCGGCCGGGCCTGTTGGCCGGCGGTGCCCTTGCCTTCGTCGCGGCCATCGGCAATTTCGGCGTGCCGGCACTGCTCGGCATCCCCGGGCGCGTCACGGTGCTGACGACCCTGATCTATCAACGCCTCACCGGCTTCGGGCCGTCGGCGCTGGCGCAGGTGGCGAGCCTGTCGCTGGTGCTGGTGCTGCTGGCTGCAGCCGGATTGTTGCTCCGCTGGCTGTTGCTGCGCCGCACCTCCTACCTCGACCGCACCGGGCAGCCCCTTGATCCCTTCGCGCTCGGCAGGTTCCGCCTGCCCATGGAGTGTGTCGTCTGGCTGCTTGTGCTGCTGATTTCGGTTCTGCCGCTGCTGGCACTGATCGCCAGCGCCCTTGTTCCGGCGCTTGGCGTTCGCTTGAGCGTTGCCACCCTCAGCCTCGATAATTTCGGCTTCCTTTTCAGCAATGCCGCCCTGCGCCGCGCCTTCACCAACAGCTTTCTTCTGGCCGGCGCCGCTGCGCTGATTTCGGCCCTGGCCAGTTTCATCCTCGGCTACCTGACCACCGTCCGCCGAAATGCGCTCGCCCGGCTGCTAGATCTTCTTGCCGACGCGCCCTATGCCGTTCCCGGCACTGTGCTGGCGCTTGGTGTAATCATGGTCTTCCTGCCGCCACTGCCGGTGTTCGGCGTGTCACTCTATGGCACCGCCTGGATCATTCTAGTCGCCTATCTGGCCCGCTTCTTGCCACTGGCGCTCCGTCCTGTCGCGGCAAGCTACGCCACGATGGATCCGGCACTCGACGAGGCCGGCCAGATCCTCGGTGCGCGCGTGCCGCGGCGGCTTGTGCAGCTGTCGCTGCCCTCGGTGCTGCCCGCAACCATTGCCGGTGCCCTCCTCGTCTTCATGAGCGCCTTCAACGAATTGACGCTCTCGGCCCTCCTGTGGTCAACCGGCACAGAGACGCTGGGCGTGATGGTGTTCTTCCTGCAGTATGAGGGGAACTCCCCGGCGGCCTCGGCCCTGGCCACCGTCGTCGTTGCCGTGACCCTGGCGGTAGCCCTGCTGCTTGAAGTCACCGCGCGCCGCTTTGCCCCCAGCGCGTCGCTGCTCTAGCTTCCGGATGCGTGGCTTTGCCCATATCCGACAAACCGACTGAACTGCCCAAATGCACAATCCCGCGTAGTGTATGGAAGGGGAAACAGCGGGGGCTGCTGGCGGAACTATCCCTGCCAAATTTGCATGTCTGCTTTCGAGAACCGGCTTTTTGGCTCTTAACGGCCGGAACGGGGCGCGTTGCTGCCAGGCGAATTAGGAAGCCCCCTGCCCTTCCCGCCAGGTTCGCAGGTAAAGAGTGAGGGGCAGAATCCGGTCGGCCTAGTTTCCGGTTGAAATCTAAGGAAGCTGAAGTCTCCAATCCACATACCGCTGATGCCGACTTCGAGGCCAGACCAAATCAGAGCCAGAAAGAGTGGGTGCCACCTGACGGACCGACCAGTAGCGCACAACAGTCGGTGCCTAAACTTAACCGCCGGCTGTCCTGGGAAACGCGGTCCACTCCCACAGTCGGCTCCAAAACGGCACGAATCAGGTCAACTGAAGTCCTGTACCTAGTAAAAGGTATCTGCAATACCGGTCTATATTTGCCGCACACAGTCTTCTTCAAGAAAGTGAGTGCGTGGCGGTTCCAACTTGGCCAGCATCATCGATGCTCATCGTCACTTGCTTCAAGGCCATTGGCACAGCGTCAAGGAAGCACCAGGTTCGAAGGAAATCGACTGAAGAAATTGTCGATATTTTCGAACACCTGGTTGGCAACAGCTTGAGTGGCTTCGCGGCTGCCCAGGCGACATGGGGTGTCAGAACAAAGTCCGGACGGCCCATCAACCTCTGGAACGGATGATCGGCCGGCATGGGCTCGACGGTGACCACGTCGAACCCCGCCCCTGCGATCTGTCCCGACTCGAGCGCTACGGCCAGCGCCGCCTCATCCACTAGCCCGCCGCGTCCGGTATTGACGACCAGCGGCTTGCGCCGCATCCGCGCAAACTCGGCGGCGCCGATCATGTGGCGCGTCTCATGACGCAGCGGCAGATGGAAAGTAAGAACGTCGGATTCTTCTAGGACGGCCTCGAATGGGGTGCGATTCGCTTGGGTCGGGGCACCGCGGCGGGCGGCAAACAGCACCTTCATCCCGAAGGCTCGGGCGATGCCGGCCACCGACTGACCGATGGTGCCGCCGCCGAAAATTCCAATGGTCGATCCTGCAAGGTCCTGTATCGGATAATCGAAGTAGCAGAACTGGCCGCTTTGCTGCCAGCGGCCCTTTCCGACTGAGTGGTGATACGGCATGAGGCTGCGCCGCAGCGCCAGCATCAGCGCAAAGGTATGCTCGGGCACGGTGTGGAGGGCGTAGTCGCGCACATTGCACACGGCGGCGCCACGCTCGGCGCAGGCCTTAACGTCGATGACGTCATAGCCGGTGGCGGCAACGGCCACCAGCTTGAGCTGCCGCGCCTGCGCCAGAACGGCTCGTGTGATCGGCACCTTGTTGGTGATGATCACCGCGGCATCGGCGACACGGGCAGCAGCTTCGTTAGGAGCGGTGCGCTCATAAAGCACCAGTTCGTGCGGGAACTTCGGACCTTTGATCCTGGTGTCCGCGGGAAAAGTGCCGCGATCCAGCATGACGATACGGTGAGGTAGGGCGTCCATAGGTCTGTTCCTTCCGGCGGACTATCAGAGAATGGATTGGGCGAGCCACTGCCCATCGGCAGCGCGGCGGGGCACGCGGCTAGCGAGAATTAGGAGGTTGACGCGGTGCGAGACGCATCTCAGCAGGGACACTTACAGCCGCGCCGGTCGTTGGTGTTTGGTGATGAATAGTGCACGCAAAAGGAAACGCTAGATAAGAGCCTTGAAGGCAAGGCCGAGCCCGGAGGCGAGGAGCAGGCCGAATGTAACGCGGCGCAGGGTCTCGGGTGAGAGCACGGGCGGCCATCGGTGTGCTATCTCGGTGGCGGCGAGAATCACCGGAATCGTCAGCAAGCTCCACAACACAGGGATAAAGGGAAAATCACCGGTCGCAACGACCAATGTCGTCCGCAGCAGAATGCCGACAGTGAAGACAAGGACAAGAGTCACCCGGATCGACGTGATCGCCATGGGCTGGCGATAGAACAGGTAGACCAAGGGTGGCCCCGCAGTGGCAAAGAGCCCTCCCATGAGACCGCCTGCAGCTCCGGCTACAATGAATTGCCTCGCTGATGACCTTTTGCTCAAGGGGTGGGGTCGGGACACAAGCTGGACCGCAGCTGCAATGATCACCACTCCCAGGATCAATTGCAAAAGTACCAGGTTCGAGGCGGCGACGCGTTCCAGCATCGCATAACCAGCGATTGTTGCAGCGAGCGACGGACCGGCCACAAGCCAGAATTCCCGCCAGGCAACATATCGCCAGCCTCTGATCAGGATGTGAACGGAGTTCACCACCGACAGGATGCCTACGATAATCGCCGCGTCTGCAAGTGAAATGAGGCCGAGAATGGCTATTGCGCACATCATAACCAGGCCAAAGGCAAATCCGGTAAGGGTCTGCAGATAAGCAGCGACGCCTGCGACCAGCATGAGCTGGCACAGATCGATTGTGGTCATCACTGTCGCCTATCGCTTTCCGAACACGGGTCTGATTTTGACGCTTTCCGATTCCAAGCCGGGCTTCTAGAGAGGGGCCTTGGATAGGCAGCGATAGAAATCTTCAAAGATCGCATCGCGGTTCAGGTCATAGGCCTCAACCATGGGGTGCCTCATACTGTCCTGGCGCCAATAAAGGCCCGGATCCAGGCTGGGCGCTTGGGTATCAAATGTCGAGACGTAGGCCGGGTCTAGGAGCCAGGCGACATTGATCATGTCCCAAATCACCCAGGTCTTTGCTTCGGCCCCGGTGATGGCGAACATCTCGTGTAGCGGATTGTTGGTGTAAAGGTGGTGCAAATAATCGCCGATAGCCCCCTGCCCCTTTACGAACCGCTCCATTTCCGGAAGTGAAATTTTCAGTTGGGCGCCGACGTGATAGCCCGGCAGATAGACCTGCGGCACACCGCAGTCAAAAAGCAGGCGTGAAGAAAGCCGGTCCTGCACCAGATTGAGCGAGGGCTCGTTGGAGAATGGCGCATAGGTCGGGAACCCAGCGGTCCAGACCACAACCATGTTGTCGATGATGTCGGGCGCCATCAACAGGGCGGAAGCGATGTTGGTCAACGCTCCCATGGCCAGCACATAGACCGGGCCATCTTCGCGACGTCGGGCGCTCTCGACAATGAAGCGGGCGGCCGGAGTATCAAACGGGGAGTCAAAGCTTTCGAGGTAACCTGGGGCGCCGCGGTAAACCTTGCCCTCGTGGTCGACGCCACACTTTCCGAAGACGCGCAGGATCTCTTGGTAGGAGAGCTCGGCGCCTTCCTTGGGCAGAGTAAACAGCGTCTCCTTGGGATCGCTTCCGGTATCGACCATGCGCTGCGCCCAGCCAGCCAGTCCACCCATGAACTTTTCTTCAGCAGGATTTTCCGGGCCGCCACGCTTGAGAATGGCAACCGAACGAATGAGGTTGTCCTGGTGATGGGCAAATGAGAATGGCACCGCCGTCACGCCTTCAAGCCGCACGCGGTCGGGCGAGAGCAAAGCCCAGGCCAACGCATACTGGTCGTCGATTTCATTGGCCGTGTCAGTATCGATAATTACACGGGCCAAGTGCCCCGGGTGGGCAAGCAGCCTCTGGTAGAGCTCAGCGGAAAGCTTGGGAAAGCGCGCGATCACGTCTTGGTCTAGCATAGTCGAAATCCTAGTTTCCGAAGCCCTTGCCGAAAGCTTCTTCCTTGATGAACCGTTCGGAAATGATGAGCAGAATTACCCCTGGCAGGGTCACGATCAGCGTGATGCCAGCAGCAGACGCATCGAGCGTCCCGCCTGCGATCTTTGAAAACAGGAGCGTTGGCAGGGTGATTATCTTGCCCTGCCCCAAAAAGAAGGTGAGTAGGAAGATGTTGGTGGACACAAGGAAGGTGAACAAGGCACCCGCCACCACGCCCGGCAGCAGCATGGGGAGCGTCACAAGCCGCAGAACCTGCCACCTGCTGGCGCCCAGGATCATTGCCTGCTCCTCGAAGTCCTTGCCCAGCCCCTGATAGACCGCCGTCAGCATGCGGATCATGTAAGGGATGGTGGGGATCAGATGAGCGATGATGATACCGGGATAGCTGCCGGCAATGCCCATGCGTATGAAGATCATCAGCAAGGCGATACCGATGGCGGCCTCGGGCACGATCAGTGGCAGGGACAGGAAGAACTCAAAGCCTGACTTGCCCCGAAAGCTCTCCCGGGCCAGCACCCGCGCTGCCGGCAGGCAAATGGCGAGGCAGATTACGGTCACGATTCCGCCGATCACCACGGTATTGATCGTTGCCTCGAGAATGCGGCTGTAAGGCGACAGCACATAGTCCCAGGCAAGCGGCATCCTTGAGACTTCACGCTGCTCCATCCACCAGGTTCCGGGCAGTAGGTCGGGCCATGCCCAACGGAACGCCAGGCTTTGGATGATCAGCGGCAGAAACGGCCCCAGGATGAACCCGACGATCAGGATCAGATAGATCTTCTGAAAGCCAGAGAGCTGGTTGTTCAAGGCAGTGCTGGAAAATTTGCGGGCCATCACGTTCTCCCGATCTTTCGTTCAAAGCGGCGATAGATGGCCAGGTAGGAGAACAAGATGACGCCAGCGACCAGAGCTATGGAAACCACGGTGGCCATACCCTGCAATTGCAGGGTGTAGTCAGCATCGTTGAAGTAGCGCCATGCCACGACGGGCAAGGTGTCTGGGAACCCGCCTCCCAGGATGAACGGTGCTTCGAAAGCCCCGACATTGAAGGCAAAGCAGATCAGGGTGGACGACACGATTCCGGGCATGATCTGGGGCAGTGTCACCTGAGTCAGGATCTGCCAACGATTAGCGCCAAGAATGGCCGCCGCCTCTTCGGTTTCCCGGCCGATCCCGAGCATCACCGCATAGATCGCCAAGGTGATAAATGGAACCTGCTTCCAGACATAAACCGCAATGATGCCCCAACCGGCATGGGTCTTGAGGATCTGCGGAAACTGGGAGGGATCGGAAATAAGGCCAAAGAACGCAGCCAGTCGTGAGATCATGCCGCCATTGCCCAGCATGATTACGGCCAGGGCGATGCCCACCGTGTAAGGGATCATCAGCGGCAGCTTATAGATATACTTGTACAGGTGCTTGCCCGGAAAAGTGCGCACCAAGGCCAATGCCAACGCTATCCCCATGGCCAGGGCAATGACTGTCGAAACCGTAGCATAATAGAGCGTCAGCCAAAGCGATTGCCAGAAAGAGGCCGAGCCCCACAACGCGCCAAAGTATTGAAAGCTTGGGAACGTATTGACCCCGAACCACGGGGCGAACCCCAGTGATTGCACGACGGCAAGCACCAGGGCACCGCCAAAGAGCACCGCGAGGATGAGCAACACTGGGGAAAGCTGCAGCCAGAGCCACATTCTTTCCTTCAGTGCGCTGTCGTGGGAGCGTGCCATATCAAAACTTCCGAGGACAAATTGGAGACTGTTGGCCCGACCTGCGCCGGGCCAACAAATTGCCGTTACTGGTTCAGATTCTCGGCTGCGCGGGTCACAATGGTTTCGATCGAGTCCGTGCTGTCGCGTTCGATGTATTCGAGCCAGGTGGCTTCAATCACATCCACCAGGGTCGCGTTGGTATCGGGTGCGATGTTTGCGTCGAGCTCGGAAGCATCGAGGCCCGTGTGGCCCGGCGAGGCTGCAGCAAGCGCTGCAGCGTCTTCCTCGCTGAGGAGCCACGGATCAATGCCGGCCGGCATGCCGGTGAATTCGAGCTTGGAGATCTGCGCTTCAACGGTGGTCATGTAGTCGGCCAGGACCAGAGCAGCTGCCGGGTTGGGCGCATTGGCCGGAATGGCCAGATAGTTCTTGTTCTTGATCATGTTGCCTTCTGGAAACACGAACTCCTGGGCGCCTTCAGGATAGGTTCCCTGGCTGAGACCGGTGGCCACCGCATAAAGGCCGAACTTGCAGTTGAAGTTGACCTCGCCATTGAGGAACAAGCCGTCCAGCGCGTTTTGATCTTCCGGATAGCGCGGCGTGCCGCTGTCACCGCCGAGAAGCAGAGGCTCGAGGTTCTTCAGGTATTCCAGACCCGGAGTGATCAGGCGCGCCAGTTCGGACGTCCCCAATTCCTCGAGCGACTGCTGGAACGGTTCTGCACCAGTGCCATCGGGATTGTGCGCGTAAATCGCCTGCTGCACGAAGGTGTTGCCGATGTAGTGCGGCGGCTTCACGTAAATGAACTTGCCGGGGTTGGCTTCAAGATAGCCCTGCATTTCCTCGAATGTATGGGGCACCTCTTCGGCGCTCACACGATCTGAGTTCAAGGCACAGACATATTGCTCGCCGGACCAGGGAACCTCCGCCCCACCGGTGGTCACACCGAAGTCGCGCAGATTGAGCAGCGAGCGGGGGTCGCTTTCGTCCCACTCGATGTTCTTTGCGTTTGGCAACAGCGGCGCAAAGGCTCCAAAAAGCGCGTCCTGTTCTTTGAGGGTCGAGAAGTTCTCGCCATTGAGCCAGATCGCATCGACGCTGCCTTCACCGACCATCTTGCCCGAACCAAGCTCGGCTAGAACGAGGTCGACGGCGTCCTTGGTGCCCGTGATGCGAACGGGATTGAGAGTTACACCCAGCTCGGACATTGCCGGAGCAACGACGCTGTCCATCCAAACGTTGAGTGGATCGCTACCGCCCCAATAGTACAGATTCACGGTGCCTTCGGCTTGCGCGCGCTCGGTCACGGCTGACCAATCGAGGTCTCCGGCGAGAAAGCTCTCGCGGAATTCGGTGGCGGCCGGATCCTCTGCCTGTGCGGCGCCTGCTACAAGCAGTGCAGCGAGCGAAACGCCTAGTGCCAGTTTATGCATATTGAATTTCCTCCTCTTGAAAAATCGTTTCTTAGTCGTCGCCCCTGTTGCTAGCGGGCGATAGTCCACACCCGGTCCGGCTGGACCGAGAGAACAACTGACTGGCCCACGTCGAGTAGACGGCGGGACTGTTCGGCGACGGTGATGTCCTCTCCAGCACCGACCACATATTGAACAGACGCACCGAAAAACTCGCGCGCCTTGATCTTGCCAGAGATCAGGTTCTGGGCACCTTGGGGCACCTCGGACTCGGGGTAGAGATCGATGCCTTCGCTGCGCAGCATTACATGCACATCGTCACCCGCCCTGAGGCCAGGCTGCGGCGTGATCTCAATGGCTCCAAACGAGGCTTCCGCGCGATCGGCCGCTGCGAGCTTCGCGCTGAAGATATTGCTGGCCCCCATGAAGTCGGCGACTTCAGTGGAATTGGGCTGCTGGTAGAGCTCCTGCGGGGCGCCGAACTGGGCAAGCTTGCCGTTGAAGATGACCGCCACCCGATCCGCCAATTCCATGGCTTCGACCTGGTCGTGGGTCACAAAGATGGTAGTAATGCCGAGGCGGTTCTGCAGGTCGCGGATGAAGCGCCGCATCTCGCCACGCAGCTTTGTGTCAAGATTGGCCAGCGGCTCGTCCATCATCAGAACGGAGGGCTTTGTAATCAGCGTGCGCGCAATGGCAACGCGCTGCATCTGGCCGCCAGAGAGCTGCGCCGGGAAGCGCTTGCGGAATTTGTTGAGCTGTACAACCTCGAGAATCTCCTCAAGGCGCTCGCTGATTTCCTTCTTGGGCAGGCCCCGCACATCGAGCCCGAACGTGACGTTCTTTTCGACCGTCATGTGGGGAAAAAGTGCGTAGCGCTGAAATACCATGCCGACGTTTCGTTTCTGCACGGCAACGTCCGAAACGTCCTTACCGTCAAACAAGACCTCTCCACTCGTCGGCGCCTCAAGCCCGGCGATCATGCGCAACGTCGTCGTCTTGCCGCAGCCGGAAGGCCCCAGGAGAGCGACCAGTTCCCCGGACTTGATATCGAGATCAATGGATTCGATCGCCGTAAATGCACCAAATCGCTTCTGAACCGCATTGAGCCGGACTTCGGTCACGCGTGCCCTCCCTTAGTGTCAATTGGTTCTATCCAATTCGATACTACAAATTAATGCCGAAAATTTCCCCGTGTCAACTCCAAACGCCTCGTCGGCGAAGAGAAGGACGAATTCCTAGCGCTTTTTGATGCCTAAAGTGACGAGCCCGGACCACTCGCCAAACTCTGTCAGAACCTGTTCCCAATGGCCGGCAACGAGGACAAAGTGGTGCTCGACGCCGTGATCGAGAACTGCCGCCACGACATCGCTTGCGCTGCAGGGATTCCCGTCGGCAACGAAGCATGACACCCAGCCACGGCAGCCCGTAAATCCAGTTTCCGGCGCCTTGACGACTTCCGCCTCAAAGCTGAAGCGGCTGGCACCACTGCGTCCCAATCGAAGCACCGTCACCGCCCCGAGGGCAAAACAATAGTCCGCAATGGCACCGTAGATCGGCCCTTGCACAGTTCCCCGACCAATCATCGGATGATTAATCCAGCGCGCACGACCTTCGGCGAGATGCAGCGGTCCCCCACCGCCATGCCACATCAGGATGCGATCTTGCGCGAGCTGCGGCGAGGTCATGTCTAGCAGGCAGCCGACTCGGCCCGTCATGGACCTGACTGCAAGCTGGGTCACCGCGCCCATAACATCGCCTTCCGAGGCGACGGGGATGGCGTTATGCTCTTCCAACCAGCTGAAAGCGGCGCCCGGATGAAAGCCCGGATCCTGCTGCAGGGCCGGCCAATCGGACACAGCCAGCGCATCATACCGATTGACCTGCGCCAGTTCGCGCAAAGCCAGCACCATGCGCGCAGCCAGGTCCATCTGCGCCATGGATACGCCATCAACGTCGGCAGCAGTCGACATGGCGCTCAGTTCCCGGGCGACCATTTCATCAGGAAAGCCGCTCATGGCTTGGGTCAGATGATGGAGATCGACATGTTCGACTTCCACGCCGAGCCGCGAAAACAGCGCGTCCTGATCAACAGCCATGTTGTAGAAGGTTGGAGCCAGTCCGCCCACCACCCCGATCCGCGCTCCGCGCAGGGCCGTGCACATTCCCAACGCCTTGATCGTCTGACGCAACTGCCCAAGCAATGTCGTATCGTCCGGCGCTCCGAAGTACCAGCGAACCGGCGAACTTTCCAAGTCACGGACCCCACGGGCAATCGACATGCTCATATTGAGCGAAACAAAATTGTTGAGCTGGATGTCGCCCTCGTGGATTGGCTCAGGCGTCGCCCAGAAGCCCAGAGGCACGTCATAGCTGGCCAGCGCTCGGGCAACATCGCCCATGGTAAAGCCGCCGTGCAGCAGAATGACAAAGTCTGCGCCATCCGAGAGAACAGCGTCCATGGCCGCCCGAGCCTGCTCTCCATTCATCGGCACGCTGGGAGCAACAACCAGTCGGGCGCCTTCTTCTGAGGCCAGGCCTTCCAGCGCAGACACTGCCAGATCAAAGACACCATGCTTATCCGGAAAGTAGCTTGGCAGCGATGCTTTGATCAGGCCGATGGTCAAGGGCATTATGCAGAGGTTCCGGCTGTTCGCGTGGGGGCGGATTTGTCGAGGTTGTAGGTGATGGGCGACTGACGGTAGACTTGGTCGTAAAAGACCGGCTTCTGGTCCTCGTCGAACGCCGTACAGGCCTGCGAAAGAATGGGCGCGTTGGGCTTTACGTCCAGCAGTTCAGCGATCTCGGCATCCGCGACCAGCGAGCTGATAACCTCACAGGCGCGCGTCCACTGCATCTTGAACCGCCGTCCGAGAATACGCAGGATGGATTGATTTTGACCCGTTTCGGGCAAATCTTCGGCGCTGATGCCATCCACCAGATGGCTTGGCACCCAGGTACGAACGAGCATGACGGGCGCGCCATCGACGGTTCGCAAACGACGGATCAGTGTCAATTCACTGTCAAACAGAGCGGCAACTTCCGGGGGCACCGACTTTGCAGGCGCATCGATACCCAGCAGCTTGGCCCCGGGCATCCGCCCCTCACGGATAACCTGATCCGTGAACGAGACAAGGCAGCTCGATGATGGTGGCGAAAGCGTGGAAACGACGTAGCCACTGCCCTGGCGCGCGGTGATGTATCCAGACTGAACGAGCATATCGAGCGCCTTGCGCACGGTGACACGGCTGACGTCGAACGCCTTCGCCAATGCTTCCTCGGTAGGAAGGCGCGTTCCGACCGAATACATGCCGGAATCCAGCCTGTTGAGCACCTCGTCGTGCACCGACTGGTATTTTGGAACGGACTTGGTTGCCACCTGACGACCCTTTCATGAAACACAAATTGATTAGATCAAATCAGATTCCTTGAGACCGAGCCATACGCTCTTGGTTTGCGAATAAAGCGCAATCGCCTCCTGACCCATTTCGCGGCCATAGCCGCTTTGTTTCATGCCGCCGAAGGGGGAAGCCGCGTCCGTATCGCCCCAGGTGTTGATCCAGATGGTGCCGGCCTGCAGCCGTGCCGCCATCCTGTGGGCGCGAGATACGTCATTGGTCCAAAGGCCAGCGGCCAGCCCAAAGTCGGTATTGTTGGCGCGCGAAAGCACCTCAGCTTCATCGTCAAACGAAAGCACTGCCATGACGGGTCCGAAAATCTCTTCCCTCGCGACCGACATGGTATCAGTCACTCCGTCGAGCACGGTCGGCGCGACGAAGTACCCGGCGCTGCGAACGCGCTTGCCGCCGGCAACACACTGAGCACCCTCGGCCTGCCCCTGCCCGACATAGGAAAGAACTTTGTCCATCTGATGCTGGGAGATGATGGGGCCCAGATCATGACCTTCCGAATCCATCCCCGGGCCAACCGAAAGTGCATTGGCCCGCCTGGCCAGACCGGCGACCACCTGATCGCGAATGGAGCTGTGCACAAAGAGCCGCGCGCCCGCCGTGCACGATTGCCCGTTATTTCCGAACAGCGCCCAGAACGAACCTTCGATCGCAGCTTCGATGTCGGCGTCAGGGAAAATGATGTTGGCAGCCTTGCCACCGAGCTCGAGCGAAACCTTCTTGAGATTTCCAGTCGATGCGGCAACGATCCTTCGGCCGGTTTCGGTCGAACCGGTAAAGCCGATCTTATCGACGCCCCTGTGGCTCGCCAAGGCTGCACCGGCGCCAGCGCCTAGGCCGGCCACGACGTTGAGGACGCCCGGCGGAAAACCAACTTCGAGCGCCAAGTCGGCGAGATAGAGAGCGCTCAGCGGCGTCTGTTCGGCAGGCTTGAGCACTACGGTATTGCCAGCCGCAAGCGCCGGCGCCAGCTTCCAGGCGACCATCAGCGTTGGATAGTTCCAAGGCGTGATCAACCCGCACACCCCCACTGGCTCGGCGCGGGTATAGTTGAACCGGCGTGGATCGGAAACGGGAATGGTGCGCCCTTCAATCTTGCTGGCCCAGCCGGCGAAATAGCGGAAGTGGCGGGCGGAATAGACCGCATCCACGTCGCGGGCCTTTGCAAAGGGCTTGCCGTTATCGAGTGCGTCGAGCTGCCCGAATATCTCCTTGCGGGCTTCGATCGCGTCTGCCAACCGCCAAATCAGCACACCGCGATCGTGGCTGGACATGGTGCCCCAGGGCCCGGAAAGCGCCTTTCGGGCCGTAGCGACGGCGGCCTCGATATGGTCGGCATCACCGCAGGCAACCTGCGCCAGAGGCTCCTCGGTGGAGGGGTTGAGAACCTCAATGGTTTCGCGAGCCTGAACCTGCTCAGCGCCAATGCGCAGTCCCTGGACAGAACTCAGAAAATCGGAAACCTCGGGGTTGAGCTCCAGCATGGTCATGCGATGGCCTCGCTCATGCCCGCAAGCCGGTCGCGGCCGGTTGTTTCCATCCAGCGAGCCATGGCGTTTGCTCCCTCTGATCCGAAAATGCCAATGGCATCGCTCCAAAGCGCGCGACCACACATGAAGCCTGCCGCCTCGCCGGAGCTGGACTTGCAGAACTTCAACCCTTCGACAAACCGCTCGTAAGTCACCCCGGCGCTGAGATAGACAAACGGCATGTCGCCCGCGGCGTTGGACACATCCACTACCGCGGCCTCTGCGTCGCGGCGGCTCATCGCAGGCGTCCCGAAGCCCTCGACGTAATCCAACGTAACCGGGATCTCAATCTTGAGAATATCGATCTTGTAGTCCGGGTTGACGAAATCCTCGACGGCACGTCGCACCAGTTCGGGCTTGAGCAGCGCGTACTCCTTCGATGCACCATCAGAAACGGCGCGATCATAGACGATGGGTTCAAATAGGAACGTGGTACCCTGAGCCCGGCAGCGATCTCCGATGGAGCGCACGAGATCGAACTTGCGCTTGTTCAGCTCGGCAGGATCGTTGGGGCCGTAATACAGGAAGAATTTCAGCACAGGCGCGCCGAGGGCCGGGAACTGTTCCACGGTGAGGTTATCGGGCAGGCGAGTGATGCGGTCCTCGTCGGCGATATGATAGACGTCGGCTTCGAAAGCAAGCATAGGAATGCAGGTCGGAGCCATGTGCGGCAGCAATTGGGGACCGTAGTTGGAGTCGACGAGCAGGGTCGTCGCCTGGGGGCTGGCCGTTTCCACAACAATCCGTTTGAAAGTCTGGAGGTCGTCATCGCGCGCATCGGCGCCGCGGGCAGCGGCAATCACTGCTGCCAGGCCACTGCCTTGGTCGACGGCCACGCCGTAGATGGGCTCATGGGGTTTAAAAGGAGCGGGCATCACGTCAGCGCCTCCTGGGCCAGCAGTGAGATTGAGGGAAAGGCCGGGCTGTCGGAAGGTTCGCACCAATAGGCCAGCATTTGGTCGGTCGGCTCGAGCAGAGAGATGGAGAAGCCGCCCATTTCCTGGGTGGTCACGAAACTGCCCACCATCGGGGCAATCGCCTCGATCCCGTGTGCGGCCAGGACTCTTCTGGTCTCGTTCCAGATTGTGTACAACTCCATCAAGGTGGTGCCGCCCATGCCATTGATGATAACAGCGGCACGGCCACCCCTGGCGATGGGACGGTCCTGCAATAGCTTGTCGACGATGGTCTGGACGAGCTTGTTGACCGGACCGTACGCCATTCGGCCGGCGCCCGGTTCGCCATGCACCCCCATGCCGATGAAGATTTCGCCCTCGGGTAGCTTGAACATCGGCTTGCCCGTCAGCGGAGAGATGCCAGGGGAAATAGCCGCCGAGAGGCTCACCGTGCGATCGCGCACCGCTTCGCCCAGCGCCATCAGACCATTGAGGTCCAACCCTGCTTCTGCAGCCGCGCCAAGGATCTTGTAGATGAACATGGTACCGGGAGCGCCGCGCCGATCTTGGCGCCGTTCGGGCGGAGCCGAGGCGACATCGTCGTACATCAATAGGCCCCGGACATTGAGCTCGTCGTCTTCGGCAAGCATGATCGCTGCGCGGCCATTGATCACATCGCCGGAATGCTGCGAGATCAAAAGGAGCGTTCCCGCAGCGCCGTTCACTTCGCGTATGCCATCGAGGATAAGGTCCGCCGAGGGGGCGGCAAAGACATCCCCAACCACATTGGCGTCCAGCAGGCCTTCACCAACAAAGCCCATGGCGATGGGTTCGTGTCCCGAGCCATTGCCAATCAGCACGGTGACCTTTTCGTCCGGGTTCTTGCGGGCCCGGCTGCGAACGACGACACGCGGGTCAATCTTGCCGCGTTCGACTTGGGGAAATGCGGAAACGAAGCCGTCGATCATGTCGTCGACCATGGTCTCCTGCGAGTTGAAGAGCTTGGTCATTGGCCTTCCCGGGTTTCGCGGAGAACTTCAAACAGGATTACGATTGAGGTCGCGCCGGGGTCCTGATGACCCCTGCCCTTGCCCTCGACATACTGGGCACGGCCCCTGCGGGCATGGAGAGCGATTGTCGCCTGGCACCCTTGCCGCGCAGCCTCGATGGCGGCATCCAGATCACCGTCACTGAAGGCGGAAACGGCCGGTGAGAGCGCATCAATCATGCTCTTATCACCGGCCTTTACCTGTCCTAGATCGCATATGCGGGCTTCGGCAAGCGCCAGTTCGGCCGGCAGGTCTGCGTCCGAAACAAGGTGCCGCTCGATGGCAACCAGCACCAATCCGAATAGCGTACCTGCTGCCCCACCCGAAGCGCGCATGAAGGCCTTGGCGCCCATTCCCGACTCCGCTTGGGCGGCCCTGGTGAGACCGCGCAGCATCGTTGTGCCGTGGTCGCCATCACCCAGAGCGGCATCGAGCGCGTTGAGCTCGTCCTTGCGCGCCTCAATCCTGGAAAGCAGCCGCGAAAAATACTGTTGTGCAATGGTCATCGCGAGAAGGTCCTTTGCATGAAAGACAGCGTGACCCGCGCGGCCTCGGTCGGGTCCGCTTCAATGTTGCGCCAGATATTGACGTCAGCACTTGCGGGATTGCCGGCCATGACAAACATCTCGGCTACCACCCACCCATCATACTCAATCTGCGAAAGCGCCTGCGCGGACGCTCCAAAATCGAAGTGGCCGGTTCCAGGTATTCCGCGGTCATTCTCCGAAATATGGAAATGCACCAGAGACTTGCCCGTCTCACTGATCGCGTCAGAAGGAGACTTCTCCTCGACATTCATATGGAATGTGTCGAGAAGCACACCAATGTTCTGGCTTTCGGTCGCATCCGCGATTGCCTTGGTTTCGGCAGCGGTATTGGTCACGTCCGATTCAAAACGATTTAGCGCCTCTATTCCAAGAACAACTCCTTCTTCGCGCAGCACACCATCGAGCTGGGCCAGCGTTTCGGACGCGTATTTGGCGCGCTCGGTCTTGCGAGCAGGTTCAAAATAGCCCCAGGGACTGGCAACGACCCCGGACAGGTTCTGCGCGCCCATGGCACCTGCCGTACGCACGGCAGCCGTCAGTGCCCTGATCGCTGCCGTGCGACGTTCGGGATCGGAAGAACCAGGGTCCTCCCCAGCTCCCAGACCCGTCGAGCAGGTCAGCGCCAGATCCAGCTCAACCGACAGGGTCTTTAGCTTTCCCGCATCGGAAAAGCCAACTCCCAGCAGGGAGAGCTCAACCCCGCGATAGCCAAGCTCTTTGACCTGACTCATGATCGGTGCCGGATTGTCGCTCCAAGCGCGTTGCCATAGCCCCGCATGTATGCCGAACCTCATGAGACCTCCAAATTGATAGCTACAGATTAGTATGCACCAATTGGTTCCGTCAATGCTTCTGGGCGTCGATTTCCGCCTGACGCAGCTTCTTTCGGTTGATTTTCCCCGACGACGTCATCTCAAAACCTTCGACATAGGCGATGTCACGCGGGGACTTGTAGGGTGCCAGGCGTATGCGCACGTGGTCGCGCAATTCTTCGGTGAGTTCATCGGAGGGTTCATAGCCGCGCGCCAACTGCACGAAGGCCTTGACGATGCTTCCGCGGTCCTTGTCAGGCTTGCCGACCACCGCGGCTTCGGCAACTGCCGAATGTGCAATCAGACATTCTTCGATTTCGGCGGGCCCGATGCGGAAACCAGATGACTTGATCAAATCGTCGCTGCGGCCTTTGTACCAGAAATACCCATCGGCATCGCGAACAGCCAGATCATAGGTCCGCATCCATTCGCCCAGACGCAGTTCGGCTTCCTTCTCGGCGTTTTTCAGATAACCGAGATAGCGGGTGGGCGCGTCGGCCCGAGTGACGATCTCGCCCTCCACGCCGCACTCGACTTCCACACCATCTTCGTCGACCAACCGGACATCGTGCCCCGGATAAGCTAGCCCCATCGAGCCCGGTCGGCGGGAGTAAAGCGCCTGACAATTGCCGATCAGATGGTTGACCTCGGTCATCCCATAAAACTCATTGCATACGGCACCAAGTTCGCGTTCCACCCATGTGAGCGTTTCCGCCGCCAACGCCTCGCCGCCAGTGCATATGACCCGCAGCGACAAGTCATATTTGCTCCGCGGGCTGTCGGTATCGGCCAGCCGCTTGATCGCAGTGGGCGGGAGGAAAGTATGGGTGACCTTGTGGCGCGCCATGAATTCATAGGCCCACTCGGCCTTGAACCGCGCCTCGGCGGTCGCGACAGGACGGCCTGCCATCCATGCTGGAAATAGCATGTCAAGCAGCCCACCGACCCACGCCCAGTCGGAGGGTGAGAAGTACACGGCATCCCCGTCCTCAAGCGTCAAATTGAAGAACATATTGATCGAGGGCCGGTAGGAGGCCAGTACCCGGTGCCCATGCAGGATCCCCTTGGGCATGCCGGTGGACCCGGAGGTGTACATCAGCAGTGCCGGATCATTGGCGCCTGTCAGCTCCGGCACGAAGTCGGCGGGAGCGGGACCGGCAAGTATTTCGGTCAGATTTGCTTCCGGACCTGCAGCTTCGGCCACCAGCACATGTTCGATATGGGTGAACGCTTCAGCGGCGTTGTTGCGCAGCGGAGCCCAGGCCTTTTCAATGCTCAGCAGGCATTTTGCTTCGCTGTGGTTGAGCGCGTGGCTAAGCGCGTCGGGCCCATAAAGCTGCGACAAGGTGACGGCTGTACCGCCAATTTTGCAGATAGCCATATGCGCAATTGCCGTTTCCGGGCGGTTGCCGGTATGCAGCGCAACAAGGCTGCCCCGTCCTAGACCGAGACCACGCAGGTGCGCCGCCAGGGCTGTTGCCGCGTGGTCAACCTCGCCAAAGGTCCAGGTGGTTACTCCCTCAGGCTGTTCGAAGATCATAGCGACGTGTTCGCCGTTTCCCGCAGCGATCTGCGCGCCAACTGTCATGGAATAGATATTGGCGTCATCGGGCACGCTGATCGAAAGGTCCACTCCGTCCCGCACAAGACCAATCTTGGCGAGTTGATCGGCATTGAGATCGTTCAGCATCTAGTCTTCCTTTCCGGCATCAGACGCATCCGCGCCGAGCCATAGGCCAATGAGGTCATCGCGAGGGGCAATCAGCCACCCATGCGAAGCGTGAGAGGGAACGGCGTGGAGCCGCACGACTGATTGGGTATCCGCGCCGTCAAACCGCACGAGCGCAAACTCGTGTTCCGGCCCCACCGTGCGGTGGACGACTTGCGCGTGCCCCGACAGGCGTTTCCATGTGACCGAACTGTTCGTGCAATTGGGACAAACGAGGCGGGCGGGAAACGCCGTATAGCCGCACTGAACGCAGACGCTGGCAAGCGCTTCACCTTTGCCCACCGCGGCGACGTATGGCGCCAAGGCGCCGAATTTTAGGGCGTAGTCCAATGTTATCTGGCGTTTCATGGCGCCTCCAGAATGCTCACTGCGCACACAGTGGCGATGCCGCCATGAGTGTCGACGAGACCCCGGCGGGGTGCCCGGGAGGGCTTGCGCCCCCAATACCGACCTTCGAGCTGGCGGGCGATTGTAAGCACCTGCGCTACCCCGGTTGCACCGACCGGAGCGCCCTGCCCTAGCAGCCCGCCGGAAAGATTGATGGGCAGATCGCCCTGCGCATCAAAGCGCCCCGCACGCTCATCAGCGAGCACGTTCGTGCTCAGGCCAAGCCCTTCGATTGCCTGGAGTTGTGCGCCCGAATAGCTGTCATAGACTTCGGCAATGTCGATATCAGAGTGCACCCAACCGGCACCGGCAAGGGCCCGCTCAGCGGCGATGCGTTTGCTGCCGAAATGGCCCGGGTCGGCCCTTTCCCCCAAGCGGACGCGATCATTGGCCGCCCCGATGCCCACCAGCCTGGCGCGATCGCGCGCAGTGTCCGGCAGACCCGAACCACGCCCCACAACGATACATGCTGCCCCGTCGCTCAGTGGCGAGCAGTCGAGCCGGTGGTAGGGCGCGGCAATGATCGGGGAAGAGAGAACATCTTCCACGCTGATTGCGAGAGGCAAATGGGCAAAGTCATTGAGGCGTGCATTGTCACGATTGCGCACCGCAACGGCAGCAAAGTCCCTCTCATCGGCCCCGGTCCGTGCCTGAAACGCCATGGCAGACAGCGCATAGAGCGCTGTCGAATCGATTCCGGTCATCCCATCAGTCCAGGCGTCAAACGAGAGCCCGTAGAGCGTTGATACCGTGGCACCCGGCAAATGGCTCGCCAGCGCCTCGACCCCAACTACGGCGACACGGCTGGCCTGGCCTGACAGCACCTGCATCACGGCTGCCTGCACCGCCAAATGCCCCGACGCGCCGCCCCCCTCGACGCGCATCACCGGCTTTCCGAGCAAAGCCAGATCGTCGGCCAGAACACTGACCGGGTTTAGTTGCAGGGTGAAGAAGTCGCTCTCGCTGGCGACGATAAGGGCGTCAATGTCCTGCCGCTCAAGATCTGTGTCGGCCAGAGCGGCAAAAAAGGCGTCTTTCGCCCAGTCGCGCCATGACGAGCCATCCTTGCGGCGGTTGAACGGCGTCATTGCACCGCCAGCAACTACGACGGGGTCCATCTTGCTCTCCCTTGCAATTCAAACTTTCCAAACACGGCAACACCAAGGGCGGCCAGATTGACTGCCAACAACGATGCGATCAGCCCTTGAAAGCCTAGATTCTGCATCACGACGCCTCCCAGAGCGGGTGCCGCTGCCATCATCAACAGGCCAATGGTAGCAACCGAGCCAAGAGTTTGGCCGAGGCTGGACATCGGCAGCACGGAGGCCGCAACAAGCGGGCGCAAGACGGTGTGGATGCCGTAGAGCCCGCCCTGAATCAAAAGCGCGAGCAGGACGCCCGCCCAGTGCGACGGCGAGACCAGAAGGATCATGGGGGGCAAAAGGAATAAGGCGAACATGACGCTCGCTGCGCCCTTGGGCTTGCCCCGAAGCGCCATCCGGCGCCACAACGCCCGCCCGGCAATCTGGGCGGGCCCGAGAATGGCGGGCAGGTACAAGGCCCAGCTGTTCGCACCGTTGATCTTCAGCAGCGCCAGGGGAAGCAGGAACAGCAAAGCGGCATGGGAAAACATCGCCAGCCCGAATGGCACCGAGATCAGCACCAGATTCATCCTCGTGCGGAGCGGCGACCTAACCGGCGATGAGACATCCACAGGGTTGGAGGCCGTGTCACTTCCGCCATCGGGAATACTGGCGACGCCCAGAGATGCGATAACTGCAAAGACCAGCACCACACCTTGCCAGGGCCATATGGTGGCGACCAGCATGACCAATGGAAAGGTGAGCAATGTGGCAAGCCCGGCAATCAGCGTCACCGTTGTGATGGCCCGCCTGGCGTCAAGACCGGTCGTGCGCAACAGAATTGCAAAGCACGGATCGTAAAGCGTGGCAGCCATGGGTACGCCAAGCGCCACGATCACCAGCGGTAGTGCGGCATAGGGCACGAACGTCATCAGAACCAGCAGCCCGACCCCAATCACACCGCCAATGCGCATCATAGCAATGCCATGGCCCCGGTCGACCAATCGCCCAGCAACGGGAATAAGTGCCGCCCAGACGAGGGCTGCGATCGTTATGGCGCCCGTGAGATCGTTGAGGAGCAACCCATCGTCGCTCATGTGCGGCAGCAGCGCGGGAAGCAGGTAGTAGAATGCGGACCACAGCAACAGTTGCGCGCTGCCATGCCGCGTCACCGCATCAATGCTTTTCACTCGCGACACGCGACCAGCCTCCGCCTATTAGTATCTATCTATTGATTAGGACAAATTGAATGTCAAGTTTGCGACCTTGGGGGGCGAAGGCACCTCCGATGAGGATGCATAAGGTCGCAATCCGTGATCGGCCGGCTCGCGCAACGCACCATTGGGGAGACAGTATAGAGACACCCAGCAGTGGTAGCTGATGCCTCGATCAAGCTAGTCGGCAACATGCGCTGACCGACCGCTTTCGGGACTTTGCGAAGGCTCGCTAAATGTCTGAAATGGGGCGCCCAGCCGACCGGCGGCAACGCCCAAAGATCGGTGCCACAATGAGGCAGCGCTTGACGGGGTGAGAGAAAGCCGCTGACGCTCCGGCGCTAACGGAATGAGACCCATGCTTGAAGTGAGCACAACTAGAGCGCATATTGACGGATAGGTGCTCAAACTGAGATCGGAACGTGTTTCATGCAGGCGCAAGGGCTCGACTTGGGAGCCACCCGTTATGGGGAAGAGGGATCGCGATTTCTATCGCCGCAGCGGCTGTCGGAGCAGCTAGGCGTGACCCAGGCCGAGCTTGCAAGGCTCGCAGGTGTTGCCCGCAATACCCTCACCGCAAAGTCAGCCACGCGAAAGGTGGATGCGGCGCTCAGTCCGATTGTGCGCATTCTGACGCTGGCCGCGGAAATGGCGGGCGACGAGAGCCGGGCCGTCATCTGGTTCAAGCACCAGCCCATTCCCGGCTGGGCCGGCAAGACCGCATACGATCTTGTCGAGGAGCGCAAGGCGGACCAGGTCCTGGCCTATCTCGAGGCTGTTCGAGCGGGCGTTTATGCCTGACGCAGAGGCAGCCGGACCGCTGATCCTCTGGCGTGCCTACGTCCCCAAATGGTCCTATGTGCCTCTGTCAGGAGACGGGGCGGCCCGTTTCGGCGGGCGCTGGAATCCTCCCGGAGTGCCGGCAATCTACGCGGCGCGGGAACTTTCGACCGCGTGGGCCGAATATAATCAGGGGTTCGTTCAGCACCCGGCGTTGATTGCCCAGCTCGAGCTCGCCGGCGCAAGGCTTGCCGATCTTACAGTGCCAGCAGTCATGGAAGAACATGGCTTTGACCAGGCCATCCATCGATCGGAATGGCGGTCGGAACTCGATAAGGGCGAAGTTCCAGCACCTCATTTGGTCTATCGCCAACTGTTTGGCGCAGGTTTTGACGGCGTAATCTATCCATCGTTCATGTCGCCTGGCGGGAGTTGCGTCGCTCTATGGCGATGGAACAGTCCAGGCGCTCCCGTTCTGCGCGTTATCGATCCGGATGGTCGACTTCCGACATCGCCGGCGTCATGGCGAAAACCCTAACGGCGTCGGGGTCCCGGGAATAGCGCTCCTGCCTGCCTTGGAAACCTGCCGGCCCGCTCCCGACCCCGTTTCGGCCGTTGCATAACGTGTGCTAACATCACCAAAAGCTGTCGTTCCTTTTGGTGTCTTCGCATCAAGTCGCGTTTTTAATGGGAACACGCTCTGCGAGGCGCGCTCCCCCTCCCGCTCTTTCAACCAATAGACGCGCTTTGCCGACCAATTACTTGGCTGCAACAACCTCGACCTTTTGTATGTCTCGTGGCGCAAAGTAAAGCTTTTGAGTTATAGCGGCCAGATCATCGGCGCTCACAGCGACTACACGCTCGCCGAGTTCCTCTGCCGCGTGCTCATATATATGGTACGGCTCTAAATCTCGATCCGTCAGCATGATAACGCGGCGGCGATACTTGGTGTTCAGGGTCTTCGCGAGAGCGATTTCATCCTCTGTGAAAGGAGAGAGTTTCGCGAGCACGACATATGTGTTGAACCGAGACTTAGGTAGGCTATCGGCCACGTCGTGAAGGTGCTTGATGTCATTCTCGTCAATTGTGCCGCCCACATCCTTGACCTCGCCAATAATGAAGTCGGTAGTCGCATCACGAGGATGTCGCGCAAGATAGACAAAGTCCGTCTCGCAGCGTTTGCCTTCGTCTCCGTCTTTCGGGATAAGGTCATAAGAAGCGCCGGAGGCGCTTTCATTGCTGAGGCCGTGAAGTGCGACGGACAACTGCTGAAGTACAAGCGCAACGGGGACCGCCCCTTGAATATTTCGTTCAAGCCCCAAAACACCACTGCGTCGGTATGCGAAACGTTCATCGACCAATTGCCTTGTCGCGTCGAACGCAGTGCCACAGAGTTGGCACTTGGTGTCTTGCTTGAGGTCATCCAGCGGAACCCAACTCGTGAGCGCGCATGTTGGACACCGAAGGTCGGACCCCATGCGGAAGAGGCCCTTTGCTACCAAATGAGCGAACACTGCCTTCGGCGTTAACTCTTCGTTCCAGTCTCGTGGTTCGATGAACAGTCCCTTGTGATCCGCAAACGACGCTCTAGGATTCTCGGGGTCCTTTTCGCCGATCAACTGCAATGCCGCTTTGGCCGTAAATGAGTCATTCGGCCCATACTGCTTTAGCAACCGGCGTACGCCGGGTATTTTGAAGGCCCGTGCGCCGTCCGGACCACCCATCCGAGCTATTAGCTGTCTTGCTATCAGGCCGCCGCCGCTCAAGCTGGCCTTGTATCCGCCGAGGTCAAATATCCGCTCGATCAGGGACGCCACTGGAACAGCTTGGAACGATAGATCGCGATCAGCAGCGTCGATAACGAAGGCGATCCTTTGGGGCTCCACCCGAACAAGGTCATAGCGGAGAGCCATTGTTCGTCCGTAGAACTCGTTCAGCTCTGGCACATATGGCGGGATGAACATCGAATCTTGATCGAAGCCGCCGAAGAGTTTGATCGAGGCAATCAGGTGCTGCGAATAGAACCACGTATCGCCTGAGAAGGGCTTATTCGAGAGCGCAAAACTAATCCTCGGCGCGTTGCCAGCCCCGATAACCCCCAATGCAGATTCTTGCCCGAGGATCGCCGTGCAGGGTTTCACGTTCATGCCGTTCCATAGAAAATCGTCGATGCGACACAGCACAAATTTGCCTTCGCCCATTGCGGCTTGGGCTTCCTCGCCTATCTCGCGGCGAGACCAGATAGCTGGTTCCCGGGAGTGCTCATCCCCCGTAGATAAATCCGCGCGAAGAGCGCTTTCGTAGGCCGCGTCGATCAGTTCGTAGCGATGTTTGTGATCGGGATCGTGGAACGACAGAGACACGCCTGCCGCTCTCAGATTCCAGAAGTGGGTCAGGTCGTCGATGTTTCCTGCGCTTCCCACGTAGAAGCCGGGACTGCGCCAACCACCGAACTCGGATTGGGTTTCCATGCCGAAGCGTGCGAGCTTGGACACGGTGTGGCAACGCAGAAACTCGTCTGGAATTGGACGATCTTTGCTCAAATCGACTTGGATCGCCGCTGTCGCTTGCGACAACGTCTCATAGTAATCTATTCCGCAATCATCGATGTCGGGATAAGCTCCGAACTGCACTAGCAAGGCATCGGCTAGCGGATCGTCGGCTTCCCACCATGCCACTCTGATTCCCAGCTCCATGGCCTCTTTCCACTCAGGTCGGTGACGCCAGTGGACAAGCATATTATTTATGTCCAACACGGCCGAACGCGGAGGGCCGTATTCACCTCGTCCGAAGTAGAGATCGGTCATGAGGGGGTTCTTGAGGTGGGGATACTTCTCGACAAACTCCGCGAGCAACTTGTGGTCGCCAATCGGCAACAACAAGTCCGGTGCATAGAGTTCGACTAGCGCGCTTGCCACCGGACGGTCGACTAAGATGATCGGATTGAAACGACCGCCCCAGAAGGTGCAGCGCGACAAACAGGGTGAGATTCAGCGACAATCAGGATGAGACGGAGCGGTTGGTGTGTGTCGCAGGGAGGGCGTAGCCCGACCGGAGGCGCATACCAACCGCTTTGCCCGATTTCGGGGTCTGTGATCGCGGTCGTCCCGCTACAGTGGTGGTTTTCAGGAGGGGACCACCTTTGTGCCGGGGCGCCATGTAACCGATCATCAGATGAGGCTTTTCATGAAGCTCAGACAAACCCACGCTACCGAGACGGCGTCAGCCAAGACCGGGATAAGCCGCGCGACAGGCTACCGGCTGCTACAGGACCCGATATTGCCGTCCCAGAGGCGAGAACCTCGAGGGCGACGACGCCCTGATCCTCTTGTGCACATTTTCGAGGCTGAAGTTGTGCCGTTGCTGCAGGCAGCGCCGGGGCTGCGACCTGTCGCCATTTACGAGGAACTGCTGCGCCGCCACCCCGACCTGCAGTCCGGCATTCGCCGTACACTGGAGCGTCGTATTCGCGCCTGGCGGGCCATCCATGGCGCCGAGCGAGATGTTATTTTCCGGCAGGTTCACGAACCGGGACGGCTGGGGCTTTCGGACTTTACTGATCTGGGCGGGCTTGGCGTCACCATTGCCGGGCAGCGGTTGAACCACCTGCTGTACCACTTCCGTCTGCCTTGGTCTGGCTTCGAACATGCTCACGTCATTCTGGGCGGGGAGAGCTTTGTTGCTCTGGCCGAGGGGCTGCAGAATGCTTTGTGGTCAGCCGGTGGTGCTCCTCATTATCACCGCAGCGACAGCCTCTCGGCCGCCTTCCGCAATCTTGACGCCGAGGCCAGAACAGATCTCACGACGCGATACGAGGCTCTTTGCTCTCACTATGGGATGACCCCGACGCGGAATAACAAGGGCGTGGCCCATGAGAACGGCTCGATCGAGAGTGCTCATGGCCATCTCAAGGGCGCGATCCGGGATGGCCTGCTGATGCGTGGCAGCCCTGACTTCGAGGATCTGAGCTCCTACCGCGCCTTTGTCGACGAGATCATCAGCCGGCGCAATGCGAACCGGGGTAAAGGCATAGAGGCGGAGCGAGCGCATCTGCAGGTTCTGCCTGAGCGCCGCACCACGGACTTCGAGGAGGTGATCGTCACCGTCTCCAGCACGGGCGGGTTCACCTTGCGCAAGGTGTTCTACACCGTGCCTTCCCGCCTCATCGGACACCGATTGAGGGTGCGTCTGTTCGATGACAGGCTGGAAGTGTTCATGGGCGGAACGCATTTGCTGACCCTGCCCAGAGGGCGCGCTCAGGCCAACGGCAAGCATGACCAGGTGGTGAACTACCATCACGTCATCCACTCCTTGCGCAAGAAGCCCATGGCGCTGCTGCACCTGGTTTATCGCGACAAGCTCTTCCCCCGACCGGAATATCGTCGCGCATTCGAGGCCCTGTGTGCGGCGATGCCGGAACGGCCCGCCTGCAAGATCACAGTCGAACTTCTGGCACTCGCACATGATCGCAACTGTGAAGGAGAACTGGCCAGCGAGTTGGGTCAGGTGCTCCGTTCCGGTAGCCTGCCTGATCTGGCGGCGTTGCGGAGAAGGTTCTCTCCAGATCCCGCCGCCTTGCCCCAGGTCTTTGTGCAGCCCGTCTGTCTGGACAGCTACCAGGTTCTGGTCGGAACCCAGGACATGGCGGGAGAACGCGCATGAAAGCCAATACCCATCCCGTCGATGAAGCCCGCCTGGGCATCATGCTCAACGAGCTAAGATTGCCCACCATCAAGACCCTCTGGCCCAGGTTCGCCGAGCAATCCGATCGCGAAGGCTGGCCCGCCGCACGCTTCCTGGCGGCCATTGCTGAACATGAACTTGCCGAGCGAGCGCACCGTCGGATCGAACGGCATCTGGCCGAAGCCCACCTGCCACCTGGCAAGACGCTCGACAGCTTCGACTTTGAAGCCGTGCCCATGATCTCGAAGGCGCAGACCCTCGCCATGGCGGCCGGTGACAGCTGGCTTGCCAAGGGCGCCAATGTGTTGATGTTCGGCCCGCCGGGCGGCGGCAAAAGCCATCTTGCCGCAGCGATCGGCCTGGCATTGATCGAAAATGGCTGGCGCGTGCACTTCACCAGAACCACCGATCTCGTCCAGAAGCTACAGATCGCCCGGCGCGAACTCCAGCTCGAGGCGGCTATTGCCAAGCTCGACAAGTTCGATCTGCTGGTCCTCGATGACCTCGCCTATGTCACCAAGGACCAGGCCGAGACCAGTGTCCTGTTCGAGCTCATCTCAGCGCGATACGAGCGACGCTCGATCATGATTACCGTCAACCAGCCCTTTGGAGAATGGAACAGGGTCTTCCCAGATCCAGCCATGACGCTGGCCGCTGTCGACAGGCTGGTCCATCACGCGACCATCTTCGAGATGAACGTCGAAAGCTACCGGCGACGATCCGCCCTCGAGGCCAAACGGCAACGAGGAAGACCCGCATCCTTTGCGACAATCAAGAACACACCTGTGACTGACGCTCCGCGTCAATCACAGGAAGACGCCGATCTTGCCCACGACAATCAACCTGATAACATCACAAGCGCCGCGACGTAGAATCTCATCCTGATTGTCGCCAGCGTCTCATCCAGATTGCCGCGCTATACCAGAAGGCATTACAGTATTTTACAGCTTTTCGAAAAGATTCACGGTCAGAAGAATGAATGAGCCAACCAATACGGATGGGCCGATAATCTATGTCGACGCGTGAGGTTTCCATACGCAACTCTACCATTCACTAGCATCGGAAGACCATTCTAGAGTCCCGCTCAATTCAGTTTTTGCCTCGAGCACAAAGGGGCGTTGCGCCTTTAACGTGTCAAACGGTATCTCAATGGGGCCCCTCCGCAATTGCCGCTAAAGGCTCCGATCTCGCAAAGGATCAGACGTCCGGCATGCAGACCATGCCTTTATCTGTTGAGAGCAATGGCGGTTTCCCTGGTTGTTTTGCCAAGTGCCGCCAGTCCGCTCCCCACCCCAGTGTTGCCGTTGCCAGAACCAGAGCGGACCGACCGTTTTCGGGAAATTGAAATGGCAGCCTGAACGGCGGGAATGGGGGCGCATCAGCGATGGTCCGGTCCCGCGCCTGTTGCGGACGTCTAGATTTGACCCGCCAGTGATAAGAAGTTGCCAGTCTGCAGTTATCTTGGACCGCTCTTCATTTTGACGGGCATTTTGCCGTTTGAACGCAAAATCCTTTCGAGAACGCCAGCCGTATCAGGCGGGGTGATCCCAGGGATCAATGATGTTGACCCCGGTTCGCTCGAAATCGGCAACGTTACGCGTGACCATCGTCATACCATGGACCAACGCAGTCGCGGCAATCAGGCCATCCCGTTCGGCGCAGGGGTTAGGCAGATGGACTTGAGCACAACGGAGGGCTACCGGCGTATCGACCGACAACGTCCGATCGGCAAACTCAGGAACGACATGACGATCCATCCATATGCGCAATCTGGCGCCTTGGTCCGGGTCCCGTCGCTCCACCAGAAGGATGCCAAGTTCCAGCTCCATCAGTGTTATCACTGATATGTAGAGCTTCGTGGCTTCAACGCTGTCGAGCCACGAGACGACGTTGATGTCCGCCTTGCCATCGCCGGCTTTGCGCAGCTCAGAAATCACGTTGGTATCGAGCAAGAACATCAGGAGAAATCTGCTGGACGAGGCAAGTCGCGCGACCGAGGGGGGGTAAGCTCAATCTCCGATAGTCCAGGCATTGAAAGCGCTGCAACGATGCTCCGGCGCTGACCTGTGATCCGCTGATATTCCTCGATGCTCAGTAGAACCTGGGCCGGCTTGCCACGGTTGGTAATGAAGACGGGGCCGCTGCGCGTGGCCTTCTGCGCCTGGTTGGCATTCTG
Source organism: Devosia salina (assembly GCF_019504385.1). Classification (NCBI taxonomy): domain Bacteria; kingdom Pseudomonadati; phylum Pseudomonadota; class Alphaproteobacteria; order Hyphomicrobiales; family Devosiaceae; genus Devosia; species Devosia salina. The sequence goes on from NZ_CP080590.1 coordinate 3,912,550, forward strand.
TTGGAATTCTCGACTGGACACTGTGGTGATCGTCATGGGTCGCTCCACTCGACACGATGTTGTTACATTAGAACATTTATGGTCGAATGACAATCAGTGCAGCCACGTTGGCCTCTGCTCTCCTGGCTGAGCAAGTATGGTCGTTAGTTTGATGGACGGTGCGAGCGGTATCGGGCTTCTGACAGCTCATTGGAATAGCCGCTTTGGGGACCCAGACGACGCGGCTCTCACGTCTGAATTGGGGCGCGTTTCAGCTGGTCAACTTTTGACCCCATGCCTGCAATCGGTGCAGTTCCTTAAATTCTTGTAAGCCGCCATTCTGGAACGACAGCGGCTGAGTGCCCCACTCCAGCAGTTTGGGTCATCCGGACTGAATAGCCCCGCGTTCTGTAGACACCTTCGGGGTTAGATTTGGTGCCGCCGTTCGAACTCGACGGGTGAGAGCATGCCGTTGCGGGTGTGCTTTCGGGTTGGGTTGTAGAACATCTCGATGTAATCGAACACATCCTGGCGGGCTTCGCCCCGTGTCCGATAGGTCCGACGCCTGACCCTCTTGCGCTTGAGCAGGTTGAAGAAGCTCTCGGCCACAGCATTGTCACGGCAGTTGCCGCGCCGGCTCATCGAATGAACCAGATTGTGGTGTCGCAGGAAGCTGGCCCAGTCCATGCTGGTGAACTGGGAGCCCTGATCGGAATGGACTAGCACCGTGTTCTGTGGCTTTCGGCGCCAGACCGCCATGTAGAGGGCCTGAAGAACGACCTCGCTGGTTTGCCGGCTTTGTAGTGACCAGCCGATGACGCGGCGCGAGAACAGATCGATGACCACGGCCAAATAGGCAAAGCCCTCCATGGTCTTGATATAGGTGATGTCGGTCACCCAGGCGGTTTCCGGTGCATCGACGTCGAACTGCCGGGCCAGGGTGTTGTCGACCACGACCGATGGCTTGCCACCATAGGAGCCAGGCCGGCGCCGATAGCCGATCTGGGCCTTGATCCCGGCCAGCCTGGCCAAGCGCGCAATACGGTTGGCGCAACTGGTCTCGCCCCGGTCCAGCAGGTCATCATGCAGCTTGCGATAGCCATAGACCTTGCCGCTCTGTCTCCAGGCCTCCTCGATGAGCTGGGTCTGGCGAATGTCTTCCTGGGCCCGTTTGCTCAAGGGGCTCTTGAGCCAGGCATAGAAGCCGCTGGGATGGATCGAAAGGCACCGGCACATGGTGCGCACCGAGAATTGCTGGCGATGCTCGGCAACGAACGCGTACCTCACTTTGCATCCTTGGCGAAGTACGCGGCCGCTTTTTTTAGGATGTCGCGCTCCTCGCTGACCCGGGCCAGTTCTCGCTTCAGCTGCCGGATCTCATCGGCCTGATCCCCACCCTTGGAAACATCCGATGCATACTTCTTCCGCCACTCGTAGAGCGAATGGGCACTCACCCCCAGACGCTGCGACACCTCCGAAACCGGATATCCTCGCTCGGTGATCTGACGCACCGCGTCACGCTTGAACTCGTCGCTGAAATTGCCTTTGCCCATGTAGGCCTCCTTGCCTCAAAATTAGGGAAGAAGGCGTCTACAAATCTAGGGGCTATTCAGTAGCGCGAAGGAGCGAAGGATTCTAACAGCCACGTCACGAGACGTTAACCACGCTACCGATGGCTTTGCCCCGGATCCTTGTTTTGGGCAAACGGATCCGCATCTTGGCTGTGTCAGGCCGATTCCGGCTTGATTGGCCGGCAAGTCGCCTTCTTCCAAAAGGCGGCTGACGGAAGTGCTTCCAACACTCCCGTCAGCCTGAGCCACATAACCCCTGACTCACCAGAGGCATACATGACCTGTCCTTCTTCTAGCGGCGCCGCGGCGTCGAACAAGTCCCAATTTTCTTGTCCCACGACCAGCCCGATCGCCATTGCGTCCGGACTGGTGCAGCACGACCTGGTCAGCCCGACCGATCAGGTCCTGATCCTGGCGACCATCGACGAGACCGGCTCGGCCAGCGTCGGCGACATCATGGTGGCCCTGGATGGTCATGCCGATCCGGCCGGGGCGATCCAGGCGCTGATCTCTGCGGGGATCGTCGAAGCTGATATCCGCTCGGGGGTACTCGACCAGCACACAATGCTCACCCGCATGGCGCCCAACGATCCGGACGATGACCCGACGCCCTCCGCGCCAGGCGGTGTACTGCCCATCACCGGCGGCCTGCCCGACGATTCTGTTTCCCCATGTGTCACCACCATGCATCCGAGCGTGGTCGTCAGCCCGGGCAGTGGACGCCGTGCATTGGGCCGCGCCGAGGTCCTGCAGCGTCCCGGCGTCTACATTTTGCTGTCCGGTGCGCAGGCCTATGTCGGCATGGGGTCCGAGGTGGGCCGCCGCGTCGCTACCGGCACCCAGCCGATCGCGGATATCGATGCGATCATCACCATTACCGATGCCCATGACGGATTGAGCGAGGCCGATGCCCTGGTGCTCGAACGGATCATCCATGGACGCTTGTCTGTGGCGCGGGAAGTGACCCTGGTCAATGGCACCCCGGATGGGGCGCCGGTTGCCCCCGAACGGTTCGAGGAACTCAACCTTCTTGCAGCCATGGCCTGTCATGTCCTGGCGCGCAAGGGGCACCTGTTCGTTAATCTCAGCCCGCGCATGGTGCTGGCCGGCCCGCGTGCGGAAGAGGGGCGGCTGGCGCCCTGGCGCGCCTTCAACGAGGCGCCGGAAGGCGAGGTCATGGAGCTGGCCTTCGGCAAGGGCCACATCGCCCTCGCCTGCCGCCGGGCCGATGATGAATGGGTGCTTCTACGCGGCTCCGATGTCCGCCTCGATAGCGTGGCCAGCGCCACGGCCTCGGTGAGCTATTTGCGGGCTGCCTGGCACAATGCCGGCATTCTGGAGCTGGCCCATGACGGGACCTCCTATGTGCTGACCCGCGACATGGTCTTTTCCTCGGCCTCTGCCGCCATGCATTTTACCGTGGGCAGCAAGGGCCGGGGGCGCGGCGGCTGGCAGCCCGTCGATACCGACCTCACCGCACCGGCGCGCTAGCGCGGTCTTTTTCCCGCGCTCGTCCCCTTCCTTCCATCTCGCACGTAGCGCGGCCCTGGCCGCCGCCTGGAGACGCCTCATGTCCATTTCTTCGCTGCGTACCCCATCATCTGATACCGAGACCGACGACGAACCCCATCTTGAGGACGACACGCCTACGCCGCTGGCTGAGCGGACCAGCGACGCTTTGGCCCAATGCATGGTCGAGGCCGCGCTTACGCCTGCGCTCAAGCGCCTGCTCAAGACCCGGCCCCGCCTCGTCGTGATCAGGACCGAAAACGAGATTTCCGCCGCAATGCTTGAGCGTCATCTGTCCGGCCAGGACCGAGCGACGATGGTCGCGGCCTATGCCGAACGGCAGAAATCCGGCGGCCGATATGAGCTGCAGGGGCGCGCCGAACTCGACCTGCTCGAAGCGGGCCGCAGCGTCATCCTCATCTCGCATGATCCTGAGCGCGTGCTTGTTCCCGAGGCTCTCGCGGGCGCCGATGCCGTCATCGCGGTGCCGGGCCCGGATCTTGCCATCATTCGCAGGACCATCCGCATGGTCACCGGCCGCACCGTCCGCGGTCTGCTGCGGACCGATGTCGAGGGTCTTTCGGTCCACGACCTGACCGTTGCCATCCGGCCGGGCCTCTCGTCGCGGGACTGCGTTGCCAATCTGCGCCGCATCGCAGGCTATCGCAACCAGCCGGCCGAGCACAGTCGCGGCGTTCCCCTTGAGCGGCTGGCGCTCACCCGGCCGGTTGGCGACTGGGCGCATGAGACGCTGGGCATCATGCGCAAGGTCGCCGAGGGGAGCCTGAACCCCACGGCACTGCGCTTTGCCTGCCTTGCCGGACCGCCCGGCACCGGCAAGACGACCATTGCCGAGGCCCTTGCTGTTTCGGCGGGCTGGAGGTTCACGGCAACTTCGGTCGGCGCCTGGTTTGCCAGCTCTGATGGTCATCTGGGTGATGTCATCCGCTCTGCGCGCACCTTCCTGGACGAAGTCGCCAGTGCCGACGGACCGATCGTCGGGCTGCTCGACGAAGTCGACGCCATTCCCGACCGGGCGACGCTCGATGCAGACCGGGCATCGTGGTGGGTTCCGGTCGTGACTTTCCTGCTGACCGAACTCGACCGGCTGCGCAAGCTCGGCAGGCCGATCCTGCTGATCGGGGCCACCAACCACTACGGCAAGCTGGATAAGGCGCTCATCCGCCCAGGACGGCTGGAGCGCAAAGTGCCTGTCCTGCTCCCGGACCTCGATGAGCGGTGCCGCATGTTTGCAGCCTGTCTCGGCGACAGGATCAATGCTGGCGGCATTGCGACGCTGGCACGGCTGGCCGTGGAGGCCACGCCCGCGCAGATCGAAAGCTGGTGCCAATCGGCCATCGCCGCGGCCGAAGCCGAGGATCGGCCGCTCGGCCTGGCCGATCTCATGGTTCTGATTGCCCCGCCCGACGGACGGTCGCCGGAGACCGACCGGAGCATTGCCATCCACGAAGCAGGTCATGCCGTGGTGGCCCATGCGCTGAACCTGCCGATCCTGGAAGTGTCCATCCTCGGCTCTGGTGCCATGGGAGGCTGGGTAAAGCCCAGGCCCGGGGATGGGTTGCTCACCCGGGGCGACGTCGAAGATTTTGTCACCATGGTGCTGGCCGGGCGCGCCGCCGACATCAGCCTGGGCAATGGCGCCAATAGTGGCGCCGAGTCGGATATCGAGATCGCCAACATGGTATTGCGCAGCGCCATGCTCGAGCTTGGTCTTTATGGCCCCCTGACGACGGTCCAGAACACCGACCCGCGCCACTGGAACGGGGCCTCGTTGTGGGCAGCAGTGACGACCGAACTCGACCGCCTCCACGGCCGGGCCGTCACAATCGTCAGCCGGCATAGGGACGACATCCTCCGCCTCGCCGAAATCCTGCAGGTCGAGCGCGTCATCACCGGCGACAGGCTGGCCGGCATTCTCGATGCCGCCCACACGGCCGAAAAGCCTGACGAGATCGACGATGCGATCGAAGACCACATTCCGGTGGCGGGGAGGATCTGATGCAGAAGGCCGACCAGATCCGCATCGCTGCCCATGCCTGGGACTATGCGATCACCCTGTGCATGCGCACCCTGCCGCAGGGGCCCGAGCGCGAGGCGCTTGTCGCCTGTGACCAGCGCCCGACAATCTCCAATATCCGCGCCGCCCTCGCCATTGGCCGGAACCGCCCCTGGCTGGCGCTGATCGAATCCGCGCTGATCGAAATCGCGCTCGCCGCCATTGAAGACGTGCTCCACGAGGCCGACCGTGACCATCGCCGCTGAAACCCGGACCTTGATCGAAGCCGCGCTCGATGGCGATCCGGCACTGCCGACGCTGGCTATTGCCGGCTCTTCGCCCGATACCCTGGCCGTGCACATCACCCCCGGTGTACCGGCCAGCGAGATCGGTGGCACCACCTATTACCGCACGCCGTCATTCCGCCGCGAAACGCTCACCGAACTGGCCCTACGCATGCAGCGCCTGCGCTGGCACCGGTCTGCACCCCTCACCCCGCTGGCCATGCCGCCAACTGAGGCAGACCTTCAGGCGCTGCACCAGAAGCACAAGCGAGCCACGGCTGGGTTCGAATGCCTGCCAGGGTGGACTGACCTCCTCGATGCCGTCTTCATCTGGCTGGACGAGATCGCGCCAGACCACTCCTGGCGGTCGGATCAGGTCAAGGAGAAATACGCGACATTGCGGTTTTACTGGTCTGGCGACCTGCCTGAAACCGGTGATGCGATCATCGCCGCTGCAGAACATCTTTCCGGGCATGTCTGCGAAGCTTGCGGCGCCCCCGGATCGCTGCAGAGCTGGAATCGCTGGTGGAGCACGCGCTGTCCGGACCACAAGCGCCGGAGGTGGTCATGAGTCTCTTGTCCAAGGAAACCATCGCGGCCGGGTTGCGTGAGGCGGAGCGCATCAAGGCCGGGATTGTACCCGGCGCGGCGGAACTGGCCGACGCACCGCTCCTGACTGGCTGGGCCGTCCAGCCCCTGCCCGGCGGATTGTTCCGCCTGGTCGGCTTCGTTAGCAGCCATCCCCTGCTGCAGGACGGCTGCATTACCACCTCCGCGGTTCTTGCAGCCGATGAACAGGCCGGGTGGGCGCGAACCATCAGCCGCTATTATCGGCTCGGCCCCAGGCTCGGATACCAGCCCCAAAGCGATCAAGCGAGCATGCTCGATTGATAGCAAGCCCGCATGCCGGTGCGTCGAGCATTTGTTCCTTGCCAGGCTTCCTCCGACATTGCCGAGGAAAGGATGACCATGACCAAAAGCACTAGTTCCATTGTCCTTGCGCTCTGGGGTAAGGGCGGTTCGGGCAAAACATCGACTGCACTTGCCCTGGCGAGCCTGGCGACCGCCGAGGGCCGCCGCGCCATAGTCCTCGACGCTGACCCGCAGCGTTCGGCCAGCGAATGGCATGCGGTGAGCGCGAATCCTCCCTTTGCCGTGCACAGCACCGAAGTTGGCGCAGTTGCCGCGCTGCTGGATCGGGCCAAAACACGCTACGACGTGGTGCTTATCGATAATCCACCGGCCCGCTACAGCGGCTCCACCGCCATTGCCCAGAGGGCCGGTATGTCGCTGATCTGCGCCCGTCCGTTTCTCTTCGATATCTCTTTGGCTCTGGAGTGGGTGCACGTCCTGAAGAACGCCCATACAACGCCATTGGTCGCGCTCACCGCCGCGCCACCTCTGCGCCTTGATATGGAGTCCCCTGCTGTCCGTATCGCGCGCGAGCGCCTCAAATCCGCGGGCGCGACTCTTTGGCGTCACCAGATCACCCACCGCCTCGCCTACCCGGAGTTGATCCATCGCGGCATGACCATTGCCGACCTGTCCGCCGATGCCCCGGCCCGTACTGACTACGAACGCCTGTGGTCGGCCATTTGCAAGTGGAAGAGGTAACTGCCGATGAACACGCCGCCGAAATCGTCCCTCCGCGCAACCGCAATCGCGCCTGACCTGGTAGAAGAGACCGAAGCACGCGCTCAGATCTGCTACCGGCTGTCCCGCGAAAGGCGCGACATGCTGCACCGCCTCGCTCTCGACCGCCGGACGAACTTGCAGGGCCTTCTCGATGAGGCCGTGGGCGACCTCCTCGCCAAGCTGCAGGCGGACTCGTAGTCCGATCGCGCGCTAGCTTGCCGTCTTGCTAGCTTGCGATCGTTGCAGCTTGCTAGCAGTACAGAGGGGAGGTGAGCGAAGGTGACCTCACGCTGTCCGCAACGCGCCCCAACTCGGTCATTCGCTGCACCTTGTCGATAGGCCGAAAGCCGACATTCCGCTTGAACCGATACTTGGCGCATTCTGCGTCACAAGACTGCAAGCAGCCCGAGCCGTGCGAAGGGATGCTGAACCGAACTTGCCGCGCGTCGGGTCGCTCGAGGGATGGTTGTGCACCAGGATGACGGCCGTCGCTGAAAGCTCCAGCGAGCACTTGATGACCTCGCGGGCATAGACACGGGTGTGGTCTACGTGGTGCATTCATCCCGTCATGCGGCGATGGCCGCCCAACACATCTCGATAACTAAAAGCCGCTCGGCATCTGACAGCGGTTCAGCACTGAGCCGTCGGCGTTTGAGTGTGTTTCGAATGGCGCCGCGGATGAAGCTGGCCATCATGGTGGGCGAACCGGGCCGGAAGTCTCCGCTCTCCTGCCCGGCAGCGATCAGATCGATCGCATAGTCGACAAAGGCGCCAAAGATCGTCTTGGCGTCGGCCCAAGTGATGAGCGGATTGTTTTCGAGGTAGTCGAACAACCGTGCGCGCTGCGGATCGGACCAGATGAAGTCCACATAGTCGGCTATATAGACCTGCATGCGCTCGGCCGGTGTCTTGGCCGGATCAGGCTGCACCGACAGGCTTTCGGTCATCTGCTCGGCCATGCGCCCATAGACGCCGAGCACCAGCGCTTCCTTGGAATCGAAATAATTGTAGAGCGACCCAGTGGCTACGCCCGCTTCCTCGGCAATCGCCGCCATGGAGCAGTGCAATCCGTTTTTCACGATCAGTCTTGATGCGGCGGCGATAATGCGTTCGCGCTTGTCGGGGGTAACGTCCATAAACTGAATGAACCTTCATTCACCTGTCATGTTGGAACGCTAGCTAGGCATCCGTTCCGGCGCAAGAGGGAAAAGTCCCAAATTAGGTCGCGGGATCAAAAAAGTTTCAGAAGCCATTGATCTGGCTCTAAAGACTCAGGAGAGCGCCATGTCCGACCTCGTCACTTTCGTTCATCTCACCGACCTGCATGTGGGCGACCCGAATGTGCAGGATGACCACCTGCATTCCGACACCAACACCACACTCGCGGCCATCCTGGCCGATGTGAAGAAGCTCGTGCCGCAGCCCAAGTTCATCGTTGCCAGCGGCGACCTGACCAATCGTGGCGACGAAGCCAGCTATGAAACGCTCAAGGCGATCTTTGCCGAAGCCGAGCTGACCATGCCGGTGCTTTTTGCCCTCGGCAACCACGACAAGCGCGAAGGCTTCTACCCCGCCATGCTCGGCAAGACCGATCATGCCATGGCCCCCTATGACCACGCCCAGGTCATCGACGGCATCCATATCATCACCCTCGACTCCTCCGCTCCCAACAAGGTCGGTGGCTCCTTCGAACCCGGCCAGCTCGAGTGGCTGAAGTCCGAGCTCGACAACCATGCCGACCTGCCCAAGCTGCTGGTCATGCATCACGCCCCGGCACTTGATGACAATCCGCAGATGGAATGGGAATCCCTCTCCATCGCCGACACCGAGTCGCTGCGTCAGGCCGTCGAAGGCAAGAATGTCATCGGCATCCTCTCGGGCCACATCCACTACGATCGCGTTTCCAACTGGTACGGCATCCCGGTTGTCGTCGGCATTGGCCAGCACGCCGCCACCGACGTGCTCTGGCTGCATGAAGGTCTGCGTGGCTATGAAGGCGCGTCCTTCGCCATCGGCACGCTGCGTCCCTCCGGCCTGACCATTACCTTCGCGCCGCTGCGCAAGGACCCCAAGGAAATCATGAGCTTCCGCTTCGCCGACTTCGCCGAAATGCTCAAGAAGTACGAAGCCAGCCTCGTCGCTGCCGAGTAGCCCCCAGAAACAGTCCGGGCTCCCTGCGGGGAGCCCGCCTCCCCGATTCCTCCCCGGAGAACTGCGATGAACCGCAAGTCTTTCCTGCTGGGCGCGCTTGCGCTCTCGATCTCGGCGCCTGTCCTGGCCCAGTCCATTCCGGCCAGCGTCGATGCACCGGTGACCATTACGTTTTACAACTACAACCTGGCCAGCGCCGGCAATGGCAAGGATGCCACCGAGCGTCTGATGGCCGAATTCATGGCCGCCAACCCCAATGTGACCGTTGAAGGCGTGCCCTATGGCGCGGCCGAGGGCAATGCCCGCCTGCAGGCGGACCTTGCCGCCGGGATGTCGGTTGACCTGGTGCAGCTTGGCTTCAACTCGCTCGACTATGCGCGCGGAAATTACGGCGCCAAGGCGCTGGAAGACCTGTTCCCGGCCGACGAAATCGCCGGACACATGGAAGGCATGAGCCCCAATGGGCTGAAGCTCGGCGTGCTCGACGACAAGACCTATGGCCTGGCCTATACGTTCTCGACCCCGGTGCTGTTCTACAATGCCGACCTGTTCGCGGCTGCCGGCCTTGATCCGAACAATCCGCCCCAGACCTGGGACGAGATCAAGACCGCATCGCTCGCCATCAAGGACAAGACCGGCAATCCCGGCTTTACCGCCGGCATTTTTGGCCCCAGCGCCGCTGACTGGCTGTTCCAGGGCGTTGTTCGCTCGAACAATGGCTCGGTGATCTCGGAAGACCGCACGGCCCTGACCTTTGCCGAACCGGCCGCCGTTGAAGCTGTCGCCATGCTCAAGGATCTCTACGAGAGCGGCGCCTATGATAATGTCGACGTGACGGGTGCCATGGAGAACATGGCGAGCGGCAAGCTCGGCATGTATCTGCAGACTTCGGCCATTCAGGCTTTCCTCGTGAAGGGCGCCGAAGGCAATTTCGACCTGCGCGCCGCCCCGATGCCGCGCTTTGGTGACAAGCCGACCCGTCCGAACAATTCGGGCTCGGCGCTGGTCATTCTCAGCCAGGACCCGATCAAGCAGCGCGCCAGCTGGGAATTCATGAAGTTCCTGACCTCCAAGCATGGCTACACCGTCATCACGTCGGAAATCGGCTACCTGCCGCTGCGCACCGACATTGTCGATGACCCGGAATATCTGGGCGAGTGGATCAAGGATCACCCGCTGATCGCCCCCAATCTCGAGCAGTTGTCGCGGCTTGAGCCCTGGGATGCGATGCCCGGCGCCAATTATGCGCAGATCGTCAAGATGATGATGGACGCTGCCGAAATGGCCGTGTTCGGCGGGACCGATGTCGAAGCGACGCTTGCCGACGCCCAGGCCAATGCACAGGCCCTGATGCCCTGATTTCCCGGGGCATCCCACGGGATGCCCCTCACCCTTCCCCAACCCGGAGAACTGCGATGAACCGCAAGTCCTTCCTGCTCGGCGCCATGGCGCTGACTCTGACCGTATCGACCCCTGTACTGGCCCAGATGGCTCCGGCCATCGACCAGCCGGTCACCATCACCTTCTACAATTACAACCTGTCTGCCTCCAACAACGGCGCGGATGCCACCCGTCAGATGATCGCTGACTTCATGGCCGCCAACCCGAACGTGACCGTGGAAGGCGTGCCCTACTCGGGCACCGATGGCAGCCGCATTCAGGCTGACATGGCGGCCGGCCTGCCAGTCGACCTGGTCCAGACCGTGTTCAGCGATCTCGATTTCGCAGTTGAAAATTTCGGCGCCCAGGCGCTGGAAGACATCACCACGCACAGTGAACTGGCAACCCATCTCGAGGGCATGCATCCCAATGGCACCCAGCTGGGCGTACTCAATGGCAAGACCTATGGCCTGGCCTATACGTTCTCGACCCCGGTGCTGTTCTACAATGCGGACCTGTTTGCGGCCGCCGGCCTTGATCCCAACAACCCGCCCCAGACCTGGGAGCAGGTGAAGGAAGCCGCGCTGGCCATCGAATCGGCGACTGCCGCAGAAGGCTTCACCGCCGGTGTCGCCGGCATCGGATCTGGCGGCTCGGACTGGATGCTTCAGGGCGTCATCCGCTCCAACAATGGCGAAGTGATTTCGCGCGATCGCACGACGCTCAATTTCGCCCAACCCGAAGCAATCGAAGCCGTCAAGATGCTGCGCGACATGTATGACGCCGGCGCCCTTGAGAACTATGACTTCGCAGGCGCCCTGGAAGGCATGTCTGCCGGAAAGCTGGGCATGTATCTTCAGACCTCGGCCCTTCAGGGGGCCCTGGTCGCCGGTGCCAAGGACAATTACGATCTTCGCGCGACGACCATGCCGCGCTTTGGCGACAAGCCGACCCGCCCGAACAATTCGGGCTCGGCCCTGACCATCCACACGGCTGACCCGCTCAAGCAGCGCGCCGCCTGGGAACTGATGAAGTTCCTGACCTCGGAGCACGGCTACACCATCATCACCTCGGAAATCGGCTACCTGCCGCTGCGTCCGGCCATCGTTGATGATCCGGCTTACCTCAAGGACTGGATTGCCGAGCATCCGCTGGTACAGCCGAACCTGGAACAGCTTGATCGTCTCGAACCCTGGGACCCGCTGCCGGGCCCGAACTATCGCCAGATCATGAAGACCATGATGGACGGCATGGAAATGGCGATCTTCGGCGGCGCCGATGTCGAGGCCACGCTGGCCGACGCCCAGGCCAATGCCCAGGCGCTGATGCCCTGATCAACACGCATGGCGCCGCCCCGCCTCTTTTCCGGGCGGCGTCACCTTCCCAGTTTCAGGAGACAGACATGACGCGGCACACGACTTTCCTGCATCTCACCGACCTGCACATTGCCCAGCCGGGCGTGCCGGACGCTTTCCTCAGCACCGATACCAGCGCGACGCTGGCCAAGGTGCTGGCCGACATCAAGACCTATGATCCGGCCCCCGATTTCATCGTCGTCAGCGGCGACCTGACCAATCGCGGCACCGAGCCGGCCTTTGAAGAACTCAAGCGCCTGCTGGATGAAGCCGCGCTGCCGATCCCGATGCTGCTGGCCCTGGGCAATCACGACAGCCGCGCGCCCTTCTACAAGGTCATGCTCGACCAAACCGAGAATGCCGATGCGCCTTACGACTACGACACGGTCATTGCCGGCACCCACATCATCGTGCTCGACACCTCGATCCCGATGCAGGGCCATGGCGCGCTTGAACCCGGCCAGCTCGACTGGTTCCGCGGTCGCCTCGCCGACCATGCCGGCGTGCCGAAGCTGATCGTCATGCATCACCCGCTGATGCTGGACGAAGATCCGGCTTCCGAATGGCAGGGCATGACCCTCAAGGACACGATCGCCCTGCGCGAAGTGCTCCAGGGTCGCACCGACATTCTGGGCATTCTCTGCGGCCACCTGCACCACGATCGCGTGTCGAACTGGCATGGCATTCCGCTGATCATGACGGGCGGCCAGCACGACTGGATCGACCCGATCAAGCTCGAAAAGGGTCGCCTCTGCCAGACTTCGGGCGCCTCGATTGCCGTGGGCACGATCCGCTCCTGGGGCCTCACCGTGGCTTTCATGCCGCGCCCCGAAGAACGCAAGCTGGTCAGCGACATGACCTTCCAGGAGCTCGTCGCCAAGGCGCACGACTTCTACGAAACCGAAGCCGCGGAATAGACCTCAGGCTTTTCGGCTCGCCCTCTTGGGCGGGCCATCCCTTCCCTCAATCTTGGAGCGTGACATGGCCATAGCTGCACCCGCCCCAGTCCAGCGGCGACGGATTGCCCAGCCCCGCTGGTCGCCCTGGCTCTACATGGCTCCGGCCATCATAACTCTCGTCGTCTGGATCTACTGGCCGCTGGTGGACGCGTTCCGCCTGAGCTTTTTCCAGTGGAACATGCTGCCGACCTCGCCCCAGACCTTTGTGGGCTGGGACAATTACCAGCGCATCTTTGCTCTGCCCAAATTCTGGCAGGCGCTGCGCAATACCGGCGTCTATGTGCTGGGCCTGCTGCCCCTGGCTGTGCTGATCCCGCTGGCTCTCGCCATCTACACGCATGACCTGTCGCCGCGCTGGCGCAATATCTACCGGGCCATCATCTTCGTGCCGATGATCATTGCTCCGGTGGTGGCCGCCGCCGTGTGGCGCTGGCTGCTCGACCCCAATTACGGCATGGTCAATGAACTGATCGGCTTTTTCGGAGCCGAACCCATCAAGTTCCTCACCGATCCGCGGATCGCCATCTGGACGATCATTGCCATTACCGGCTGGAAGCTCATCGGCTTTTCGACGCTGATCCTTTCGGCGGCCAATGCCAATATCAATCCGGCTCTTATCGAAGCGGCCCGCATGGATGGGGCCAGCAAGTGGGAAATCATCCGCGACATCCGTCTGCCGCTGCTGAGCTCGACGACGCTGTTCCTCGTGATGATGACCATCCTGCTCGGCGCCCAGTGGAGCTTTGGCTATATCAATGTGCTGACCGGCGGCGGCCCGCTCGGGGCGACCACCAATATCTATTATTTGCTGTGGGACTTTGGCTTCTCGACCATGTCGGTCGGCTGGGGCTCGGCCGCAGCGGTCATCCTGTTCCTCGGCTTTGGCGCCCTGGCCTTCGTGCTGTTCCGCCTCATCGACAGGTATTCCTTCCATGACAACTGAAGCTCTCAAGGTGCCGCTGATTGCGGCGCGTCCCCTCCGCCGCAAGGCCGCCGAAGGGATCGGCGTCAACAGTGCTGCCGGCCATCTGGTCATGGTGCTGCTGTCGATCTTCTGCCTGTTTCCGGTCTACTGGATGCTGGCGACCTCGTTCCGCCCGGCCAATGCCATTTTCGAGACGAGCCTGTGGCCCACGACCATGTCGCTCGAAAACTATGCCTATGCGCTGGACAGCATTCCGATCCTGCGCATGCTGATCAACACGCTGGTGGTTTCGGTGCTGACCACGGTGGTGCAGCTGGGCACGGGCCTGCTCGCAGCCTATGCCTTTGCCCGCTGGAAATTCCCCGGCGACAAGCTGATCTACACCGCCGTGGCCCTCACCTGGCTGGTGCCGTTCCAGGTGGTGATGATCCCCAACTACCTGCTGATCGCCCAGATGGGCCTTCTCGACACGCTCGCCGCGCTGGTTCTGCCCAACCTGGCATCCGCCCTCGCCATCCTGCTCCTGGCCCAGGCCATGCGCAGCTTTCCCAAGGAAGTGGTGGAAGCCGCCCGCATGGATGGAGCCGGCAACTGGCGCATCCTGTGGGAAGTCATGACGCCCAACCTGCGCGGCACCCTCGCCTCGCTCGCCATTCTCATCTTCATCTCGACCTGGAACGAGTATTTCTGGCCCCTGCTGCTCACCCGCACCGCGGACAACAGCGTCATCCAGATCGGTATCCAGATGTTCATGTCCTCCGAAGGCAACCAGTGGGGGCCGCTGATGGCTGCCTCGACCATGGCCAGCCTGCCGGTTCTGGTCATCTACATCGTGCTGCAGCGCCAGGTCATCCAGTCCTTCATGAAATCAGGAATTCGCTGAATGAACGCTACCTTCACCCGCCACCTGCCCGTCAAAGGCACCTTCAATGTCCGCGATCTGGGCGGCTATGGCACGCCGGCCGGCGAAACCCGCTGGCGCCGCATCCTGCGGGCCGATGGCCTGCACCGCCTCGACGCCGAGGGCATGGATGCCCTGGTCGAAGCCGGCGTTGCCACGGTCATCGACCTGCGCCATCCTGGGGAGCTGGCCACCCAGCCCAACCCGTTCCACGCCAATCCGGCCGTGCGCTACCACAATGTCTCGCTATTCGAGTCTCTGGCCCCGACGCCCAAGCCGGGCCAAGACCTGCTGCTCGAGCTCTACATCCTGGCGCTCGAGACCCGGCAGGCCGCCATTGCCGAGGTATTGACCATCATCGCCGATGCACCCCAGGGCACGGTTCTCTACCACTGCACCGCCGGCAAGGACCGCACGGGCATCGTCTCGGCCCTCTTGCTGGCGATTGCCAATGTCGAGGCAGGACTCATCGTCGACGATTATGCGCTCACCGCAGAGATGATCGCTCCAATGATCGAGGAAATGACCGCCCATGCCGCCGCGCAGGGCGCCAATGTCGATCACTTCCGTCCGCTGCTGGCGTCCGAACCGTCGACCATGATCGAGACCATTGCCTATATCGAGAAAAACCACGGCTCAGCCGTCACCTATCTCGAAAAGATCGGCCTGTCGGCCGACACCATTGACCGCCTGCGCCACCGCCTGATGGGAGATGTCTGATGGCTGAGCTCGTTCTCAAGCACCTCAAGAAGACCTATGACGCCAAGCAGGTTCTGCATGGCGTGGACGTGACCATTCCCGATGGCAGCTTTGTCGTCATGGTCGGCCCCTCGGGCTGCGGCAAGTCCACCCTGCTGCGCATGATTGCGGGGCTCGAAGACATTACCGAGGGGAACCTCTCCATCGGTGGCGTCACGATGAATGACATCGACCCGGCCGATCGCGGCTGCGCCATGGTGTTCCAGAATTATGCGCTCTACCCGCATATGAGCGTGCGCCAGAATATCGGCTATCCGCTCAAGATCGCGAAAATGCCGGCTGCCGAGCGCGACAAGCGCGTGGAAGAGGCCGCCGCGATCCTCAACCTCACCGAATATCTGGACCGCCGCCCGGCCCAGCTTTCGGGTGGCCAGCGCCAGCGCGTGGCCATGGGCCGCGCCATTGTGCGCGAGCCGGAGGTTTTTTTGTTCGACGAGCCGCTCTCCAACCTCGACGCGCTGCTGCGCGTGCAAATGCGCATCGAGATCAAGCGGCTGCACAAGCGCCTGAATGCCACCTCGATCTTCGTGACTCATGACCAGGTGGAGGCCATGACCCTGGCCGACATGCTGATCGTCATGAATGCCGGTCGCATCGAGCAGGTCGGCACGCCGTCCGAAGTCTATCGCCAGCCGGCATCGGTCTTTGTCGCGGGGTTCATGGGGTCACCTGCGATGAACCTGATGGAAGCAACCATGGGAACCGACGGCCAGGTATCCATCGACGCCACCTGCCGCCCGGTCCTGCGTCTTGCCGGGCTCCCAGAGGGTACGCCGCTGACGGTTGGCGTCCGCCCGGAGGCTGTCACCTTCGCGCCCGATGGGATCGACGGTATTGCGGCAACCGTCGACTTGGTCGAGGAATTGGGCGGTTCGCGCATCGCGTATTGCACCGTCAAGAACACCGAGATCGCCGTGGTTCTGCCTCCGGGCGACGAGCCTTATGAAGGCCGCGCAGTCAAGCTGGTGTTCAAGCAGTCCGACCTGCACCTTTTCGACCGCATTACCGGTCAACGTATAGACGTCGAACCTGCCAGAACGGGAAAGCCCGCGCTACAAATGGCTTCTGCGCTCTAGTTCAGCAATCGGGGCCGGAACGACAATGTCTCCGGTCCCGAACGCTTATGGGGTTTCGATCCGACCGTCCCCCTATAGCCTGGTGCAAGCGCAAGCCGAAATGCAGGGGGCCGGAACGACGACAACACCTGGCCACTGTCCCAAAACCTGCAAGTCCACTTTCGGCCCCCTTCCTGCCGAATGGTCACGAGTAACGAGGTAACAATGGTAACATCGCCTCGGGATGCCCGCGCACACAGGGCGCCTATCCGGGATTTTTACTGTTGTTACCTTCGCTGCTTCCATCACCCAAAGTAGCAGCATCAATGATGTAGAATTTCCCTGGCTTGCCGCGGGGTGGACGAGCGGTCGTGTACCGAACAACCCCAGCTTCTTTCAAGGCCGCCTGCATGTATGCGGAACTGAGGTCCCCACAGAGATCTCGCCAGCCAGCGGCTTTCAGGTAGACGACGTTTCGTGCGTGGCAATAGTAGCCAGGCTCATCAACGTCGCGCGCCGCCAGTTCCCATGGTGTCAGGCGAGCGATGTTCTCCGCAAGCCATGCCTGCGTAAGCGCATGGGGGCGGTTCATCCCTGACCGCAACCGCCAGGCCGAGAACCATGCATGTGCGCAAACACCGATGTCGGCATGGCCGCTTCCTGGCCTCCACGGCAAGATCCCTTTTCGCGTCGCAAGCTCGGCGGCGGCGGCCAGAAACCCCAAACTCGAGTATACCCTTCTGACGATGCCGTCCGCCTCATCGGGGAGACTGCTGCGGACGAAGCGCTCCTGCTCTGTGCGCAGGAAAGCGCGAGTCTGTTCGATATCGTTTGCTATGGCTCCGGCAAATTCATCCGCGATGTCGCCCATGCTCTGCTCCGTCGCCTGGTTGAGGGCATCGGATAGTGCGGCGCCGTCGGCAAAACCGTGCAGGTCCTCGTAGATGCCGTGGCCACAGCCGGCATCGGCCGGCAGGTCGATCAGCCTCACTGCCTGCCCTTCGCGCACCTGAGGCGCCCCCGATCGTTCCGCCACTTTTTCCTCAAGCGAGATTTCGCCACTCGACAGAAAGGTCAATTTCCAATGCTCGGCTGGCCGCGCACGTCCGCCACCATTCGCCCGCTGCCGGCCCGATCCGTTTGCCAGGAGATAGGCGGCCTGAGCCGCAGCGTCAGGCCTGATCTGAGCGAGTTCGTCGAGGATCAGGCAGCGGTGATGGTGGCGGACCGCCAGGACCTCGAGGCCGCTATCCGTAGCACTCCAGGACCTTACCTCCGTATGCGCAGGTCCAAAAACCGATGCCGCAACCCGGAGCGCGGTGGTTTTGCCCAGGCTCGACAGGCCATTCAGGTGAAGTCCAATGCCAAGCTGGCCGTCGAAAAGCCCGATTGCGATCCCGCCCAACGCAATCCCTAACGCCGCGGTGAGGCGACTATTGCCTTCCGCATACCTGCCGACCGTACGTCGCCACAGCTCCAGTCGCTCAGCCGATATTGCTGGCGCTGTTCCAACTGATCCGGCCAGAACCGGGACACGGGACGAGCGCGGTCCGATCGTACCATCTGGTTTGACATAATGCTCACGATGCCAGCCCGGACGGGCCACCACGACAAGGCGCTTTTCGACCGATGTCTGCACCAGCTGGCGAACAAGCTGCTCCGCACAGCCGGTGCCAAGATCGAAGCCGGCATTGATGAGGGTGCCGGCCACCCTGTTCGGGTTCTGCCAGAACAGCTGCTCAGGCACGAAAAGATGACGATCACTACCGTCCCGGTCGCGCATATAGAGCACGCGTTGCCAGTTCTGTTTGTTCTCGTCATGTGCGAGGGCAATGGCGACAACGGCACCGCCGATTCGTGACGAGCATCGATCCTCCAGGCAGATCCATAGGCCGGACGCGCGAACAGCCAGATAATCCGGCATGGCAACGCCACCAAATATGATGGCGGGATCGTCCAGCCATGAGGCTACGCCTGCGGGACCACGGTGCGCATAAAGCTCGGCCCATGTGGGACCCGGCGGTGGGACCAGTCCGAAGACGAGTCGCTCTCCGACGGGCGCCAAAGCGGCCGCCACGTCGCCTGAGGAAAACGCCACAACGAGCGGTCTGGCGGGGCGGTCGGCCGATAGCTGGGCATGCAGCTTCAGCGCGTCGGTCGCGGACGATACAAGGAGGACCCGCGCATCGGTAGACGCATGAATAGCAAGCGCATCCGCAACTGAACCCTGAACAATGATCGTCCTCGTGGGAGCGTCATGCTCCAGAACGAAGCAGGCATGATCCGCCACTGCGGGATAAGCATCCTCGGCTCCGTGAGGATCGACGAGCCGCAAACCAACCAGCGACCCGCCTCGGGTGGTCAGCGGCGCGACCAGATGATCGCCGATCTGGCGTAGGTGCTGCGGTGGCAGCGCATATCGCGCCAGAAAGGGATGCGCCGGATTCGCCGCGTCGGCGCGCCGCCAGATGTCGGATACATCGAGCTCTGCCTTAGTCTCCGGCGCCGCAGGCCTGACAATGTTGAAGTTGGGGTCGGTCATGGACCGAAACTGCGGCAAGGCCTGGCAAGGAACAAACTCTCGGTGGAACACCCAGCCCACCATCTTCGACCGACGACGTCGCAACCAAACTGCAGATACCAATAGGCGGTCGCTGCTGTCACGGCTTGCAGACGTCCAACAGAAGGCATCGAAGCTGACGGCAGCTCACGCTCTTTGGCTCGCCAGCAACAAATGGTTCCCCATAGTTGATTGAGGCCGCTCGGGTATCACCCGGTGACATAGTGATGCTCGGCACCTACGTTACTCCATCGCACCGGGTGACGCACCCGGTGCGATGCACAGGCGTCGCACGAGCAGCTTCCGGGCTACTTCAGTCCGCGTATGGCCGCTGCCAGTGCCGACGCAAGCCTGCGAATCTGGCTGCGTTGCCACATTGCCTGGCGACGATCGAGGTCGATCAGAAGCCGGTCAATTGCGGCTTCTGTTTCAAGACGCTCATAGCCCGCTGCAGCCAAAATGCCGACAAGGCGCTCGAGCAGTTCCAGGGCCACCTTGCTTTTCGAGCTCAGGGACCGCAACACAAGATAGGAGCAGGCCTGTGCGATGGCCTGTGAGTCCGGGGCAAGAGCCAGCAACTGCGTGGTTTTGTACTGCGCCGTCCGCTTCCGATGGGCCTCGGCTGCCTTGGTCGACCCGGCCGGTGCGGGCATCTTAAAACTGATGACAGCCTCAAAATCGTCCGCCACCAGTCGGGCCAGTTTTTCTCTCAATGCAAGGAGCTCAGGAACCGAATCTGCCTCTTTGCCGTCTCCGTCCGATATATGCTCGCCCAATGTTCATCTCCGGTGAAAAAGGTTCCGGCCCGACACGGCCGGAATGGACGAACCATCACCGCCTCCCTGGCAAGGAACAACATTTGCCAAGGGCCTAACGTCGGGGGGCGTGCATGTCAGCTGGTGCTGAACTTAATCTTGTCGAACCAGGCGAAATCCTCCGCCGTCGGCAGCGGCGACCCATAGCGTGCACTGACGTGCCGACCGCGTAGCCGCTTACGTTGTTTAGTCTCCTCGGTATCCTCAGGCTCATGACCCATGAACATGTTCCGGATCGCAATGGGGATGCCGGCCTCGTCACACCGCTGCGCAAACAGGTGCCGGGCGCTGTAGGCGACGTAGCGCGCGTCACTGGTCACGCTGCGCACTACGCGGTTGGCGCGCTTGGACAGCGCCGATGACGTATTGCCGAAGCGATCAGGCTTCTCCTTGGGGAACAGCCGGGCATTTGGACCGTCCTGACGCCGGCGTCGTTCAATGAGATCCAAAATGCCGTCATCGATCACCTCTCGCGCAAGAGGAAAGATGCGGCGCGCGGCGGAGGACTTGAGCCGCAACTCTGTCTTGCGGATGGCGTGAAACGGGTCGCCGTCGAAGTCGAAGTGCAGCAGATCGATGCACATGCGACCATGCAGCATGCGGAAATCGGACACGCACAGCTGCGTGAACTCCTGCAATCGCAAGCCCTGCCGGCAATTGACCCGGGGCCACCAATAATCCGCTGAATATTTCGGCTTTTTGCTGGCCTCGCGGAAGATCGCCGCTTCCATATCCGCGGTAAAGGGAAGTCGGATCTCGACGTCAAGCAGGTCCTCGCCGTCAACGACCTGCTCCGAATTCACCCCGGTGACCGGGTTGGTGGCCAGGATACCCTTGTGGACCAGATGGCCGAATAGCCCCCGGATGACAGTCAAATACTTGCTGTTGACCGTGGTCGGGCTGATCGGCGGCAGTGGTTGGGCGCGCTCCTTATTCAGCGCGATTGCCTTGACCGGATCGTCGGTCTTGAGGTGCTTGATCGCATCGAACGGCATCTGATCGATGAGGTCACGATAGTGCAATAGATCGGTCTTGCCATATTCGTGCACAGGCTTGTCGCCGATCGTGCAGACAAAGATGCGTACCTTGGTGCCAATTTCGCTCAGATATTGTTCGCCGCGGCCCTTCCTGCGAAGTCCCGCCAGGTAGTCCGGCAGAAAGCTGGTCAGCGGCTTATTGGCGTCCGGGTGGAGGCTCGCGAGGCGGATAGCGCTCATTACCGTCTGTGCAAGGTCAGTAGAGGATTGATCCGCCAGAGGCGCCGCCGGCGAGGGTTGCGGAACCGGAAGGTTCGTCGGGATGGCGAGTTGACCAATCAGTTCGTCAGACGACGCTTCGGCCTTGAGGGCGTCATCTGATGGCCTAGTGTCGAGGCTTTCCAGCAGGGCCTTGTATCGCAGCCTTTGCGACCATTGCTGGCCCGTGCGGTCCAGGTCATTCATGACGCTGTCCAGGACGGCGCTCAATGCGCTGCGGGCGCCGGGCGAAAGCCCCGCGTCGCGCAATACAGCAAATGCATCCTCTACGACCAATGTCAAAGCCCAGGCTCTCCGCCGGGCCACCCGCATATTGCATGTACGCAATGACCTGCGGATGTCCGACCGTCCAAGGCGATCGATCAGGTCCGCCGGCACCGCCTTGCGGAACCAGAGGACCGGACCCCGCCGGTGAACCAAGGATGATGTAGGACCAAGCAAGGAACAAACACTCCCGTCGCTGTGACGGGATGCTGTGACAGAATCCGTTCTCAGATTCGGATTCTACCCTAGCAATTTCAATGACTTAGGAGTGGCGGAGAGAGAGGGATTCGAACCCCCGATAGAGTTGCCCCTATGCCGCATTTCGAGTGCGGTGCATTCAACCGCTCTGCCATCTCTCCGCGAGATCGAAAGCGCCCGGAAACGGACGCGGCTGGTCGATACGGCGGGGCTTATGACATAGCCCAACCGCGCCTGCAACACCCCTTTTGCGCGTTTCGCCCCGGAGCGATGCTTGGGGGTTGCACCTGTTTCCCCAAGTCGCGCTGCTGGACGCAGGCCCCATGGCCCTCACATTTGCGTGCACGGACATCCGGCGTCCGCATTGCCCCGTTAGCCTCCTTGCCATCAACAAAGAGGGAGACTTGACCATGGTTACACGCCGCACCGTCGTCGCCGGCATGGCCGGCTTGCCCTTTGCCGGCTTTGCCGCCAGTTTTGTCGCAACCGCCACCCACGCGCAGGAGATGCCCATGGCCGACACGCTCGCCACCAGCGCCGGCGACCTGGTGATTCATCCGGTCGATCACGCCAGTCTCGTGCTCGAATGGGACGGCAAGGCCATCTATGTCGATCCGGTTGGCGGTGCCGGGCGCTATGCATCGCTGCCCGAGCCCGCCGCTATTCTGATTACCCATGGACATGGCGATCATTTCGATGTGCCCACGCTCGAGGCCATTGCCGGAAACGCGCCGCTCATCACCAATGGGGATGTTTTTTCCAAGTTGCCGGAAGGACTTAAGGCCAATGCCACCGCGCTCGCCAATGGCGAAAGCGGCACCATTCTCGACCTGCCGATCCGCGCCATCGCCGCGCACAACACCACCGAGGACCGCTTGCGCTACCATCCGGTCGGCGTCGGCAATGGCTATGTGCTGAGCTTTGGCGACAAGCAGGTCTATATCGCCGGCGATACCGAGCCCACGCAGGATATGCTGGATTTACAAGACATTAGCGTCGCCTTCCTGCCCATGAACCTGCCCTATACGATGACCGTGGACCAGGCCGTGGAGGCGATCAACACCTTCAAGCCAGCCGTGGTTTACCCCTATCATTATGGCGATAGCGACCTCAGCCCGCTTGAGACCGATATCGACGCTGCGGTCGAGGTGCGGCTGCGCAACTGGTATCCCGGCTAGGTCCTGGACTGCGTTAATGAACGCATTCTGAACGGAAAATGCTGTCCGGGCTCGAACCGGGCCCCGCCGCGCTTGACTCCGGGGCCTTTTGACCCGATAAGCCCCCAATCTGCGCACCGGTCCGTCCGGTGCGCTGGTTTTGTTTGAAAACGCTGCTCGAGGCTGCCGGCCGAAATCTTCGGCCCCATCATTCGAAAAGCCCGCGGGATTGGCATGAACCTGCGGCGCCGCAGAGCGCGACAGATAGGGACCGGTTGGGAAAACCAATCGGCATGAATATGACTTTCGCCGTTATCAAGACGGGCGGGAAGCAGTACAAGGTTGCTGCCAACGACGTCATCAAGATCGAAAAGCTCGAGGCCGAGGCCGGTGACATCGTCACCTTCGACCAGGTCCTCATGGTTGGCGACACCATCGGCGCCCCGCTGGTGGAAGGCGCCCTGGTTGCGGCCGAGCTGGTCGAGACCAAGAAGCAGAAGACCGTCATCATCTTCAAGAAGCGTCGCCGCCACAATTCGCGTCGCCGCAACGGCCACCGCCAGCTGCTGACCACGGTGCGCATCACCGAGATCCTGACCGGCGGTGCCAAGCCGACGATCAAGGCTGCTGCCAATGCTGAAAAGACCGAAGCCGTCGCCGAGAAGGCCCCGGCCAAGAAGGCTGCACCGAAGGCCGAAGCTGCTGCCGAAGCCCCGGCCAAGAAGCCGGCTGCCAAGAAGGCCGCTGCCGCCAAGGAAGACACCGCCGCTGAAAAGCCGGCGAAGAAGGCCCCGGCCAAGAAGGCCGCTCCCAAGGCCGACAAGGAATAAGAGGAAGCTAGACCATGGCACACAAGAAAGCAGGCGGTTCATCCCGCAACGGTCGTGATACCGCTGGCCGTCGTCTCGGCGTCAAGAAGTTCGGCGGCGAAGCTGTCATCGCCGGCAACATCATCGTGCGTCAGCGCGGCACCAAGTGGGCTCCGGGCACCGGCGTCGGCCTGGGCAAGGATCACACCATTTTTGCGCTGATCGACGGCACTGTTGCGTTCCGCACCCGCGCGAACAGCAAAGTACACGTTTCCGTCGTTCCGGCAGAGGCCGCCGAATAACCCGGCAGGCCTGACCAACCCGCCGGAGACCAGTTCCCCGGCGCGTTTGGCGACAGACACGACAAATCAAGGGGAACCGGTCCGCCGGTTCCCCTTTTCGTATTTGGAAATCTGTCCCATGAGCACCCTGAAGGATCGTCTGCCTGCCACCCTCGCCACGGCCCGCCTGGCCCTGGCCACCCCTGCTCTGGGCCATGTTCGCGAAATGGCCGTATTGGCCAATAACAAAGCCATTCACGCGGTGCTGTCGCGCCTGCCTCACCCCTATGGGGAAAGCGACGGGCGGTTCTTCGTGGAGACGATTGCCCGGGGACCGGAGGAATTCGCCTGGGCCATCGAGCACCGAGGCGCCTTTATCGGCACGATCGGCCTGCACCTGCTGCCCGGCCGCTTGCCGGAACTGGGCTACTGGCTGGGCGAGCCCTTCTGGGGCCAGGGCTTTGCCACCGAGGCAGGCCAGGCCGTGGTCGCGGCGGCACGAGCGGCCGGCGCGCCGGGGCTGCGCTCGCGGGCCTTGCTCGACAACCATGCGTCGCGCAAGGTTCTTGGCAAGCTCGGCTTTATCGACGTCGGCGAGGATATCGACCGCACCGGCACCCTCACCGGGCGCAAGGTCATGCAGATGCGGCTGGAGTTCGGGAGATGACCGAGCTCCGCACCGAACGCCTCATTCTCCGCCCCGGCCGGCCCGACGATGCGCCCTGCTTTGCGCTCGGCGTCAGCGATTTCGCTGTCGCCCGCTGGCTGACGCCCCTGCCCTTTCCCTTCACCCTGGCCATGGCCAGCGACTGGTTGCGCCAGGCACCGGGCGACGACCCAGGCAGGGCCATGTTCATCGTCGATCTGCCAGGCCGTGGCCTGATTGGATGCGTGGCGCTGGGGAGCGAACTGGGCTTCTGGATCGCCCGCCCCCATTGGGGACGCGGCTATGTCACCGAGGCGGCGCGGGCCGTGATCGGCTGGCATTTCGCCAATAGCGATGCCGGTGCGATCGCCTCGAGCGCCCATCACGACAACCGGGCCTCGCTCCGCGTCAAGGCCAAGCTGGGCTTTCGCGAGACCGGTCGGGACATGCGTTTTTCCCATGCCCTGCAGCATAATGTGCAACATGTGCTAACCAGTCTCGACCGCTCCGACTGGGCGGCCCTGGAGTCCAAGCAATGCGCCTGAGAGACAGTCTTGCCGACCGGATCGAAACGGCTCGACGCCCCTTTCTGCCGCTACGGGGGATGGCGCCCGCAGGGCGGATGAGGAGTATCGCGGCTCTTCAGGACCCCTCACCCGTCTCGCGCTGCGCGCGATCCACCCTCTGCCACAGGGGGAGAGGGGAAAGTCGTGCATTGGACCAATGCGGGGGGCAAACATGACCCCCACCCTCGTCACCGACCGGCTGATCCTGCGGCCGCCCCAACAGGGCGATGCCGAACCCATCGCGCGATTCCTCAACGACATCGAGGTTTCGGGCAATCTGGCGCGCGTGCCCTTTCCCTATCATCTCAGCGATGCCCGGGCCTGGCTGCGCACCCAGCGGCCCGACCTCTCCCCGCAGGAGGCAAATTTCTCCATCGAGCTTGCGGATGTCGGCTATGTCGGCCATATCGGCTATCAGC
This sequence comes from Devosia salina, assembly GCF_019504385.1. Classification (NCBI taxonomy): domain Bacteria; kingdom Pseudomonadati; phylum Pseudomonadota; class Alphaproteobacteria; order Hyphomicrobiales; family Devosiaceae; genus Devosia; species Devosia salina. The sequence goes on from NZ_CP080590.1 coordinate 3,938,001, forward strand.
CCGCAGGCGATACCGCAGTGATCGGCTATTGGCTGGGCAAGCCGCATTGGGGGCGCGGCATCATGACCGAAGCCGCCCGGGCCGCCGTCAACTGGTACTTTGCCAGCACCGGGGCCGAGGTCCTCTATTCGGGCGTGTTCCACTTCAACGCGGCGTCTCTGGCCATCCAGCACCGGCTGGGATTTACCGAGACGGGCCGCTCCACCCTGCTCTGCCTTGCGCGGAACGCCGAGCTGGAGCATATCGACACCATATTGACGCGCGAGCGTTTCCTTGAGACCTGGCCGCCGGCATTGCGGCTCGGAAACGCGGCGAGCTAGCCGCTGGAAGGCACGACAGGCATGAAATTTCTCGACCAGGCCAAGGTCTATATCAAGTCGGGTTCCGGTGGCGCCGGCGCCGTCAGCTTCCTGCGCGAAAAATTCGTCGAGTTCGGCGGCCCCGATGGCGGCAATGGCGGGCGCGGCGGCGACGTGATCGCCGAATGCGCCGATGGCCTCAACACGCTGATCGACTTCCGCTACCAGCAGCATTTCCGCGCCGGCACCGGCGTGCACGGCATGGGGAAGAACCGCACCGGCGCCGATGGCGAGGATGTCATCCTGCGCGTGCCCGTGGGTACCCAGATCTTCGAGGAAGACCAGGAAACGCTCATTGCCGACTTCACCGAGGTCGGGCAGCGTGTCGTTCTGCTCAAGGGCGGCAATGGCGGCTTCGGCAATGCCTATTTCAAGACCAGCTCCAACCAGGCGCCGCGCCGCGCCAATCCGGGCCAGGAGGGCGTTGAAAAGGGCATCTGGCTGCGCCTGAAGCTGATTGCCGATGCCGGCCTTGTCGGCCAGCCCAATGCCGGCAAGTCGACTTTCCTCGCCGCTGTTTCGGCCGCCAAGCCCAAGATCGCCGACTATCCCTTCACCACGCTGCACCCCAATCTGGGCGTGGTCCGCATCGGCGAGCGCGAATTCGTCTTGGCCGACATTCCCGGGCTCATCGAGGGGGCAAGCGAAGGCATCGGCATTGGCGACCGGTTTCTGGGCCATATCGAACGCTGCGGCGTCTTGATCCACCTCATCGACGGCACCAATGAAGACGTCGCCCACACTTACCAGGCCGTGCGCTACGAGCTGGCCGCCTATGCCGATGTGCTGGCCGACAAGCCGGAAATCGTCGTGCTCAACAAGGTCGACGCGCTGACGCCCGAAGAGGTCAAGGCCAAGGTCAAGGCGCTCAAGAAGGTCTCCAAGGCCGAGGTGCGGCTGGTTTCGGGGGCAACCGGATCGGGTGTCGAGCAGGTGCTCTACGACGTGCTCAACATCCTCGATGCGGAAAAGGCCGAGAAGGCCGAGGCCGAGCGGAAAAAGGTCGAAGGCAAATGGACGCCTTGATCGCGTTGATGCCTTCGCACGCTGGATGCAACTCCTCCCCCTGGACGGGGGAGGCCGGGTGGGGGTGGTCACGCGCTCGACGCCCTGCAAGCTGTCCCCCCACCCCAACCCTCCCCGCAAGGGGGAGGGAGTGGATCGAGTTCGCCGCAAGATGAGCGTTCAGAACCCCCTCGCCCCCTATCGCCGCATCACCATCAAGATCGGCTCGGCCCTGCTTGTGGACAAGGCCGGCAGGCTGCGCGCGCAATGGCTGGCGGGCCTGGCCGAGGATATTGCTGCCCTCAAGGCCGAGGGGCGCGATATCGTCATTGTTTCGTCCGGTGCCATTGCACTGGGGCGCGGCCTTCTGGGGCTGTCGGCGCTCGCCCTGACGCTCGAACAGAGCCAAGCCGCCGCCAGCGCGGGGCAGATCGCCCTGTCGCAGGCCTGGGCCGAGGCCCTGGGCCGGCATGGGATCGTCACCGGGCAGATTCTCATCACCCCCAATATCACCGAGGAGCGGCGCTATTATCTCAATGCCCGCACCACCATCCAGACCCTGCTGGGTCTCGGCGCCATTCCGATCATCAACGAGAATGACAGCGTCGCCACGGCCGAGATCCGTTATGGCGACAATGACCGCCTTTCGGCCCGCGTCGCCACCATGATCGAGGCAGACCTGCTGGTGCTGCTCTCCGACATTGACGGGCTCTATACCGCGCCACCGGCCAAGGATCCGTCGGCTGCCCACATTCCCGTGGTCGAGGCAATCACGCCCGCCATCGAGGCCATGGCCGGGGGCGCTGCCAGCCATCTCTCGCGCGGCGGCATGACCACCAAGGTCGAGGCCGGCAAGATCGCGACGCTGGCGGGCACGGCCATGGTGATCGCCAAGGGCACAGAAGACCATCCCCTGCGCCGGCTGACCGAGGGCGGGTTGCACACGCTCTTCAAGCCCGCGACCACCCGCGCCCAATCTCGAAAACGCTGGATCATGGGCACATTGGCCGTCGCCGGCACGGTGAAGGTCGATGCCGGCGCCGCCCGCGCCCTGGCTCTTGGCAAGTCGCTCCTGCCCATTGGCGTCACCCGTATCACCGGCGCGTTCGAGCGTGGCGACACCATCGCCATCATCAACCCCGACGGCCGCGAGATCGCCCGCGGCCTGGTGGGGCTCGACAGCGAGGATGCTCGCCTGGTCATGGGCAAGCGCAGCGACACCATTGTCGAACTCCTGGGCATGGACAGTCGCGCCGAGCTGGTGCATCGCGACAATCTGGTACTGACCGGCAGCGCCGACAAACCGCAGAGACAAGAGGCCAACCATGAGCCTGGCTGAAGCCACCACGACCGATATTGCGAGCCTGATGGCCGAGATCGGCCGCAATGCCCGCAAGGGCGCCAATGCGCTCAAGATCGCCACGCCCGAACAGAAGCGCACCGCACTGCTGACGGCCGCCGGCGCCATCAATGCGCATCGCAAAAAGATCCTCGCCGCCAATGCGCTCGACATGCAGGCAGCCGAAGAGAAGGGCATTTCCAAGGCCTTTCTCGACCGGCTGCTGCTGACCGATGCGCGCATCGACGGCATCATCGAGGCCGTAAAGACCATCGCCGAACTGCCCGATCCCGTCGGCACGGTGATTGCCGAGTGGGACCGGCCCAATGGGCTGCATATCGAGCGCGTGCGCACCCCGCTCGGCGTCATCGGCGTGATCTTTGAAAGCCGGCCCAATGTGACGGCCGATGCCGGCGCGCTCTGCATCAAATCGGGCAATGCCGTCATCCTGCGCGGCGGCAGCGACAGTTTCCATTCCTCCCGCGCCATTGTCGATTGCCTGCTCGACGGCCTGCATCTGGCCGGCCTGCCGGTCGAATGCGTACAACTGGTGCCCACCACCGACCGGGCCGCCGTGGGCGAGATGCTCAAGGGGCTGGAGGGCAATGTGGACGTCATCGTGCCCCGTGGCGGCAAGACGCTGGTGGCCCGCGTCCAGGCCGAGGCGCGCGTGCCGGTCTTTGCCCATCTCGAAGGGCTGGTGCATGTCTATATCGACAAGAGCGCCGACCTCGAAAAGGCGGTGAGCGTGACGCTCAACGCCAAGATGCGGCGCACCGGCATTTGCGGCGCGGCCGAGACGCTCTTGGTGCACAAGGATGTCGTGGCGACGCACCTCAAGCCCATCATCGAAGCGCTGGTGGCAAAGGGCTGTGAAATCCGCGGCGACGCGACGGTCATGTCCCTGATCCCCGAGGCACACGAGGCCACCGAGAAGGACTGGCAGACCGAATATGAGGACGCCATCATTTCGGTCAGGATCGTCGACAATGTCGAGGCGGCCATTGCCCATATCGAGCACTATTCGAGCCACCATACCGAGGCGATCATTGCCGAGGACCCCGCGGCGGTCGAAAGATTCTTCAATGAGATCGACAGCGCCATTCTCATGCACAATGCCTCGACCCAGTTCGCCGATGGCGGCGAATTCGGCTTTGGCGGCGAAATCGGCATTGCCACGGGCAAGATGCATGCGCGCGGCCCGGTGGGCGTCGAGCAATTGACCAGCTTCAAA